>JABFSA010000178.1 GCA_013140775.1 Acidobacteriota bacterium | reverse complement strand
GGAGGAACGCCGCACGCCGCGAGATCCAGCCGAGACTGGAGCGCACGCAAGCGGTCGCCGTCGGTTGCGTAGGCACCTGCTGCCCGAAGGCCCGCGACGACGTCCTCGGCCGCGCGATCGATCGCGTCGGCACGCAGGGCAGAGCGAGGATCATCTCTCGCGGCGATGGCCGTCCCCGACGCGGGCCGGAAGCGAGCCGTCACCCGGGTGACGACCTTCGTGCCGTCCTGCACTTTGATCTTGGCCGTCGTCGGCTTGGGCCAGGCGACCGTTACCTCGTAGTCCGTGTCGACGAACATGGGACCTACGAAGTCGGCTTGCAGGCTCGCGAGCTCTTCGCCCGCGCGCGTGGGCAGTGTCGCGAGGGCGCGGATCACGCCCAAGACCCCAAAGACGACGCGCTCGCCCCACGGTGTGCGCCTCGCGTAGAGGTCGGATGTGTGGAGCGGGTTGAAGTCGCCGCTGAGCCTCGCGAAATCGTCGAGCTCGGCAGCGGTGAACCGGATGGTCGGCACGCTCACGGCGCGCCTTCGAGGGGTACTGCAGCCGCTTGCTCGACGCCCCGCTGAAGGACGCGGCAGCTCATCAGGTACTCGTCGATGACGAAGGCGCGCCCGTCTTCGGGCGCGACGACGACGGAGATGAGGCCGTGATCACCGAACTTGCCGGCGAGGCTGACGTGGATTGGGAAGCAGGAGGCGTCCGGCATCATCGCCTCGCACTGCGCCTCGTTGTAGCGGCGCGTCGCGAGGTAGTCGGCGATGTTCGCGAAAGAGATCTGTGCAGGGGTAGGTCGGGGGCTGATCGCATAAGGGGCGTTCGGTAGACCTTCCGGCTAATGCTTCCTCTCGTCTCTGGTTGTCGGCGCCACGAAGGCGCATCCAAACACTCGCCCAGGAGACTGGGGAAGACGGTGCCGGTAACGCTAGCGTGAAGACCCGCGGCGAAAGGTTTGATCTGATCCGGCGGACTGAGAACACCGGCGCATAACGAAGAGTCCCCTTCATCGATTGCGGCGCTCGAATCCGAAGAATTGATCGCTTGTGCTACCGCGCTGACGAGTCCGGGTATTTTGCCCGGCGAGCGAGGGGTGCGTCAAGCAGGGCAAGCGCGTCCCTGCGGCCGTCAAAACGCTCAAGAAGACATCTCAGGGAATGCCAATCCTCGAGGCAGCGGAAGGCCACGGAACCTTCAACTCATCGGAACCTTCGACACGTTCTCGTGGACCGTACCAACGCCGGAAACGTGGCACGTAGTCTAGCGCGGCCGGGCCGAATCAAACTGAATCAAGTCGGCCTGCGAGAGAGTCCTCGAGCGCATGCAGGTAGGTCAGGAGCGGAAGGAGCGATGGCGCCCGCCGCACGTACGTCGGATCGACGAGCGTCCGCAGAAGGCGCGACCAGACCGCGTTTCCCCCCGACAGTCGGCGACCCCTGAGCGACGATTCGAATCGAGCTAGCTGGCACGCGGTGAGCCAGCTGAACACCGTGGCCGGCTTCTTCACCGACTTCTTGCCAGAAAAAGGCACGTCCTTGAACTCCGGGTATCCAATCAGGATCGCATCGGTGTGGAACTGGTGATACTGCTCTGCAAGGAGCAGGTCCGCCGGAATCGAACTGAGGAAGTCGAACACCTTGTGGTGCAGGTAGGGGCACCACGTCGGAAACACTCGGTCCCACAGCCCGCACGGCGCCAGTGCCGTGACGCGACGGGTTCGATTCCAGACGTGGAATGAGCCAAGTGGGTTCGCCGCATTCAGGTGAGTTCGAAGCTCGGCGGCAATTCGCTCGCGCGCGGCGTCTTTGGTGCACTCCCTCTTCGCATCGCCCGCGAGAAGCACTGGAATGTAGCCGTCCGGATGCAGATAGGTGTCCGCGACAGCCAGCAGATCTCCTCGCTCGAGGGCCTTCAGTCGCTCTGGGGTGAGACCCCACGCGGTTGACAGCGTGTCCCCGGCCACGCCTTCGTACACCGTCGCCTCTTGCCTACCCAGTGCCTCGATCGCCCCGAGGATCCACCGGTGCTCGAATGTCTGCAGGTTGGTGTAACGGAGCTTTCTGCGCTCGAGGTCCAGGGTATTCCACGGCACTTCAACAGTGGTATGAAGCACCGACGCACGTGCGGCAAGATCGGTCGCCACCCGGATGTCTTCGGTCTCGAGGATTGGTTCGTATTGGACGGTGACCGCCCGCAGATCTGAAACGCCCTGGCGATGAAGCTCGAGAAAGATGTGCCGCGAGTCACGGCCACCACTGAGCGGCACAACAGCCGCGCCGCGGGTGGGCATCTCGCGAACCGCCTCCCTGAAACACGACACGTAGCCTTCGATGGCGCCGGCCCGGCTCAAGCCTCTTGCGGGGCGAATATCGGGCCGCGCGCCGGTAACCGAGAGCCTGCTGCCCGAACGCACGACCGCGGCGTTCGGCGGAAGAATCCTGATCCCGGCAAAAGCGGTATCGTCGCCGACGTAGTTGCCGACCCAGAGAAACGTGGCGAGAGCCTGCCAATCGACGCGGACTGGCACCCCGATTTCAGCGAGCCGCAGGATCGAAGGAGACAGCGCCAGTTCGTCGGCGGACTGAAAGTAGAACAGCGGATAGAAACCGTAGCGATCGTTCTGCACGGCCAGGTCGGAGCCATTCCATTCCCATGCAAAGAACGGAGAGTCGCGGCCCCTGGTCGGTTCCGGCTGTATGCCGCGAGAATACCGTGCGACGCCGTCGAAGCTGACCGTCTCTCCGCGCCATCGAAGCCGAAGATACGGCTCGTCCGCCGCATCCGTGCGTGGTCTCCCCATCGGTCAGGCCACGACGTCAGAAGTCGGTCCGAGAACCTGTTCAGCTGTCTTCACGACCCTGGCTGGGTTCCCGGCCGCGACAACCATCGGTGGAATGTCTTTGGTGACAACGCTGCCAGCCGCGACCACACTCCCGCGACCAATGCACACTCCTGGCAGCACGATGGAGTTTGCGCCGATCCACACGCAGTCTTCGACGACAACTGGACTGCCATCGCTCGTCGTGTTGATTCGATTCTCGACGTTTTCGAATGACAGCTCGTGTCCACTGCAGTCGATGATCTGGCAATTGGCTGCAATCAGACAATTGTCGCCTATCACTACCGACCTGTAAGCGTGAATACACGTTCCGTGTATTCTCGTGTTCTCGCCAATTCTGATCACCGCTCCTGGCCTGTCGGCAAACAGCTTCGTCGGACTGTGCATGTTGATATGGTAGCCGGCGTTCACTGAGTTGATCGTTGTCCCTCTGCCGATAGAAATGCGTCCGCCATTGCTGATTTCAATGAGAGGCAGTCCCCTGAATGTCACCCCGTCGGCAATTGTCAGACCGTCTATACGTGACGGGCGTTTTCTTAGATACAAGCGATCAACCTCGCACAGCAGATCGCTCCAGTGCGCGATAGCCCGACGTGCCAGCTTTTTATACCGTCCGACCCGCGTACTCATATGCGGCCCCTTTGCCTCACCCGTCTGTCCGAAGAGGCCGGGTCACTGAACTCACAGACGTGAGGACCTGTTCGGCCATCCTGCGCCAGTTGCGCTCGCGTTCCACCTTGCGTCGTGCCGATGCGCCGATGGCAGCACGCAGCACTGGATCCGCAACCAGACGATCGATCGTCCTGGCCAGCGAGTCTGCCTGACCCGGCTCGAACAGCAGTCCGTCCACTCCTTCGTCAATCAAGTCCTTGATGTTCTCTTTTCTCGGCGCCACCACCGCACGCGCCATCGACATGTACTCCAGCAGCTTCATGGGCGAGGCGACTCCCGTGCGCTCATCAGCGACCACCGCAATGTCCATTGCCGCGATGTAGTCTGGCATGTCCTCATGAACAACGCGTCCGGTGATCACCACGCGGTCCTGAACACCGATCTGGCGCGCCTGTCGTTCGAGTGCCGGGCGAGCGGGCCCGTCACCAACGATCAACAACCTGACATCAGGGACTGACGCCAGTGCCGCGAGCAGAAGATCCAGGCCGTGCCACTCACGAAGAATCCCTGCCCAACCGATGGTCAATGTCGTCGAGTCAAGACCATGACGGTTTCTGACCACCATGCCGTCACAACGCCGTGGATCAAAGTGACTGGGGTCGGCGCCGTTGGGAATCACCACTACGTCATCACGCCCGAGAGCCTTCAGCGCCCGGGCGAGAGGCGTGGATACCGCGACAACGCTCGTCGCCAGTTCGGAAGATCGTCGCTCGAACGATCGGGCCATCTGCCTCATGATGTGCGGTTCGAACTGCTCGTATTCAGGTGAGGTGAACACGCAATTGACCTCGAGCACGGATGGCACGCCGAGCCTGCGGGCAGCGGCAAGTGTCGCCACGTCAAAGCGGGCGTGCCTCGAATACACGAGATCAGGCTGAACCCGTTCGATTGTCCGGCGGGCAGTCACGTATTCCAGCACTCCGGCCCCAGCCGCGCCCAGTTCGAACGCAACCCGAGGAAGCAGCGATCGCAGGCCGCCGATCAACCTGTGTGAGGAACCGGGAGAAAGGGAGGGCGTGACACCGGAGAGAAGCACCTCGTGACCCAGTTGACGAAAGGCCGCCATCATTGCCGCGATGTGGATGCCCTCCGCGCCGTCCCCGAGGGTCCGGTGGTGGTAGAGGATTCGCATGGGATGACGCGATTCGGTCTCTTCAGCTCGGAGCAACCAGCCAGTCGAGAAGCTGCTGATACTCTCCGCGCGTGATCAGCTCGAGCGCAGCTCGATGACCAGCATAGTCCTCGATTGGCCTCAGGGTGACGCACTTCAGCGCGGCCATGTGTTCGGCGTGTCGCCTGTCGCTCCAGTTCCCGTCACCGTAGACGATGCGGACACGCGGCGGGTTCGGAGCGTGCTCGTAGAGACGCCGGGCATCAAGCTGAACATCCGGGTGTTCCTGTTGAAGTCTTGCTGCACGGTGCTCACTTGGCGAGAACGCGCTGAACTCTCTGGTACGATTCGTCTTGCCGGCCATGCACAGCACGGCTTGCGCTCCCAATTCGAGTCCGTAATGCAGGGCGGCATACACGCCGCCCGAATTGCCGTAACAGCATACCCGGCGTCCATGCAACCGCTCGATCTGGCGGCGCAGCTCCGCGATGGCACTCCGTTTGTCCGGGCCAAACGACGGTACACCTTTGAGGTAGGCATGGCTCGTGAAGTCCCGAAGGTAGATGAGGCTCGCGGGCAGCTTCCCGATCCATCGGTGCATCACAGGCAGCGGCAGACCCAGACGAAGGCCGCGTCCGCAGAACAGGACCACGACAAGGTCAGAGCCAGGCCGACTCACGATCTGCGCGTCCTTCTTCGGGTCGTCAACGAACGGTGATTGAGTTCCGTCGGCAGGTGGCAACCGGTCGAAGACCCCGCACATGCTGCGGGCGTACGGCAGTGAAGGGGACACCTTCAGAAGCAATCGCACGGCACGTTCGACGGCGGCAAGCTGACCCGCGAAGAACATCCCGTCGATCTGGGCAGCCCAGGCGGCGAGCTGCCTGTTGTCGATCGCTGCGGCGGGTCCAGCAGCGATCGCCGCGTGCAGTGCTGCCAAGAGCCGTTCTTCGGGACCTGGTTCGAACGGCGCTGCGAGCCGCCGTAATGTTCGCCGGATCTGCTTCCGGGTCGTCCTGACGCGGTCCCACAGCAGCGCCCCCGGCGCGCGGTTTCCTGGTACGTTCACGCTTCGAGGTCCCCGAGCAGAAATCGATCGAGCGGACTGATCACCACTGGTGGATATCGGGCGAAGCCTACCAATCCGCGACACCTGCCGCAAGGTGATTGCACCCCGGTTCACGGTATTGCGACGGTCTGCCGATATACGATCTCGAGATGCCCGGCTCGGGAGTGACGTTCCAGCACGTGTGGAAGCGGTTCAGCCGGAGTGAGCGCCACAACGCGTTGCGCGACCTGGTGCCTGCCGTCTTCGCGCGGGCCGTCAGCGCCAGCAGCTCTCTCGAACGCGATGAGTTCTGGGCGCTCCGCGACGTGTCGTTCGAGGTGCGACGGGGAGAGGCCCTTGGAATCATCGGGCCCAACGGCGCCGGCAAATCGACTGCCTTGAAGCTCCTCACGAGGATCATGCGTCCAACGAAGGGGGTATGTGAGCTTCGGGGACGTATCGGCGCGCTCATTGAAATATCGGCTGGCTTCCACCAGGACCTGAGCGGACGGGAAAACGTCTTCCTGCAAGGCGCGGTCATGGGTATGAAGCGGGCCGAGATCGCCCGCAAGTTCGACGAGATCGTCGAGTTCTCGGGCATCTCGGAATTCATCGACACGCCCGTCAAGCGGTACTCGAGCGGCATGAACGCACGCCTCGGGTTTTCCATCGCCGCACACCTCGACCCGGAAGTGCTGATCATCGACGAAGTGCTCTCGGTCGGCGACTATGCGTTTCAGCAGAAGGCCTACGACCGCATTCAGGAGATTGCCAGTCGCGACATCATAGTGGTACTCGTCTCACACAACCTCGAGCGGGTGTCGCAGCTGTGCTCGCAGGCGATTCTGCTCAGCCAGGGCCAGGCGGTCCAGACAGGGCCCGTGGACGATGTCATCGCCGGATACGTTCAGGTTGCCGGCGATTCACACTCACAGACCGATTCGGCCCCGATTCGCTACGACCGGCTCGAACGAACGTCATTGCAGGACGTTCCTTCCGGCGGGTGGCTCACGTTCACGCTGTCGGGCACCGTCCTTGACGCAGCTCGCGTGCCGGAGACCGCGGGCATCGGGGTGGTGGTCAGGGCGATGTCATCCGGTTCCCCGCTCTTCTCGCTCAATTCGAACGCCATAGACGCCATGATTCCCGCCTCTCCAACATTCGTGGCAGAGGTTGAGCTCCAGATGAACGTCACGCCCGGCATGTACAGACTCCAGGCCGTTGTCCGGGATCGGCGGACGAATCGGATCCTCCAACGCGGGCCCTGGACGAGCGTGAAGGTCTCCGGCACCACGGTGTCCACGGGCATCGTTCAGATGAATCCGCGGATCAGCTTCCGAGAGCCCGGCTCGCGGCAGCCCTGAGGCCATCGCCCGTGACTCTTCCCAACTTCCTGCTCATCGGCGCCGCCAAGGCCGGCTCGACGTCGATTCATGAATACCTCAAGCAACATCCGCAGATTTTCATGAGCGCGCGGAAAGAACCGAACTATTTCGCTTTCCGCGGCGGTGTACCTGTGTTCCGGGGACCGGATGAAGGCGCGGCGCCTCGCGCGTACGAAGGACTCGAGCACAGACTCCGCGTGGCCAAGTATGCGGAATCGATCACGACCGACAAGGAGTACCTGGCCTTGTTCGAGGACTCGAACGGGCAGCCGGCACGCGGTGAGTCCTCGGTATCCAATCTCTACTTTCCGGAAGCGGCCCCTCGAATTCGCGAGACGCTCGACGACGTGAAGCTCATCGCGATCTTTCGCAACCCGGTGGACAGGGCATTTTCGAAGTTCTGTCAGTTTCGCCGCGATGGGCTCGAGCCTCTATCGGACTTTGGTGAAGCCGTCGACGCGGAGGCAGACCGCGTGCGCGACGGATGGTCGCCGACGTGGTACTACATCGCTCGCGGGATGTACCACGAGCAGCTGACGCGCTACACCGATCGGTTTCCACGCGATCGAATGCTGCTCCTGCTCTACGACGATTTCGAAGTCGATCCTCGGGCCACGCTGCGACGCATCTTTGGCTTCCTTGGAGTTGATGACGAGTTCGTACCGGACCTCACCGAGCGCCACAACGTGTCCAAACGAACGGAGTACGCACCGCGAAGCCGCCAACTTCACCGTTGGCTCGGAAATCCGAAGCTGACGGGCGGCTCGGGTTCCCGGAAACGTGGGATCGTGGCCCGCCTGCGTCGGGCGGTTGCGGATGCCAACACCCGCGAACTACCTTCCAGGCATCCAGGACCGCTCGCACCGGCGCTTCGCGAACGGCTCGTGGAGGTGTTCCGTCAGGATGTCCAGTCCCTGGGGCGGCTGCTGGGGCGAGATCTTTCGGCCTGGCTCAGGAGGTAAGGAGCGCGACCTCGTCGGCGACCGTATCCGGCGCGGCCACCTGACGGAGTGCCGCCACCACCTCGGTGCGATGGTCGATGACATGCTGGACCGCTGCGGCGAGCCCCTGGGGATCGTCCGCGACGTAGGTGACAACACCGGCAGGTCGAGTCCCGTTCTCGCATGCGACGACGGGAATCCCGAGCGCCAGGGCTTCGAGCACGGATGACGCCACGCCGTCCGTGATGGGCGTGCGCAGGTACAACCCCGACCGTTCGAGTGCGCTCAGAAACTGGTCGTGGTCGAAATCCTCGACGAAACAAATCCGGTCCTGAACACCGTGACGCCGGATGGCCTCCTGAACCGCCGGCCATACACCCACGTCCGCGTGCCCGGTGCCGCCGCAGAGTACCAGACCCACATCGGGCCTGTGGCGCATGACCTCCGCCATGCCGTCGATGAGCGTCACCGGATAGAACAGAGGTCTCATTCGTACGTAGGCCAGAACCGCCACGGCACAGCGGCCGAGGAACGCTTCGACATCGCCTGGAAGCTGCACCCGGGAGAACTCGAGATACTGACGGCTGAATGCCGGGATTGCGACGATCTTCTCTGGCGCAATGCCGTAGCGACTGATGCAGGCCTTCACCGCGTCACTGTTGCAGATGATCCGGCGGGGGATGAGGAACAGCAGCCAGAAGACCGGCACGAGCCAGGCATTCTTTTCTCGCGGAAAATGGCGCTGGATGACGCCTGCATGAAACGTCAGAAACGGGCGGCGGCCACAGGCGAGGTTGATGACCTCGGCCGTCAGCGCAAGGAGGAGCCCGGTCGGCGAGTCGCCGTTCGCATGCGCATGCACGATGAATCCACGGCGAGAGAACCGCCAGATCTTGCGGATGAAGTCTGTTCCGCTCATCACGGTCTCGTACTCGGTGCTGGGAATCCGGCGACTCGTTCCGATGTTCAGCACCACGCACTCATGGCCTTCGCGTTCGAGACGTTTCTTGAGAAACTCCACACGGACGCCCCATCCTGCCCGAGGAGGGGGATACGAGGTGACTTCGAGAAGACGCGTCTTCACCTCTGCCTCACAGGCGGCCGCAGCGACTGGCTCAGTTGATTCAGCGCGCCCACGTTGGCGCGCAAGTAGCTTCCTCCCACTCTTGTCTGCTGGAGCTCAGCACCCGGCGCCGCGCGACACACCGCCAGGAGCCCGTCCGTGTCGATCCGTCCGCCTGTCGCAATTCCAGCGCCCGCCACCCAGTCTGTACACGAATCGACCGTTACCGCCACGAGCGTGGAACCTTCCTCCCGCACACACGTCACTCGTGGAGATTCGTGTGCGCACTCTGCCAGCACCGTCAGGAGCGACGTCCGCGGCGCCTTCGTCTGCGCACGTAGCGTGACCCGCGGTGCTTCTTCACGGACACCCAGGCTGCTGCAAATCCAACCATCCTGCGGCTCGGGTCCACCGCAGCGGCTCTGAGCCGTCCACTCGACATCGCTGACCCACGCGATCTCGGCAAACCCCTCGAACACCGCGTGATTGGAGTCGAACATCTCGAGTGTGCCGGGTGCGAACTGGAAGTTCACCTCGAGCTCGTGTTCGCCGCCTCCGACGAACTCATCGTAGACGAGCAGGTAGCTGCCCGGCCGTCGCCACACGGCGCGCCGGTGTGTCACCGCCTCCGTCCCTCGCGCGTAACCATCGTGCGAAGCAACGGTCCAACTCTGCGAGCCGTCGGCCACGTGGTCTTCAATCCGCACACGATAGCTGTGCGACCAGGCCATCTTGCCGATATGCCGCGCCTGGTCGCGCCCGTCGACTCGCGCGGTGTTGTGCGCGGCCGTCTCGCGAAAGTGCGCCTCCCACGGCCCTCCGCAGTTGTACGCATAGAGTCCGGAATCGACCAGCACCCGTCGCCCTCCGAGCCACGCGACGATCGACAGGCAGTCCGCGTGGCCGTGCATGGAATTCGGCACCGCGTCCTGTCGCATGCCCGCCGCCTGCTCGCCGACATCGAAGCAGACATAGTCCGCGTGAGATGACCAGTCCGCGCGATCGACGGCGTAGCCGCTGGCCTGGCGGAGAACCGCTGTCCGCGATGGGGATCTGCTCTCCAGGCCCGAAAATTGCTCGAACCCACTGGGTCCGAGCAGCCACAGCGCGTCCTCGTGAAAACGACCCGCGGTCGCCTTGAAATCCGCGCGGCCGAACACCACGGCGCCAACGGCCTGATACGCGCGGAAGTCCCAGAACGGAAGGTGCTCCATCCGAATCGGCTTACCGTCGTCTGCGCCACCGATCTGCGGCGTGCTGCCGTCCGGCTGCATCAGGTCCATGCTGAAGTCGATCCCACGCTCCACCGCCTTCCACACATCGGGTGACAGATCCCGTCCGTTCTGGCGCGCGAGCAATCCGGACAGGAGATAGAAGCCGACAGTGGCGTGGTGATAGAAGGTGGACTGCTCTACCGACCCCCCGTCCGTGTAGAACTGTTCGCGTAGACGTGTTTCGAGCACGGCCTGTGCCTGCGCACGCCAGGCGTCAGAATCAGCGAACTCAGGAAAGCTCAGAGCGATCGCGTAGAGCGCAGATGCTTCACCGATCAGATGGTTATAGGGGCTCGAATAGTGCTCGAGGTGCCGGGCCAGAAAGCGTCCGTGGTCGTAGAAGCCACACAGCCACTCGAGGTGGAAGACTTCGTCCAGGTCCGGTGAAATCAAGTGGTACGCCCACAACCAGGACCATGCGCGGAAGGCCGGCTCGAGTGCGCACGACCAGTTGACACCGGTCGCGTAGGGATTGCCCGCTATCCAGCTCCGCACCAGCCGCCGCACGGCTGCGAGATCGCCTGATTCACGTGCCAGAAAGTACGCCTTGGCAAGGTCGATCAGATACTGCTGACGACTCAGCTCCCACACGTGCTTGACGTCGCCGTACCCCAGGTCGCCGCCGTGCACGGGAACATCAGCGTGAAAGACCGACGGCCAGCGGGCGCCTGTCACTGGATCGGCCTGCCAGTCGATCTCCCCATCGACGTGAAACGAGTAGCCGAAGAACTCGAATCTCTGGTCCCGGGCGTCGGCAGCATGCCGCAGCGTGTCTGCGCGCTCCTTGCCGTAGACCATCTCAAACAGCTGGCGCATCGGATCGACGCAGTGCGCGCCAGGGAAGAATCGAGACGTTGTCGAGCGACGAGCTGCCACGAGCCGGCGAGGCCAATCCGCTCCCCTCAGGTCGCGTCGAAGGGCCTGTTCCAGGCGGTTGGCGGGAGCCAAGGTGCCGCGACGATGCTGGCGTCTTTCGAAGCTGAGAACGGTCTTGTACCGTACGCGCTCCGCCACCTCCCGTGCTGACATCGCACTGAGCTTGCGGAGCCGATCGGCCAAGGTCCGGCTAAAGCCGGACACTACTTTTGTGTGGTCCGGATGACGCTCGCGATGTCCGACTCGAAGAACCATTACGCGTTCGGTGGGGGCGCTTCACCACGCTCGAACTGCGCGGCCAGCCACTGCCGATGCCGGCGGCGCACCGTGCCGTTGTACAGTTCCTCCAGAAGAGGAGCGCGATTGACCGACAGCGTCGTGAGGTGGTTGATCCGGTGAAGCAACAGGTGCAGGCGGAAGAGCGGGTGTTCCAGGGTAAGGGCGGGGTCGTAGCCGCTCACCATGGCCCGCTGAAGGCGTTGGATGACGGACCCGCGAATGTACGGCTTCACGGCGAGCAGATCCATCTGCACGAAGAGGCGGGTCAAGTCGAATAGCGCGCTGCCCCGCTTCGCCATGGTGAAGTCGAGCACGACGATCCGCCGGTCCGAGACCAGGAGGTTCCCAAGAGCCATGTCTGCGTGAACGGCTACCTCGACAAGGTCGTCCGACGCGACGTGCCGGCCGAGCACCTGGATATGTCGCAACACACGTTGCCGGTCATCTTCGCTGAAGTCCGCAGCTGCTTCATCAACCAGTCGCCGGAGCCGAACATCGATGTAGTCCCTCAATCCATCGACGGTGACCCGCGTACCGGATGAATCGATGCCCTGGAAGGCACGCAGCCATCGCCCTACTGTCGCCATCGTGGCATCCACCTCGTCTCGATGTCGCTGTGGCGCCAGCCAACTCGCGTGACGGTGCAAGTACTCCAACAGCGTACGTCCCCGAACCTCTTCGGTGACCATCGCCAGATGCTCCGGGTAGCACGCAACCGGCGGCACCGCGCCGAGGTCCGGGTGCACCGACATCCAGTCGTACACGCGCCGAGTGGTTTCATAGTCACGCACAATTACCTGGCGCACGACGTCAACGCCTGGAGGCGTCTTGCTCTTGAACACCTTCACGAAGAGGTGCGAAGGGGCGTCGCTGCCGCGCCCTACCTCTACGCGCATCACGTGGGAGAAGGGGCGTTCCTCGTAGCTGCAAGGTGTCAGGCGCACAGCTGTCGTGCGAAAATGCGCGGCTGCGTCCTTCTCCAGCAGGACAAGGATGGGCGCGAACACGTCCGGCGGCTGCCGGGAATCAGCGCTCACCGTGCGTGGGCCGGCGTCCACATCGAGGCAGCTCGTGCCGCCTCCGGCGTGGCCCTGGCCGTCACCGACTTCGTCTCCTCAACGATGTCGGTCTGCTGCATGCGATAGAGGACGTAACTGAGGGCGACCATCCAGTACCCTCCTTCCGCATACAACCGATCGGTGAACGTGGCAGCAGCCAGGAACGCCACGATCGCGAGCTGGACGGCGACGGCACGCCAGAAATAGAAGCCGTCCTCTCGTAGACGTGCAGTCTTCTTCACTCGACGCAGCATCAGGAAGGCCGAACCGTAGACGCCCAGGAAGCAGATCATGCCGAGAACGCCCCATTCCGACAACACCAGAGCCCAGGTGTTGTGTGGGGCACGCAGCTCACCGTCATGGGCCGCCACCACCTCGGGAATGTACTCAGGACTCAGAAGGTGAAAGCCGTAGCCGCCGGCGCCAAACGGTCTCTCCTGCATGAGGCGAAGCGTCCCTGTCACGGATGCGAGACGCTCCAGCGACGAATTGTCTTCCTGAAATTCTGTCGTGGTCTGCTGACGCCTGATGAACGTGTCATCGGCCAGGAAGAATACGGTTAAGGCTACCCCGATCGCGGCGCCGATCATCCTCATGCGATAACCGCTGCGAACGAGAAAAAAGGCCATTCCCAGCGCCGCCGCCAACCCGACCATCGCACCTCTGCTGTTGCACAGAATCAACGTGTTGACGACGAACGGCAACGCCACGAGCGCCGCCAGACGCAGCCACTTGTCCTTTTCGGCCAGGAGGTAGATCACCGTAAATGGCAGGACCGTCAACAGATGAATCGCCGCGGAGTTGTCGTTCAGGGAGTCACCCGATCCGATGTTGATCAGCCGGCCCTGCACGCGATTGGGATCCATCCACGCGTTCCATCCCCACCAGAAGGCGCCGAGCATGTGGGCGGCAACGAACCAGTTGAAGCCGTCCCTCGTGCGGACGACGCCCACCACCAACAGCGGGAAGATCATCGCCATCTTGGCCCAGAGGATGAATTTGTCCAGGCTAATTTCCAGGCTTACCGCGACGGTTGCCGTGACGAGCAGCATGAGGACCGCGGAGGCAGCCAGCCAGCGCAGCGCCGGGTTCGGAACACGCACCATCTCGCGAAGCGAGTTCCGCTGGACAAAGAAGGCCACACCGAGAGCGACGCTGACAATCAGGTTGTAGCGTAGCGACGGCAGGTCCTCGCCCCACCACTTGAGATCCGGCCGCATGTAGTACTCGAGGAGGTACCCCACCGACCCGAATACCGGGTTGACGAAGAACGCAGCACCGATGGCCCCCAGATAGAGGATCGCCCACAAGATCGCTGTGATGCTCATAGTCCTTGTTTCTCCACCGGCGTGGTCTGCATCGCCAGCTTGTGGCCTCCAACGAGGGGCACCGTCTCGCCTCTCGCCACAGAGGACACGACATCGACGATGTGCGCAGCTCCCAGCCTTCCGTCGAAGAGCTCCCGTCTGGGCATCGGAACACCCCCGACTGCCATCCTCATGATCTGCTGCAGCGCCGCGACGATCGCCGTCTCGTCAGAAGGTGTGACGGACACCCCCATTCCACTTACCCGTACGAGGTCCGCGATCTCGCCTTCCTCGGCAATTGCGAGGATCGGCCGACCCGACGCCAGATATTCGTATACCTTGCCCGGTACCGATATGGTGTGACCGGGTTGGAGCAGTAAAAGGGCGGACGCGCTCATCATGGCGCGGAGGCTCTCGTCGCGCGCAACCCGCGGTATGAACTCGACGATCTCCTCTATTCCAAGATCGCGGCTCACGGCCGAGAGATCGCTCAACGCGGTCGTTCCCAGCAGGCGCAACCTGAAACGACGGGGATCGATGATGCCCGCGCGAATGGCCACAGCAAGCGCATTCAGCAGTGGCTGCGGCGTGCGCCCCGCATACAGGGACCCGGCGTGCAGCAGCACGAAGGGCGCATCTGGATCGAGCGGCGGACGCTTCAGCTGGTCGAACTCCTCAGGATCGCATCCGTTGGGAACGACCCTGAACCGGGCAGCCACCGATGCACCATAGTGCCGGACGAAGTCAGCATGGTTGCCCTTTGCGACGAAGATGACCTGCTGTGCACCTTCGACCACGGACCGCTCGAGCACACCGGCGGCTCTGACCGCGAACGGGCGCCGGTCCTCTCGCCATGGCGCCCGTGCCCACGGATCGCGGAAATCGGCGACCCAGGGACAGCCGATCAAGCTCACGAGCGCACGCGCCACGAGCTGGCCCGTCCAGGGCGGCGCAGACGAGTAGAGCACGTCGGGACGGTTCGCTCGCACCGCTGCCCAGCCCTGGGCCACCGCAGGGACCAGCCAACCCGACTCGTGGTCAGGAATGGCGAGGGCCGCGTCAACAAAGTCGATCGATCGCTGTACCACACCGCGAGCCGCGGCCGGCCTCGCCCCGGCCGCAGACGACGACTGGGCGGCTCGATCGCCGCCGCCCGGCCGAACGGCTTTGACCGACTGCTTCAGCGCGTCGAAGCCCCTGACAACTCGCGCTCGAACGATCCGCACGCCTTCGGGAACGCGTGCCATGAGCCTGTCATCAACAGGAGTACCCGCGCGGTAGGTGCCCGGATCGCTGGTCACGACCGTAACATCCCAGTTCTCTTCCGCGAGGCGTCGCACCACACGCAGCGTGCGCATCGTACCGATGGCCGCATGAGGTGGAAAGTTGTATGCCACGACGAGGGCATGCGGCCGCCGCGTCTGCCGGCTCACCCAGCCTCCCCGACCCGCGGCTGCGGCCTGAAAGCAAAACGCTCGACTTCGAGCGCAAATATCAGTTCCTCGAGCCGCTCCCGGACCTGGATCCTCTCGAGTCCATAGAGGTCACTGTGAGCGCCGGCAAAGGCGTTACGGGACGTGGTCGCGGCGAGATAACCGGCATCGCGAACGGCGAGCTGCACGTCCCTGGTCAGGTACCGCTCGGCACCGCCATTCGGATACGAGAACATGGTCACCGGCGCATTGATCTGCCTCTCGAGGTGATCGCGAGAGGCCACGAGCTCTTCGCGAGCGGCCACGAGTCCGGCGCTCGGCAGGTTCGGGTGCGTCATCGTGTGCGAGCCGATCGTCATGCCCAGCGCATGCATTTCCCGAATCTCATCCCACGTCAACATGACGCGGTCAGGGCTCGTCGCGGGCGCCAGCCGCCTCAGTTGCTCTCTCAGCGCCTCGCGGACAGGTATCGGATGCGACTTGAATGTTCTCGTGAGAAGCCGCACCGCCGCCGTCCGCCCCGCGTCGGAATCCAGATTGAGATCGACGTGCACCGAGTCAACCGCGAGCCGCACGCGATGCTCCGAAACAGCGCGCACCAGGGCACGCAGCTCTACCGGCCAGAACGGCTGGCCTCCGGCCATGCATCCAGCGGTGATATAGAACGTCGCGCTCGCACCATACCTGGCCAGCGTGCGCGCCGCACCCAGGTTATCGGCATAGCCATCGTCGAACGTGATCGCCACGGCGTTGGCCGGCAGGCGCTCTCCATTCGCAAGACTGCGCACGGCATCCTCGAGGCGCAGCACCGTGTACGCGCGAGTGAGATAGGCAATGTGCCGTTCAAAGGCCAAAGGGGTGACACAGATCGAGGGATCGGCGTAGCGGTGCCCCTCCGGGCCACAGACCGCGTGGTATCGGAGAATCGCCAGCTGGTGGCTTGGGAGTACGCGTCGAACGGCTGCGAACCCGCCCATGTGCATGAAGGCCCGCTTTGCCGCGGGGGCAGCTGCCGCGCGCATCCGGCCGAGCGCGTCCGAGGCATTCGCCGTCCGCTCAGTCATGTGCCACCATCGGCTCGGGATCGGTAGCCCGCTGGAAGCGCTGCCAGAGCACCGACTGTGCACCACTCACGCCGCGGACGAATCCGACGCACGCAGCAAGCTGGACCAGACAGAAGTAATGAGCGAGCGCAATGATGCCCAGCCTGCGCAGCGGTCTCCAGCACCCGAACAATCCAAGCCCGAATACCAACCCCTGCGCCGTCGCCGCCGCGGCATAGACCGGCGCAACGTCCGCCAGCAGGAGCGACGCCACGAACGCGCCGGTGAGGAACGCGGGTGACAACCAGCGCAGTCCCTTGTGAGACACCAGCGAGAAGATGGCCTGGACCGACCGCATACCAATCCAGCTGTCACGCCTCGCCAGGAACTGGATCGCTCCGGCCACGACCCTGGACTTCCTCGCGAACTCCTCCGCCGCCGTTTCCGATCCCTGCTCGTAGCCCCGGGCCGTGGGCTCGAACACGACACGTCGTCCGGCACGCACGACAGCCATGGGAATAGCCATGTCGTCGAGGATCGTGTCGTTGCCTGGCGGGACGAACAGCTCCCTCCGGATGGCGTAGAGCGCCCCGTCGGCGCCAATCATCGAGCCGATCTCCGACTCGGCCTGCTGCACCCATCTTTCATACAGATAGTAGAGGTCCTCGGATCGGGCCAGCGCAGCGCGATCGCCGACGAGTGACACATCGCCGCTCGCGGCTCCTACGCGCGGATCCGCAAAATTCTGAACCAGCTCACGTACAGCTTGCGGATCGAGAAACGTGTTGGCGTCCGAAAAAATCACAATCTCGGCGGTGATCGAACGCATGGCCTCGTTGATCGCGGCAATCTTTCCGCGCCTCGGCGACAGCTCCAGCAGACGCACACGGGGGGCGAAGCGCTTGACCATGGCGTTCGTGTCGTCGATCGATCCATCGGAAGCCACCACGATCTCGAACCTCTCGTGGGGATAGTCCACCGCGAGACTGTTACGCAGCTTCGCGTCAATGACAGCCTCTTCGTCATTGGCGGCAATGAGCAGGCAGACGCGCGGTTCGGTCGCCGCCTTCACGATCGGCTTCCGGATGACTGCCCGCAGCAGCGCCAGAACCGCCGGATAGCCGATGTACACGTAACCCAACGCGGCAGTCGAGCCCCAGAACACGACGGTGCTCGTGCTGTAGACACCAAAAGGAACGGCCGTGACGGCCACCACCGACATGGCGAGAATGCCAAGCAGCAGCACCAATCCTGTTGGCACCACGAGCCCGCGCGCGGGTGCGGTCGGGACTGCGCGGGCCGTTGACCACACGCCTGAGACCTGTCCGAAGGTTCCCTTGACCACGCCAACGACGGACGCCGCGTTTATGACGGCGAAATACCACAGCATGGCTGACGACCGACGAACCGGACTCACCAGCAATGCCGCCGCAGCCGCCAGCAACACGACCGCACCGGCCACCGGCCACCTCTGCACCACCTCGAAAGACATTTCCAACGCGCACACGAGAGCCACCGCGGCGAAGAAACCTGAAAACCATCGCAGCACTTTGTGCGAGAGGACACACCAGGCGAAGAGTCCAACCCGAAAGGGATTGAGCACCTGCGGCGTATGAAGGACGGCACGCCAGCTTCGGCTGACAATGCGCACACGCCGCTTGTATTCCACACGCGTATCGCCTGCGGTCTCCTCCGAGCAGATCGCCATCGGCTCGTACGTGGCCCGCCAACCAGCCGCCACAATCTGGAGAGGATTCAGAAAGTCATTGATGGCGTTGTCGGGCAACGTCCGCCAAAGGGCCGTTCGGATCGCGTAAATGGCGCCGTCGCCGCCGACCATCGAGCCGATGGACGTTTCGAGACGCTTGATCTGCATCTCGTAGCCCCAATACAGGCGCTCGCCGACGTCCGCCACGGCATCTCCCTGCGGCAGGTACTGCGCCTCGCCCGTCACGCATCCGATGTCGCCATCCGCGAAGTTGCGGACGAGCATCCGGATGGCATTCCTGGAGTACATGGCGTTGGCGTCGGAAAACACCACGACGTCGCTGCGAACGGTCGCAATGGCCGCGTTGAGACCCGCGGTCTTCCCCCGCCGCTCGGCCTGCCGGAAGAGACGGACGTTCCGATCCGCGTACTCCCTGACGATCTCGTCGGTTCCATCGTCCGAGGCATCGGACACCACGACGATCGCCAGCAGGTGAGAGGGGTAGTCGATCGACAGCGCGTTCTCGAGCTTCTTTCGAATCACGGCCGCCTCGTTGTAGGCCGAAATCAGGAGCGTCACGCTCGGTGTGATCGGCTGCGAACGAATCGGGCGGTCGCCTTTGATCCGCACCACGAGCTGCAACATCGTGATGTAGCCCGCGTAGACGTACAGAATCGCGGCAATCGAGATCAGAAACGGCCAGATCAGCACATCGATCATGGAATGTTCCTGACGATGTGCGGGCCGAGCGCGGTGGCGACGGGCACAGGGAGACGCTGCCAGACTCGAACCGCGAGATCGAACCTCGGATTCGCGGGGCTCATGTCCGGCATCGACTGACCCGGCGCCGTCCAGTACTCCCACACGAGCTGGCGTGGTACGGCGCCCCATTGCTTCTTGAACTGATACGTGCCTTCGTCGGGTGTCGAGCGGCCGAAATCAAACGTCGCGCATCCACGACCAATCGCGAGCTGAATCATCGACCAGTACAGCAGAACGTTCGGACACAGGGGGTTGAACTCGCGGAGGGCCGATGCCCACGGAACCTCGACGCGAGGTCCGCGCCAGTGCACGATCGACGCCGCCACGGGCTGCCCTTTGTGCCGAACGCACAACACGCGCGAGCAGTCTGGCAGCGCCGACAGTACCTCCCGGAAGAAACGAACACCGTATACAGGGGTACCGAGGTCGCGCATGTTGCGGGCGAACACCTCGTAGAAGGCCGGCAGCAGCTCCGCACCCCCTTGTTCGGCCACGAGATCGCTCTTCTCGGCTTTCCGCACCTGATTGCGCAGCTTCCGGTCGAGCACCTTCCACTGCTCGTCCGCGGTGGGTGCGAGCGCGAGCTCCATCGCCACCTTGTGCCGCCGCGGCGCGAGGTCGCGAAACATCTGGTCATCGCAATGGCGAAGCTCGAGATGTCTGCCGCCGGTTCTCCTGGTTTCCTCAATCGCGCGCGCCAGCAGGGCACGGGCGGCAACATCATGATCCGCAAGTACGCCGCCGTAGTTGACGAATGGCATCGACACGGTGAAACGGCCGAACACGCGGCTGCTGAAGAAGACCAGAGGCGCGACTCCGCAGATCGCGCCCTCGGACTCCGCGGTGAGGTAACACGTCTCGTGACCAAAAGCGCGGTGGATGATGTCGAGCCACACCGGAGCGTGATAGGCCGAGGCGTCTGGGCGGCTCGCGACGTACTCGTCGCAGTCCTCCCGCGACGCGCAATCGCTGACGACCACGGGTGCCTGATGGCGTCCGCGATCCTGCGATACCGGAGCAAGAGGAACGGAAGTCACCATACGTAGGGCAGCGTCAGCGGGATCAACTGACCCGTTGGTGAGATCTGCGCCCGGGTGCTCAGCAACGCGCCGATGGTCCCGAACGAAAAATCCGTCAGCAGCCTTCTCAATCGGCCTTCGGTTTCATCCAGATGGCGGTAGTGCCGGAAGCGTCCGAGCCAGCCCGCATGAAGGCGAGGCTGGTCCGGATCGATCTCCCACGGATGGAGATAGAAGACCGCCGCGCGTCCTTCGGCCTCGTTGAGGTGCGCGATGCCCCGGCGCGTCCACTCGTAGGGCAGGATGCGAAAGTACCCGCCGCCACCGACGGGAAGATTCAAGGGGCCAAGCCGCACCGTCGATCCCGGCACCTCCATCAGTGGCCCCGCCCGTCGTTGAATGCAGAATGGCTCCCGCGGCGATACCGGAATCCCGTAGCGATCGTGCTTGATGGGAAAGATGCTCGAGTCGTACCAGTAACCTTCTTCGATGAGCACGTCGAGCGCCCAGAGCGATCGGGACGTGATCGAATAGCTCGGTGCCCGATAGCCGCCCACCGAGCTTCCTCCGGCGTCTTCGATGATGCCCTTGGCACGCCTGACGTCGTCGCGAAACGCTTCAGGCGTCTGGTCGTAAATCAGCCGGTGGGCGTAGCCGTGGGAGGCCAGTTCGTGCCCGCGTCCGGCAATGGCCCGTACCAGGTGCGGATGCCGTTCCGCCACCCAGCCCAGCACAAAGAACGTGCTCTTCACGTTGAACTCGTCGAAGATGTCGAGCAGGCGCTCGGTGTTGCGACAGACGCGGCTCTCCATCTCGTCCCATGTCGAACGAGGCACGAGTCCGTCGAACACGCTCACGTGGAAGTAGTCCTCCACGTCGATGCTCATCGCATTCACGATGCGCCCGGACCCGGGCTCATGCGGGAGCGCCACCATCACGCCCCTTTTCGGAGAATAACGGTCTTGATCGTCGAGAAGATGATGAAGAGGTCGAGCGAAATCGACATGTGCTTGATGTAGAAGAGGTCGTACTGCAGTTTCTGCAGCGCGTCTTCCACGCTCGCACCGTAGGTATAGCGGACCTGTGCCCAGCCGGTCAGGCCCGGACGCATGACGTGCCGCTGGCGATAGAACGGAATCTGCTTCGTCAGGTTCGCCACGAACTCGGGACGCTCGGGCCGGGGCCCGACGAAACTCATGTCCCCCTTGAGCACGTTCCAGAGCTGCGGCAGCTCATCCAGACGGGTCCGGCGCAGCAGGGAGCCCAGCGGCGTCACGCGGCTGTCGCCCTCCTTGGACGCCCACACAGGTCCTGTTTCACTCTCCGCGTCTTCACGCATCGAGCGGAATTTGTGCACGACGAAGATTCGCCCCTGCAGCCCGACCCGCTGCTGGTGGTACAGCACCGCTCCCTTCGAGGTCGCCCGAATCGCGACCGCGACGACCGCCATGAGGGGCATGGTGAGTGCGAGCCCGACACTCGCGACGACAATGTCGACCAGCCGCTTCGTTGCAGAGAGCAGACGGGACTTCTTGAACCCTGGCGAGAAGATCAGCCAGCTCGGGCGCAGGTTCTCGACGGCAATCTTGCCGGTGTACTGTTCGTAGATGGACGCGAGGTGATCGAATGACACACCGTCCAGCTTCATCTCGAGCAGCTTGTCAACGGGCAGCTTGCCGCGGGAATCCGCCAGGCTCACGACGACCCGGTCGACGCTCTTGGCCCGCACGATCGACGGAATGTCCTCGATCGTGCCGATCACGCCGGGGTTGATGACCGGCGCGCCGACCTTCCCTGGATCCGGATCCACGAAGCCGACAATCTCGACACCCAGCTCGTGGCGTCTTTCAAACAGTTCCCGAGACAGTTCGACCGTGGCCGCACTCGTGCCGACCAGAAGCAGCCGCTCGCGGGGCCTCATGTTGCGGCTGAGCCACTCGAAGAGCACCCGCCATCCGGGAATCACCAGGACGAGCACCAGCGCCGCGAGGACAATCACGCCGCGGCCAATGATCATCTGCGGCAGGATGTAATAGATGCCGGCGAGCAGAAACGACCCGGCCCCGATCGCCTGGACGAAGCGCACGAACAGCTCGCGCCGATCGGCGAGCGTCCGCATGTTGTAGAGATCCGCGTAATAGAGACAGGCTTGAAGCACCGCGGCGACGACGAGAAAGCGAATGATGCCGTCGCCGGCGGCGATGAACTCGGGCGCATCCCAACCGAACCGGACGAACGCCGCCGACACGATCACGGTGACAATGAGGGTCGTCTCGAAGACGACCAGGCCAGCCGATCGGCCCGTGATGGCGCGCGTAATGGCGAGCATCTAGGGACTCACGACCTCGCTCTTGGGGGCCGCGTACTCGTAGCCGTAGCCGTAGTAACTCCCATGGGGACCGACGCTCGAGGAGTTCAGCACGATGCCGAGCAGACGAGCCCTGCCGACGGCTTCCGACGCGCGCTTCACCATCGCATGAGGCGTGGACTCCGCCCGGACCACGAGCAACGCTGCATCGACCATCGAGGAGAGCAGGTTGGCGTCCGGCAGCAGCACCAGCGGCGGCGTGTCCACGATGATCCAGTCGAAGATCTCGCGGGCCTCCTGGATCAATTGCCTGACGCGCGGTGACGTCAGGCCGGCCATCGGATCGGACAGCGGCCGCCCTGCCGGCAGCAGCGCAAGCCTCGACGTGATCTGCCGGACGACGATGGGTTTCTGGGCTGCCGGATCGAGTCCGTCCGTGAGCCCGGAGGTGGTCTCGATCCGGAAGACCTTGTGCATCGTGGGACGCCGGAGGTCGGCGTCGATAATCAGCACGCGCTTCCGGTACGACTGACTGAGCGTCAGCCCGATATTCGCCGCCGTCAGCGTCTTCCCCTCGCCGGCCAGGGCACTCGCCACCATGACTACCTGTGTTCCATTCGTGGCCTGGGAGTCGTGGAGGACGGCCGCGAGCCGCCGGTACTGCTCCCGGCACACCGACGGCATCCGGCGATCGGACACGATCTTCTCGACCAATCCCTCGGCGTACCGCTCCCACGAGCGGTGATCCGCGGATTCCTCCTCCTCGAACGTCAGCTTGGTCGGTACGCCGATCGGCGGCGCCTCGAATGGCCGCGGCCGCTGGTGCGATCGCGGCGTTTCCGTTCGACCACCGGCGACGTCATCGGAGTCCTGCTCCTCCTCAGGGAACGCCTCGCGGGAGAGTACCTCCGCATCGTGTTCCCAGGCCGGGTTCAGGACATCCACGCTGGGCTTCTCTTCCCGTACCCCTTCGGCGGCGCGCCGCATCGCTTCGTCAACTCGACTCATTGGTCCCTCGTATCCATGGCGCTCGGAAGAGCGAGAACTTGCGTGACTGTGGATCCGCCGTCGCGTCGGCTGGCGTGTCTGCCGGCGTCTCTGCCACCGGCTCAGGCGATGCCGGAGCGGCTTCCGCAGGCGCCGCCTCGGAGTCGATCGTGATCAAGCGAACCGGACGCGAGGGGGACGGCGGCGCTTCCTGCGGTGACTCCATCATCGGAAGAGGGGGTGCGACGGTCCCGCGTCCCAGATCGAGATCGACGCAGACCTCGAGCACCACCTTGGTGTTGACCGGCCGCCGGCCTGTCGCAAATGCCGTGAGCATCGCGTTGTCCGCAATGACGTTCAGCGTGCGCGGAATCCCTTTCGATCGCTCGTGCATGAGTGCGACCGCCTCGCGCGTAAACGCCTGCGAACCCACGCCGCCGGCTGCGCGAATCCTTCCGGCGACGTACGCACACGTCTCCTGAAGGCCCAACGACTTCAACTGGCACCGCAGTGCCACACGCTGCTTCAACTGCCGCAGCGACCGCTCGTTCAAGCGCTCCGCCAGCTCCGGCTGACCGGCAAGGATGACCGAGAGCAACTTCTCGCTGTTGGTCTCGATGTTGGCCAGCAACCGGATTTCCTCGAGCAGTTCGAGCGGAAGGCTCTGCGCCTCGTCCACGACCAGCACCGTGGATTCACCGTTCTGGCTCCGGCTGACGAGGAGCTTCTCCAGCTCGATCAGGCAGGCCGTCTTCGACTCGGATGCGCGCTCGCTCAGTCCAAACAGCCTGGCCAGCATCTCGACGAACTCGGACCGTTCGAGCGTGGGATTCTGCAGGTGGACGCAGTGCACCCGTTCCGGTTGACGCTCGATTGCCGTGCGGATGATCGTCGTCTTGCCAGTACCGGCCTCACCGAGCAGCAGGGTGACGCCTTTCCTGCTCGTAATGGCGTACTCGAGATTGCTCAGAGCTTCCCGATGGGCGTCGGTCAGCACCAGGTAGCGAGGGTTCGGCGTCAGGTCGAATGGGCGTTCATACAGCCCGAAGAAGGACTCGTACATCAGCGGACCCAGTTCGCAATCGTGTCCATCTTCCAGACAATCACGGCAATAGCACTGGCCATCACGAACATGGACGCAGACACGGTGACGAGCCGCCGGCGCTTGGCCCTCCGGCGTTCGGGACGCGTCAGCATGGCAGGAATAACCGCCAGCACTGGAAGCATGAGACTGGCCGTCAAGTCCTCTTCGCTACGGAAGCTCGTATCGCGATACTCGATCAAGGCGATCAGCGCCAACCCGAAGAGCAGACCGCCCATCGCGCCCATGATGTTGAGGCGCGTGCGATCGGGGCTGAAGGGCCTGACCGGCAGGCGGGCCGGGTCGATCAGCCTGAACTGCTCGCCAATCTGACGGCGCTCGAGATCGGCGGCGATGCGTGACTGCTGCGCACGGCCGAGCAGCGTGCGGTACTGCTCGTCCAGCGAATCGTAGTCGCGCATCAGCTCGGTCGCCTCGGCCTCGCGGCTGGGTGCCATCTCGACCTTCGCACGCAATCCGGCAAGGACCTTCTGAAGGCGGGCCTCCTCGTCGTGGCTCTGTACGATCCTGCGACCGAGGCTCTCGTACTCAGCCTGCATCGCCGAAAGGCGGGTCATGTCACCCGGCCCCATGCTGGCGCTCGCGGTCACCACCCCGGTGCCGACGGGCGCATTCAACTCTTCGGCCGCCGCCTTTTCTTCGAGGTCGCGGACCACTCGTTCCGCCCGCACCATGTCGGGGTGCTCGGGCTTCAGGCGCTGCTGCAGCGCACGCAGCGCAACCCGGGCCCCTTCGAGGCGCGCGGCCGCAGAATCCGTGGGGGACCCGGACCCGCCTCGCGCCGGCACAGCTTGTTCGCGTGACGCACTGATGGTGACCTGATCGCGCATCGTTTGCTCCAGAACAAGCTGGCGATCGCGATCGCGGTTCATGGTATTGGCCAGGCCCTGCAGTTGCGCCTGCGTGGTCTGGACGAGCCCGAGTGTGTTCGCGACCTGCGATGGAAGCTCACCGGCATACTTCTTCCGGTACTCCGCGAATTTCTGCTCGTGCTCGGCCAGCTTGCGACGGGCCTCTTCGAGCTGCGTATCGAGGAACTGGCTCGTCTGATCCGCTTGAACCGTGCGGTCCTGCAAGCTCTCGCTGATGAACTGCGTCGCGAGCCGCTCAGTCACCTGGAGCGCAGCGCGGGCCTCCGTCGCAACGAATGCGACCGTGAACGACCCAGGCTGGGCGCCACGCGCGCGGGGAATCTGCACCGAAATATCGGTGCGCATCTGCTCGACCACGTCCTCCATGGTGAGCTCGGCGCGTTCTCTCCGGTAGAGGTTCAGCTCCTGAATGATGCCCTCGAGGCGTGTGCGGCTCTGTATCAGCTGGCTCATCGCGTTGAGCCGCGCATCGAGACTCGTCGTCACCGTCGGCTGCACGAAATTCTCCGGCACCTGCTGCGGGACGATCTGGATGCGTGCCTCCGCGCGGTATTGGTCCGGCAGAAACTGGGTTCCGATCACCGTGCCAGTGCCAACGACGGCAAACGGCAGGATCCAGATCCATTTCCTCCGCCACAAAATCTCAACGTAGTCTTCCGGCCGGTATGTCTTGCCTGGCAGCATCAGGGTCTCCTCGGGCGCTGAAACAGGGGGGCCCACACGCTCACTGACACGCGAATGGACTGTCCGTCGTAATCTTGGGGAAAGCCCTCTACAAGGGCGAGAGTGCTAGCAAACCGCTGACGGTAGTACGAGTAGGTGAGCGCCGTGTTGAGATGCCGTGTCACCGCAAACGACAGCGAACTTCCGCCGCTCACGCCCAGGATGTCTCCGTAGCTGCCAACGGTTCCGGCACCGAACACAAGCCCGGCGCCGCCCCGCAGTTGCGTCCGGCGATTGATGAAGCCTCCCGCTCCGGCGCTCAAGGAGTCGGTGAATACCGGTTGCATCCATGTGTCGGAAAAGCCCAGACCCCGGTTGTAGGCGAGACCCGCGTTCCACGTGCGACCCATCTCGTGGTTGAGCCGCGCCGAGCCGGTCACGCGGAACTGAAACGTCTTGGGCGTGACCGTCTGGTACAAAGCTGTCCCGGAAGAGAAAGAGATCGTTGTCCTACGAGACAGCGAGATCGAAAATGCCCGGCTGTAATCCACGCCGACGTCGATGGTGTGGAACGTGAACGGATCCGACTGGCTGTACAGCGCCCGTGAGTATCCGTACCCCACGTGACCGCCAATGCCCCTTCCAAGGTCGCGGGTAAGGCGCCCGGAAACCGAGTGACTGACGAACCCCTCAGCGCCACCCGTGACCGCAGGACGTGCCTGGAAGCTGTATCCCGTTTGGATGGACATCCGGCGCGAGATGCGGCGCGAATAGCCGGTACTGGCTGCGTAGGACAGATAGTGAACGGTCGATGAAGGGTAATCCTCGTCGATAATCACCGGGTCGACGAAGCTTGTCTCGTATATCCCTGGGAACATCGATCTCAGACTGTACGGCTGGTAGGCGACAGAGCCGTTCACCGTCACGCCTCGCCAGATGGGCACAGATGCCCCCAGGCTCGCGTACTCGCGTCGCACGAATCGCTGCGTGTTGGCGGCATAGTACTGACCGGTTGTACCAGCCGTTGCGCCGAGCCCGACGCCGCCGAGATTCAGGGAATATGAGAGCACCCCGGACCCTGAGTACACGCCGCCTTTGAACTGATTGCCGGCCTGGTTCGGGAGAAAGCTCTCCCCGCCCGTGGGATCCGTCACGAGGTTGTCGCTCCAACCCGTACCGGCCGATGCTGTTGCCGTCAGCAGTTGGTTCGTCGCACCGATCCCTCCGGCGAACAGGCCGCGGTACGGGCGTTCAGCCCGCCACTGGGCCTCCGCGCGGTCTGCGAGCGTGAGCGCAGACAGCACGAGCAACGAAATGAGGAACCGTTTAGCCATGCCGCGAATCAGGGAACGACGATGGTGTCGCCTGGAGCCAGGTTGATGTTCTGGGTGAGGTTCTTCCGGTTGAGCACGTCCTGATAGTTGAACGGCTTGGCCACCTGCTCCCCGTTCTCAGTGCGCATGATGAAAATCTTCTTGCTGTCCGCGTATTCCTGAAGACCGCCCGCCAGGGCTATGAGCTGCATCACGCTGGTGGGCTGGGTGAGGGGGTACTGGCCGGGTCGGGCCACGAGGCCCATGATGAACACCTTCCGGCTGTTGATCGCTTTGACGACCACTGTCACCGTGGGGTCTTCTACGAACTTCGCCGCGCCTGTCCGAATCCGCTCCCGCAGCTGATCGGGCGTCAGGCCCGCCGCCTGAATGTCGTTCAATAACGGAACCGTGACCATGCCGTCCGGCCTGACCGCTGCGTCGACGGAAAGGTCCTTCTCGCGCCAGAACACAACCCCGAGGACATCCTCCGCACCGATCACGTATCCGGCGGGTGGTACCACTCCCACGGGAAGGTCCGGTGGTCCCGGGGCTGCCGGCGTCTGGGCTGCCGCCTCCGCGGCCGGTGCCTGGGCCATTACCCCGCTCGCACCCGAGGTGGCCAGCACCAGAATCGTTGCCGGCAACGCCACCAGCAGGCGGCGTCGGCTTGTCTCTCTCATCCGCAGCATGTCCGTGCTCCTAGCGATAGTCCTTGAACGGAATCTGGCAGTCGTGCTTCCTGAGGAAGTTCAGGAATCGCTTGTAGTCGCGCGATTCCATGTTGAAGAGACGCGCCACGATCTTGTAGTTGCCCCGCGCCTCTTCGAGACCCCGGCGGACGACCTCGCGAACGTTCGCGCGGGTAATCTCGCGATCCATGAACAGCGGATACACGGTTGACCAGAACGACTCGCGCTGATCGATCATCCGCTTGTACAGGTCGTCGGCCACCGTCCGCCGGCGCTCACGCTTCGGTCGAAGGGCGACTCGATCCTGGACCCGGATCTCGGACGAGAGGTGCTCCACCTCGATCGTCGGTCCAGGGGCCGTGACGACCAGGCGCTCCATCACGTTCTCGAGCTCACGAACGTTGCCGGGCCACGTGTACTCCGTGAGCACTTTAATCGCCTCGGGAGACACGCTGGTAATCGACGACCGGTTCTGTCCCAGAAACGTCTCGAGGAACTCGGCCACGAGCAGCGGGATGTCCTCCCGTCGCTCACGAAGTGGCGGCACGACAATATGAATGACGTTCAGGCGATAAAAGAGGTCTTCGCGGAACGTCCCGAGCTTGATCATGTCCCGGAGGTCACGATTGGTCGCCGCAATGACCCGGACGTTCAGGTTGCGTCCAGCGCCTTCCGAGCCAACTTTTTGAATTTCACCGGTTTCGAGAAACCTCAAGAGCAGGCCCTGCATGCGCAGCGTCATCTCGCCGACTTCGTCGAGAAACGTCGTGCCCATGTGCGCCATTTCGAGCTTGCCGGGCTTGTCGCGATAGGCCCCGGTGAAGCTTCCCTTCACGTGACCGAAGAGCTCCGACTCGAGGAGTGTCTCTGGAAGCCCTGCGCAATTGACGGGCGCAAAAATGTTCGATGCCCTCGGCCCACGCGCATGGATGCTCTTGGCAACGATTTCCTTGCCAACGCCGCTTTCGCCCGTAATCAGGACCTTGGCGTCCGATCGGGCGACGCGATCCACCTCTTGCTGCAGCGCCGCCATGGCCGGGCTCTGGCCGACCAGCTGGACGTGCGTCTTCGAGCGCATCGCGGATATCGGACTGACCTTGACGCTTCCCTCCACAATCACCCTTCGGCTACTGCGCCATGAATTGTGCAATCAACTGACGGCCCTCAGGACCGAGGTTCAGGAACCTCGCTCCGAGTCGATACCCGCCTTCGGCACCGGCCGCCACCACCCGCTGGAGCTGCACATCGGTCGTGAACCGCGATCCGTCGAGATTCAGGCCAAAACTGCCTCGTGTCCCCACCTCGACCAGCTCGTCCGATCGCAGGAGAACCCCCGCCACGCTCACGTCAAGCACTTGCACGTTGATAGTCGTGGGAATGATGGCGAACTCGTCATGAACCGCTCGACGCGGTGACTTTCGACGCTCTTCCATCAGGTCGTGCGAAGGTGCAAACCCGTCGCCATGCCGAGGCCGATCGTCGTATGTCGCTATGGAGTAGAACTTTAGGCGCTAGAGGTTCAGCTTCTGGTGGTCAACAAAAGTCTTCCCGTCTGGAACCTATAGTCCCAAGATTACCAACTTCTCACGGGAATTACCCAGAAACTGAGTATTTTTAGGAGCGAATAAGGGCTATTCCAACGCCAGGGCGAGTGCTGGAGACGCTCCAAGGAACTCGAGTCCGATCTGATATTGGGTGCCGTCCTCGCCCGGTTGGACGATCTGCCTCAGATGCCTGACCTTGGCTTCGAGGGTGAACTCGCGGCCGTCGAGCGTGAGTTTGACGGTCTGGGTGGAATCCACCGCCGCCGGAATGGGTGACGCGATAAGTGCGCCGGTACCGCTGACGTTCACAACCCTGGCTCGCTTGTTCACGTCGAGCGTTCCCCAAAGGGAACCCACGACCTCGAGCCGAATGTGCTCACGCCGATCGCCAAGTGCTTTCATATCCTGTGGCACCCGTTCACTGTCGCGACTCCCCGATGTCGCGGAGGGCATCCTCGCGCGCTTCCTGCGAGAGGGCACCGGGCTTCATCTGGCCCGGTTCGCGCGTGGCAAACCCCACCGACACCGTCACAGACGACTCCAGGCCGTCGCCTTCCTGTAGCGCCCTCCGCAATCGGGCCGTGACGGCCCGGGCCTCGACGGCGGGGGCGTTGTGCAGCAACATGCCAATCTCCCCGTCACCGAGCCTGCCGACAATATCGGTAGGACGCACTTTTTCCCTTAGTCGCGCAATTCGGGCATGTGTTGCACCCGGCTTCAGCGTGCTGTCGCTGAACGACATGACCACCGCGGTCACTGGTATTCCCGCGCCAACGGCCTGCTCCGCAAACCGTTCCAGATCCTGGTCATACGACCGCGCCGCCGCACGCCGCTCCCCGGGGTCCCGGGACTGGCGGACGATGCGTTTGGCCCAGGATTCGAACAGATCGGCGGCCGCGTGCGCCACCTGGTGCTCGTGCCGTGTCACCCGCCTGGCGACAGGCCACTCGGCGACCAGGGACATGCTGTAGTGCTGTGGCAGCCGGCGGGAAATGGTCAGGTGGCGGCCATCCAGCAAATCCCCTGCTTCGGCCATCGGCGGGGCGGATCCGACACTGAGGAGCGGAGTCCGGGACGCGGTCGAAATCGAGAATGCCGCGGATGACATCCCCAGGGCGTCCTGCACTTCATCGAGCGCCCGGCGCGCCTGTCCTTCGACGGCCTGCCCGTCATCCAGCAGATGCCTGGCCATGGCCGCGACGACCCTCGATGTGGACGCTCCACTGGCCCGGCCGATCGCCTGTTCCAGCAGCGAGAAATACCTGCCCAGCTTCGGGAGATCGCTGGAGGAGATCCCGCCGCAGACGACGATGACCCAGGCGCTGGCCTTGTCGGCCAGCCGCATCATGACCAGATCCTGATCGTTGGAGAAACCCAGGCGTTCGACGTCCAGCCGCGAGATGCGATTCAGACCCGAGCCTTCGGGCAATGAGGTCCGCTGGATGGCCTGCGGACTCTTGGACAGGTCGACCCCGGCCAGCGACACCTCTCGAACGAACTCACCACGCGCCGTTTCGATGTAGCCGTAGGCCTCGAGGTCGTGCCAGATGGCCAGCGCCTCGCCAAAGGCGGTGACGATCTCCCGGTCGGATCGATGATTGGCCGTATCGTCCAGCAGGCGGCACAGCGATGAAAGCCGGTCAAGATCCCCTTCTTCCGATGAGGGACTGGCCAGATGGGCCTCCACGGCGTTGGAAAGCCAGAAGCCCATCAGGTCAAGTGCCCCACGCGCTCGCTCGGCTGATACGCTATCGTTGCGCTGCTGGGCCAGGATCAGAACGCCTTCCACGGTTCGCCCGACGGTCAGCGGCACGCAGACGACCTGCACGGCCTCGATGGCCGTGGTTTGCCTGACTCCTGTCTGCAGGACCGTCGTCAAGGCCTGACGCAATCCAGCGGAGCCTGCGGAGAGCAGGGCCGGGATGTTGGCGGAGAGAGGGGCCGGCTGGGGAGCCAGGAGCGGAAGCTGCTTCTCGTCGACGATCTCCAGGTCGACGTTCAGGCGCCGGCGGAGGGCCAGCAGCCACTCCCACGATCGCCGCTGAACGGCAGCGGGAAACTGGGAGCGGTCAGCAATGGGTGTCACGTGGACAGTAGACATGACGGTTCGCCGAGACAGATTCTGGTGCAACCCCGGTGCGCCGAGTGCAAGGCGGCAGCCATGCCGCTCTTTGACCTATGCTTGGTCAAACCGCAACACTAGTGACCAAAATGTAACTAGTACCCCGTCTCAGTGGTTTTGATCGGTTGCAAGGCGGGGAGTTCGTGGGCTGAGAGCCGCAGCTGGATCGTTCGAGGCTGCCGCGGGACCCGACTGATGAGGCCACGTCGCTCCAAGGCCA
>JABFSA010000038.1 GCA_013140775.1 Acidobacteriota bacterium | reverse complement strand
CGCGAGCTCGCTGTCCCTGGGGCTGCTCGGGGCCACGATCGTCGCGCTGGGAATCTGCGGCGATTTGTTTGAGTCACGGCTCAAACGGACTGCCGGTGTGAAGGACAGCTCCGGGCTCATACCTGGACACGGTGGCATCCTCGATCGCATCGACGCGTTGCTCTTTGCGGTCCCTGCGTATTACCTGTACTTGCGGGCCTGACAGTGAAGCGGATTGCCATTCTCGGATCCACCGGGTCGATTGGACGGAGCACGTTGGCCGTCGTCGATGCGCATCCCGGACGACTCGAAGTGGTGGGTCTGGCCGCGGGCGAAAACGTGTCGCTCCTCGCGGAGCAAATCGCCCGCTATCGCCCGGCTGTGGCCGCAATGGCCACCGGAGACGGCGTCGATCGGCTGCGCTCGGCGTGCGGGCCGGGTTCGACCGTGGTGTTCGCAGACGGCCCGGCCGGCCTGGTTGCCGTGGCGACGCATCCGTCAGTTGACATTCTCATCTGCGCCTCCGCGGGCACTGCGGCTCTCGAGGCCGTTCTTGCCGCAATCGACGCTGGAAAGACTATTGCCCTGGCCAATAAGGAAGTACTCGTCATGGCCGGCGCCGTCGTCACAGACGCTGCACGACGCAAAGGTGTGGCAATCCTCCCGATAGACAGCGAACACAATGCGATTCATCAGTGCCTCCACGGACGGACGGGAACGGAGGTTCGGCGCATCATCCTGACGGCGTCAGGGGGGCCATTCCGTGACTATTCGCCCGAAGCGCTCGAGCACGTGGATCCTGCGGCCGCGCTGCGTCACCCGACATGGCAGATGGGACGGAAGATCACCGTGGACTCGGCCACGCTGATGAACAAGGGACTGGAAGTCATCGAGGCCCACTGGCTCTTCAACGTCGGCGCCGACCAGATAGATGTGGTCATCCATCCGCAGTCGATCGTGCATTCGATGGTCGAGCTCATCGATGGCTCGGTGATCGCCCAGCTCGGTGTCACCGACATGCGCCTGCCGATTCAGTACGCCTGCTCGTATCCGGAGCGCTGGGGCGGCCCGCTACCAGTGCTCGATCTTCTGCGCGCTGGACGGCTCGACTTCCTGGAGCCGAGGGTCGATCGATTTCCCTGTCTGGGACTGGCCTATCGCGCGTTGCGTACCGGAGGCACGTTGCCGGCGGTGTTGAACGCGGCCAACGAGCTGGCGGTTGAGGCGTTCCTCGACCGCAGACTTGGATTCACTGGAATCGCCCGGGTCGTCGAAATGACGATGAACGCGCATTCCGTGGAAGAAGTGACAACGCTCGCGGCAATTCGGAAGGCCGATCTGTGGGCCCGGGAGTATGCCGGCCACGTGGCACGCGAGTTAGAATTGATCCAGTGAGCTCACTGAACACGATCTGGTCGTTCCTGTTCGTGCTGGGCGTGCTGGTCTTCGTGCACGAGCTCGGACACTTCCTCGCAGCCCGCCGGCTCGGCGTGCGGGTTCTCACGTTCTCGCTCGGATTCGGTCCCAAGATCCTGAAAACCAAGCGAGGCGACACGGAGTACTGCATCAGCCTGATTCCGCTGGGCGGTTACGTGAAGATGGCGGGGGACAGCCCCGACGATCCCGGCCGCACCGGCCAGCCGGACGAGTTCCTGTCCAAGACCAAGTGGGAACGCTTCCAGGTGCTCATCATGGGCCCGCTCATGAACATCATCCTGGCGGTGGTGGTCATGGCTGTCGTGCTGGCGCAGGGTGCGCAGGTCCCGATTTATGAGGACCAGCCGCCAACGATTGGCGCCGTCGAGCCTGACTCGCCGGCTCAGCGCGCGGGCATCCAGTCCGGCGATCTCATCCTGACAGTCGGCAACGAACCGGTCAGCACCTGGGAAGATCTCTTCATTGCCGTCGGCACCAGGCCGGATCGCGACGTTCCAATCACACTGCGGCGCAATGGTGAAACGCGGACCGTCAGCGTCCGTCCTGACTCCGACGGCCGATTCGAGATCGGCGAGATCGGAGTCCTTCCGGACATCGATCCGATCGTGGCCTCGGTCATCGCTGGTGAGCCGGCCGAGCGGGCCGGCCTGATGGCGGGTGACATCGTCCTCGCGGTAGACGGACGACGGATGGTGACGCGGACCAACCTGATCGAGGCGATCTCGGGAAGCGGTGGTCGCGAGATCGAGCTCACGATCAAGCGTGGCGACCAGCAGCTTCAGATACGCGCGACGCCGGAGCAGAACGGTGACCGCGCCATGCTCGGCGTCTTCGTCACCGAGCCGACGCGATCGTTCACGCCAGGCCCCTTCGAGGCCATGAAACTGAGCGTGCAGAAGAACATCGAGTTCAGCGGCCTGATCTTCAAGACGCTCGGCGGTCTGTTCGTGGGCGAGACGTCGCCGCGTCAGTTGATGGGCCCTGTGGCGATTGCCCAGCTGTCGGGAGAGTCGGCGGCCGCAGGCTGGATTGCGCTCTTCTCATTGATGGCGTCGATCAGCCTCAACCTCGGGCTGCTCAACCTGATGCCGATCCCGGTGCTCGATGGCGGGCACATCCTGATCATGGCGCTCGAGGGTGTCGCGCGACGTGACTTCAGCTACGCGGTCAAGGAAAAGATGCTCATGGCTGGCTTTGCCGTGCTGATGATGCTGATGGTGACGGTCATCTACAACGACCTGACCCGCATCGCCTGGATCGAACGGCTGATGCCCTGGCGGAACTAGCAGGTCCGCGGACGACTCTGGACCTGCTCCCCCAGGTAGGACACAATCTACTTACTCCGATAAATCCCCGTGGTATGAACTGCCCTCGTTTCGGGGCAGCGTGATCGGCGCAATAATTGCACAGCGCCTCAAACGGAGGTTCCTTCATGCATCGTATTCGACGAGCTATGCTCGCGGTCGCGTTCCTGGCCGGCGTTGCCGCGTCTGCTGCGGCCCAGACTGTCACCACAACAGACATTCAGCGGCTCCAGGAGGACACCACAGCTGCCGCAGGGGACGTCACGCAGCTCCGCACGCGCGATGCCGCCAGAGCTAACCAGTTGCAGGTGGAGCTCGACGACCTGCGGGATGAAGTGATTTACCTCAAGGTGAAGCTTCGAAAAGAACGTACCCTGGCGCGCACCGAGTACCTGAACGTGCGCGATCGGATCGAGAATCTTCGGTCGCGAGCGAGCGATACGACGAACCGCGCGGCTGCCCCTGCCACCAGCACGCCGGCGACGAGTCAGCCCGCGACGCGGACGACAACGACGACAACGCCTCTTGGGAGGAATGAAGTAGAAATACCTGCCGGCACGGAGCTGGACGTTCGGCTGAGTGATGCCCTCAACTCAGGCACCGCCAAGGTCGAGGATCGCTTCGAAGCGACGACACTCGTTGACCTCAGCGTCGATGGGCGGGTCGCGATACCGGCCGGGGCGGTGATGCGCGGTGTCGTGACTTCAGTGGAACCGGCGACCCGCACCAACAGGACGGCCAGGATGAGCGTGAGCTTCGACCAGGTCACGTTCGGTGGAAGGTCCTATCCGATTCGCGCCACCGTAAGCCAGGCTCTCGAGGGCGAAGGTATAAAGGGTGAAGTGGGCCGCGTTGGTGCTGGCGCGGGCGTGGGCGCTATTCTCGGTGGCATTCTGGGCGGCTTCAAGGGCGCCATGGCCGGAATCCTGATCGGTGGCGGCGGCACGATCGCGGCGACCGAAGGGGAGGAACTCAATCTGGCCCAGGGCTCTGTCTTGCGCGTCCGGATCGATTCGGCCGCACGGATCAATACTGCCCGCTAGCGCATCCTTCGAGATCCGGACCGCGCGGCGACGACCTTCAGTGCACTTCGTGCGGCCTTCACCGTGTCGTTCACGTGACGATCGGTATGAGCGGCCGATAGAAACCACGCTTCGAATTGCGACGGCGGACCGTAGATGCCTCGTTCGAGCATGGCACGGAAGAACGTCGCATAGGCATCCGTGTCGGCCTTCAGCGCGGAGTCGTAATCCGTCACTGGCGATGACGTGAAGAACGGCGTCAGCAGCGAACCGAATGCGTTGACCTGGAGGGCGACGCCAGCGTCGCGCGCGGCATCCGCAAGTCCAGCCGCGAGCAGCGTGCCTCGACGTGCAAGGTCCTTGTAGAGACGAGGGGTCAGCCGTTTGAGAGCCCACTGCCCGGCCGTCATGGCCACAGGGTTTCCTGACAGTGTGCCCGCCTGATAGACCGGCCCGGCTGGTGCCACGAGCGCCATGATGTCCGCCCGTCCACCGTACGCGCCAACCGGCAATCCCCCGCCGATGATCTTTCCAAGGCACGTGAGATCGGGTGTGACGCCGAAGACCGCTTGCGCACCTCCAGCGGCGGCTCTGAATCCCGAGATCACCTCGTCGAAGACAAGCAAGATTCCGTGTCGGGCTGTGATGTCTCGAAGCCCGCTCAGAAATCCTGTTGCCGGCGGCACGACCCCCATATTGCCGGCAATCGGTTCGACGATGAGCGCAGCGATCGACCCCTTGTGACTCGAGCAGAGAGCCTCAACAGACGCGAGGTCGTTATAGCGCGCGAGGAGCGTGTCAGCCGCCACGGCGCGTGACACACCCGGACTCGTAGGCACTCCGAGCGTCGTGGCACCCGATCCAGCCTTGGCCAGAAACGCATCCGCGTGACCGTGATAGCAACCTTCGAACTTGATGATGCGGTCTCTCCCCGTGAAGGCTCGCGCCACGCGCACGGCACTCATGGCTGCCTCGGTGCCCGAGCTCACGAAGCGAACGCGTTCGAGCGAGGGCATGAGCGAACGCACCTGCTCGCCCAGATCGTGTTCGAGGGGACTCGGCGCGCCGAAGCTCGTACCGCGTTTTGCCGCAGCAGTGACGGCCTTGATCAGTCCTGAGGGGGCGTGCCCATGAATGAGAGGCCCCCACGACATCACATAGTCGATAAGGCGATTGCCATCGACATCCTCGATGGTTGCGCCCTTTCCGCGGCGGATGAACAGCGGCGACGAGCCAACTGCCTTGAACGCACGGACGGGACTGCTGACGCCGCCGGGCAGGACCTTGGAAGCGCGCGCGAAAAGCTTCTTACTGGTCGATGTATTCATATCGTTCGCCTCGGCCGTCCTTAACGATCCGAACGGTTCGAACGATCCGAACGTTCCGAACGAAGAGCGCGCGCGGCCGCGCGTGCGTAGTACGTGATGATGATGTCGGCGCCGGCACGTCGTATGGCCGTGAGCGTTTCCATCATGGCCCGTGGCTCGTCGATCCAGCCGTTGGCAGCGGCCGCCTTGAGCATCGCGTACTCGCCGCTGACATGGTATGCCGCGGTCGGTTGCCTGAAGCGTTCCTTCACCCTCGATACCACGTCGAGATAGGTGAGCGCCGGCTTGACGATCACGATGTCGGCCCCTTCGTTGAGGTCGGTCTCGACTTCCCGTAGAGCTTCTTCCACGTTCGCGGGATCCATTTGATGGCTTCGTCGGTCCCCGAATTGCGGGGCAGAATCCGCCGCGTCCCGGAACGGGCCATAGAACGCCGAGCAGTACTTCGCGGCGTACGACATGATCCCGACGCGTTCGAATCCACGTTCGTCGAGCCCCTGACGGATGGCGGCGACGCGACCGTCCATCATGTCGGATGGCGCCACGAAGTCCGCGCCGGCGGTTGCATGCGACAGCGCGACCTCTACAAGGTGCGACACGGTGACGTCATTCAGGATCTCGTCACCCTCGAGAATGCCGCAGTGTCCGTGCGACGTGTACTCACAAAGGCAGACGTCGGTCACCACGATGAGATTGGGTATCGCGCGCTTGAGCTCACGGACAGCCGACTGTACGGGCGCGTGAGCATCGGCTGCCGTCGATCCAACGGCATCCTTGCTCTCGGGCAGTCCGAACAGGAGCACACCAGGCACCCCATCTGCATAGGCCGCTGCGGCTTCCTTGACCGCCTCATCCACCGAGAGCTGAAACACGCCTGGCATCGACGTAATCGCGCGCCGCACTCCGGTTCCGCTGGTGATGAAGAGGGGATAGATAAAGCAGTCGGGCGTCAGTTGCGTTTCCCGGACGAGGCGCCGGATCGCGTCAGTACGCCTGAGTCGCCTCGGCCTTCGAGCAAGCACGAAGCGGGATGTCGTCTGTTCGGACATGGATGAAATCTTGCCACGGACACACGCAGGGTGCGCCCCTGCGTGTCTTCGCGGTTAATTCGGCGACGCGGTTCTGGCGACGGCGTAGTACGCCACGATGGCGTCCACCAGCGCGGGAATCGTATGCGTTGTCGCCTGCACGGTCACAGGAAACCCCAGTTGCCTCGCGGCGTCTCCCGTGACGGGGCCAATTACCGCCACGACGGTGTTCTTCAGCAGGTCTGCCGCGGCGTCGGCTCCGTGAATCTTCGCGAAGCTTCGCACAGATGAGGGGCTCGCGAAGGTGACGACGTCAATGCGACCCTCGAGGAGCATCCCGTACACGTCAGGATCGCCTTCGCGCGGCGTTTCCTCCAGGCGAGTGTGATACGCGATGACTTCGGTGACATCTGCCCCGGCCTGACGCAGCTGGTTGCCGATGACTTCCCGGCCGATGTCCGCGCGCGGCAGGAGCACTCGCGTACCCTGCAGCGGTCCCGCGGCCGCGATCGCGGCTGCCGCGGCCTCAGCCCGGAACTCGTCGGGAACGATGTCGGCCTTGACGTGATACTGCGCCAGCTTGTCTGCCGTCCCTTTTCCCACTGCGCACAGCCGCGGTCCTTTGAGCAGGCGCAGGTCGTGCTCGCTCTCGAGGAGCGCCTTCATGAATGACGCTACAGCGTTCGCGCTCGTGAACACGATCCAGTCGAACGTGTTCGCTGCTTCGGCCGCCTTGCGAAGCGGTTCCCAGTCATCAGGCGGAGTCACCCGAATGAGCGGTGACGCGATGGCGTCGGCGCCCAGCGCGGTCAGCCGGTTCACGAGCTCCGCAGCCTGTTCTCGAGGACGAGTGACCAGCACGCTGCGTCCAAAGAGCGGCCGTGCGTCAAACCACCGAAGGTGAGGACGCAGGCCGACGACCAGTCCGACCACGAGCGTTGCCGCGCCGCGTCGGGGATTGTCCCGGACCGTATCGAGCAACTCGGAAACCGTTCCCGAGACTGTCTCCTGCGCGGGCATCGTTCCGTTATAAATCACGACAGCCCGGCCATCCGCTGGCCAGCCGCTCCCTTTGATCGCCTCGAGAATACGCGGTAGCTGTTGAGGTCCCGCGTAGCAGACCGCCGTGCCGCCGAGGCGAGCGAGGCTCACCCAGTCGATTTCGGGTGCCGTGCGGCTCTCATCCTCGTAGCCACGGATCAGGGTGATGGTGTCGCCGGCGCCTGGATACGTCACTGGGACGCCTGCATAGGCAGGGACTGCGATGCCAGCAGGAATCCCGGGCACGATCTCAAACGGCACTCCCTGCTCGTGCAGGAAGAGCGCTTCCTCTCCACCGCGATCGAACACGAATGGGTCGCCCCATTTCAGTCTGGCGACCATCTTTCCTTCGCGCGCCTTCTCGGCCAGGAGATAGCTGATCGCCTCCTGTGCCAGTGGTTGCGGCGAGGCGTTTCCGACGTCGATGAGCTCGACGCCTTCCGAAGCATTCTGGAGCAGCTCGCTGGGAATTCCGTGGTCGTACACGACGACGTCTGCCGCACGCAGACAGTCGAGACCGTGGGCCGTAACGAGTCGCGGATCTCCGGGTCCGGTCCCGATCAGGTAGACCGCTGGACGTCTCATGTCCGCGACCGCTCAGTCTCCACTTGGGCCTGACCGGCTTCAGCGAGGATTTCCGCGGCTCCTTGAGCCAACAGATGCTCTGCCGCCCTGGCTCCGATACCCGACGCATCGGCTGAGGCGCCACGCGTTTCGGTGCGCACGGCGCGATGACCGTCAATCGATACGACGATGGCGTTCAACGTGAGTTCACTCCCATCGATGCTTGCGATTGCGCCAATCGGCATCTGACATCCTCCCCCGAGCCGAACCACCACTTCGCGCTCGGCCGCGAGCGCCGCTGCCGACATTGCGTCATCGATGCGGCTCAGCATGTCACGGGTTCTCGGGTCGTCATCACGAATTTCCACCGCTATGATGCCCTGCCCTGGTGCAGGCACGCAGGCCGCTGTCGGCAGAAACGCTGAAATCCGGGCTCCGTAGCCGAGACGTTTGAGGCCGGCGGCCGCCAGCACGATGACGTCGTAGTCACCGGCATCGACCTTTCGCAATCGCGTATCGACATTACCTCGAATAGGCGCAAACCGCGCCGTTGGAACGAGACGGGCGAGTTGCGCGACCCTCCGGATGCTGCTGGTCCCAATTCGCGGGTGTTCACCGCGACTCCGGATGGCGTCCTCATGGGAGGCGGAGGGTGTGGCTCCTGCTGCGAGGACGATCGCGTCGCGAGGGTCTTCACGTGGCAGCACTGCGCCGAGCGTCAGGCCCGGTGGCAGCACGGCGGGCATGTCTTTGCTGCTGTGCACGGCGAGATCAACTGCGCCGTCCAGCAGCGCATCCTCGATTTCCTTGACGAACAGCCGCTTGCCACCGGCGTCGGCCAGCGGGACTTCGGCCAGTTGATCGCCCGATGTCTTAATCACCACAATCTCGCAGGTCACCCCGGCGGACGATTGAAGGAGTGCTGCGACGGTGTTGGCCTGGAACAACGCGAGCGGACTACCGCGCGTTCCGAGTTTCAAATTCAGCATCTCTCGTGGTTATCTCGTGCGCCCTGGGCTAGTGATCGTCGTCTGCGATGTCGTCCATCGACACCGACGAGGAGTCGTGGTTCGCGGACTGTCGTTCGTCGCCCAGGCGGAAGATCCTGGACATGGCCTCGGTATAGGCAGTCTGGGTCTCAACGTCGGGCAGCGCTTTCAACTGTTCTGTCGGTTCGAGCAGGAGCTTTTCGACAATGAGACGAGTCACTTCGTCGACACGTGCCCGCTCCTCAGGCGAAAACCCCGCCAGACGACTCTCGAGTCTCCGCAACTCGGCGCGGCGGATGTCCTCGAAGCGCTGACGCAGCGCCACTACGGTCGGGACCGCGCGTCGTGAGCGTTGCCATGCCGTGAAGCGCGCCACCTCCTCGTCGACGATGGCTTCGGCGCGTGCAATCTCAGCCCCTCGTCGCGCGATGTTCTCCTGAACGATACCCTGCAGGTCGTCCACGTTGTACAGGAAGACCTGCTCGATCTCGCCGACAGCGGGATCCACATCGCGAGGGACCGCTACGTCGATGATGAAGAGTGGCTCGGCGCGCTTGCGACCGTGCCCCGTCTCGATGTCCTCCCGGGTGATGATGGGCCGCTGCGACCCTGTGGCCGTGAGCACGATGTCGGCGTTGGCAATCGCCGGGCGCAGGTGTGACCACGGAACAGAGCGCCCCCCAACTTCAGCGGCAAGTTCGTCGGCGTGAGCCGTCGTCCGGCTCGTGATCACGATCTCAGCGACTCCCTGACTTCGCAGGTGTTGTGCGGTGAGTGTGCTGATCTCGCCAGCGCCGACCACGAGCACGCGGCGCCCGTTCAGGCGCCCAAAGATCTTGCGCGCGAGCGACACCGCCGCAAAGCTCACGGATACGGCGCCCTCGCCGAGGGTCGTTTCGCGCCGGACGCGCTTGCCAACCCCGAACGCCCAGTGGAACGTCTTGGTCAGCAGGGGGCCGGTGCATCGTCGTTCCGATGCCGCCTGAAAAGCGCTTTTCACTTGCCCGAGAATCTGGGGTTCACCCACCACGAGCGAGTCCAGGCCGGATGCGACACGGAACAGGTGTCGTGCGGCCGCGACATCGTCGAACGCAAACAGATGCGGGCTGAAGGCCTCGCTCGGCAGATGGTGGTACTCGCTGAGGAACGCGACAATCTCGGCCCGCGCACGCACGAGATCTTCACCAACCACGTAGATCTCCGAACGGTTGCACGTCGAGAGCACGACCGACTCAGCGGACGAGGCCCGCGCCGAGAGCGATTCAACGGCCGCCCCGACGTCGCGGCTCGAGAAATCGAGGCGCTCACGCAGCTCAACCGGTGCGGTTCGATGACTCACGCCGAGCAGGAGGAGATGCACTGACCGATCTCTCCTAGAACGTGTGGCTCGTGGTGACGAAGTAATTGATCGGCAGGAAATTCAGCAGCACGATGGCGAATCCGAATGCCGATAGCCACGCCGCCCTGCGTCCCGTCCAGCCCATCGTCCGTCGGGCAAGTACGGCGAACGAATAGATGATCCAGGTGAGCACCGCCATCAGGACCTTCGGGTCGTTGAGCGACATCGCCATCAGGTTCGGGTCGTCCGGCACCTGCACTCGCGCCTGGGCGGTCCAGATGGCTCCGACTGCGACGCCAAGGGTCAGAAACAGCCAGCCGATCGTCACTGCCCGCGAATTCATGACGTCGAGGGTCTGGAGCGATGGGAGCCGGGTGTAAAAGTAACCCAGGTGCTTCTTCTTGATCTCCTTGAACTGCAGCACGTAGATCAAGCCGAGCACGCCTGCGAGCGCACAACTGGCGTATGCAAAGAGCAGAGACGACACGTGAACCCAGAACCACGGGCTGTCGAGCACGGGATCGATCCGTTCCTCACCGGGCGACAGAGCGGGGATGAACTGAAGGCCGACGAGGATCGGGACGATGAAAACACCCATCGCGCGTTCATCTGTCGTCACCTCGAGGTAGAGGTACGACAGGGCAAGCAGCCACACGAAAGTGGAAACCGCTCGAGAGGGGTTCGCAAACGGGACATGCCGAACCTCCATCGTCTGCATGCCGATGACAAACGTGTGAACGAGTGCGGCAGAGATGAGCAGCGTCGTGGCGATTCGCCCGGCGTGAGGACTACGTCGCGCGAAGTGGACGGCGTAGAGCACGCCGGCCGCCGCATAAAGGACGAGCGGGAGAGCGTTCAACGCCCGGGGGCGTAATAGCCCCGTTTGGTTCGTGGGGTCGCGTTCGGCTTGGCCACCTGTACGACGACGCGTCGGAAGGCGCCGTCGTTGCGTGAGTTCTTCGACGTGTACCCCAGCGTGTACTGGCTGGCGAGCTCGTCGGCAATCTGCGTGTACACGCCATTCAGGTCTTCGATCTTTGCCGGAAAGAAGGCTCGGCCGCCCGTTTCCTGGGCGAGCTGGCGCATCACGAACTCGGCTTCGCGGAAACCTCGGGTGTTCGTGTCGGTGCCGCGCAGCGCGATCGTGTAGATCGACGTTTCCGAGCGCTTCGCCAGGTCGAGCACTTCTTCGAACGATACGAGGCTCGACGTATCTTCACCGTCGGAGAACACGATGAGGGCCTGGCGGCGAACATCCTCCTCGTTCAGCGCCCGAATCTTGGCGAGCTCCTTCAGCGAGATGTAGATGGCGTTGTGGAGGGATGTCGATCCGCCCGACACGGCCTGCTGAATCGCCGTTTCCAGCTCAGGCTGGTTCGACGTGAACGCCTGACGTATCGATACCCGGCTGTCGAAGTCGATGATCTGCGCGATGTCGTTTGGGCGGAGCCGGTGCACGAAGTTCGTTGCCGCGGTCTGCAGCGTGCCGAGCTTCGCTTCCATGCTGGCGCTGCTGTCGAGCAGCAGGGACATCGCGATCGGTTGAGGCCGCCGCGTGAAGAAGATGACGTCCTGCTTCACGCCGTCTTCGAAGACCGAGAAGTCTGTCTGCTCGAGATCGGTCAGGTAGTGGTTGGCGCCGTCAATGACCGTGATGTTCAGCGAAACGATGTCAATGGTGGTTCGGAACGATGGCGCTTGACCACCCCGCTGGGGCCCGGCTGAGACCCCGGTGGTCAGCGAGGCCACCACCAGTACAAGTGCGAGACAGACACGGTTCATGTCAGGCTCCAGTCTGCCCGCGAGCAGGCGTGCCACGCATCGCGACACCCGGGCGAGACGAGGAGACCTCGGTCTTGTCTGGTGGGACGAGCGAGTCGGGTCGGCCGTAGACAACCTTGTATTGCGACGACAGCTGGCGTGCGAGTTTCTGCAGTCCCGGAATGAGAGCGCTCTCCGTCAGGAGGGTGGCGAACTGTCCGCCCGTGTCACGGGTGCCCTGATCGAGCAACAGCGCCCGCTCGCGATCCTCGATGCTCGTGAAATCCAGGATACCAACGACGATCGCGTGGAGACTGACGCCAGCCTGCAGCATCGTGCGGATCACGTCCCGGGCGTTGCGGTTCGTGAACTCGACGCCCGTGGTGATGACCGGCACCACCACGGCTCGGGTCGCTTCCCGGCGGCGGAGTCCTCCCGATACTTCGACAATGGCGTCGAGCAGCGTCATGCCGCTCTGGTTCATCGAAAAGAGCCGGCTCGTGGCGTTTTCGAGCTGACTGCGACTTGAGGTGTAGTCCTGAAGGATCGTCGGACGGTCGGCCAGGCCGATGATGGCGATCTGGTGATCGGTGCCGAGTGCCCCGACGAATCCCTTCAATCCGTCGCGTAGCGACGAGATCGCGCGGTCGGCAGCGGCGCTGTTGTCCACCAGGACGGCAATGTCCATCGCCTCGACGGCACGTGACACCCGCAGGATTTCGCGTCGGCGGCCGTCCTCGGTGACGACGAAGTCGTTGGGAGTGAGACCCTCGACGGGCTCGCCTCGTGGATCCAGCGCCGTCACGAACAGGGTTCGTTCCCGGGCCCCTGCCTGCGCGCGCAGATTCGCGTCCGACCCGGTTGCCACAACCACGGTCAGGGCCAGAAACAGCGCCAGGCGGAGCACAGACGGAGGCATGATTCCTCTGGAAATTCGAGTATAGCCCTGCGCGCGTTGCGACTGTCAATGTGCGTCTGCTACGATTGATTGTTTGTTTGGGTCCCGGAAGCACCGTCGTGCGGATGCTGTCCGTGGTGCAGAGGCTGAACGTGCACTTCGGGACGCTGAAGCCGTGTTCGTCCGGTCCGGTCCGGCAATGGGGGCCGGCTACACGCTCATTGGGGCCATCATCCTTCTCGGGGGCATCGGATACGCGGTGGATGAATGGCAGGGAACGTCGCCCTGGTTTCTGCTCGGGGGGCTGTTTCTGGGGCTGGTGGTCGGCTTCTATGAGCTGGCCAAGCTGATCTGGCGGCCATGAGACCCGCGTGGTGGATGGCCGGTACGGCGCTGGTGTCCTGGCTGATTGTGGCCGCGATTCCAGGGGTTGAAAGCGACCGGGAAGTGCTTTTCGGGATGTTGGCTCCCCTGATTGGGGCCGTGGGCACCTGGGTGCTGGTGGCGCGAACGTTCCCATCGAATCCGGAGCGGCTGACGGGACTGATGGTGGCCGCATTCGGCGGGAAGCTGGTGTTTTTCGGGGCGTACGTGACGGTGATGCTCAAGGTGCTGCGGCTCGAACCGCTGCCGTTTGTCATCAGCTTCACGGTGTACTTCATCGCGTTGCACATGTTCGAAGCGCTCTGCCTGCAGCGCCTGTTTGGGCGCGGCACGGCGCCGCAGTCGTAAAAGGTTCCTAGTCAAAGAACGATGGCAGAAATCGACGGGTTACGTGTGGTTACCGACAGCACTTCCGGCAGGGCGACAGGGTCGCGCCGGCTGATGAGGCTGGTGTGCGGAACCTCGCTGTTCTTCCTTTTGGCGCTGTTTGGCGTCCCAACCGGCGACTATCTTTCAGTCGGGACCTTCCCGCACATAGGGACGGCGCTCGGTGCGCAGGAAGAAGCTGCAGCTGGAGCGGAACCGGCCGCGGAAGGTGCTGAGGAAGCATCCGAAAAATTCAACGCGGGCGAAGTGATCATCGAGCACGTCGCGAACAGCAGCCTCGAGCACCCGCTGATTCACCTGCCCACTATCGCGGGCATCGACATGTCGGTGACGAAGCATGTCTTCATGCTCTGGCTCGTGTCCGGCATTCTCCTGCTTGTCATCGTTACGACCGTGCGCGGCTATCTGAAGCACGACCGGCTGGTCCCGTCCGGCTTCATGAACGCGCTCGAGTCGGTGGTCGAGTTCATCCGCGACTCGGTGGCGGAGCCGAACATCGGTCACAAGTGGACCAAGGTCTGGACCCCGATTCTCCTGACGCTGTTCGTGTTCATCCTGGGCTCGAACGCCATCGGGATGATTCCGATCTTCGAAGTTCTCGCGCTACTGAACCACTGGGTTCTGCACGCCAGCGCGGATTCCTTCTTCGGGATGGTCCTGCACGGCGGCTCCACCACCACATCGAACTTCAACGTGACCGCCGGGCTGGCCGTGGTGAGCTTCTTTGCCATCATCATTGCCGGGTCCAAGGCCCATGGCGCGGTTCAGCACTGGAAGAATCTGGTACCGCACGGCGTGTCACCGTTCCTCGCGGCCGCATTGATCCCGATCGAGATCCTCGGTATGTTCGTGCGGCCATTCGCGCTGACCATGCGGCTTGCGGCAAACATGACGGGCGGGCACATCGCCATTCTGGCGATCCTGTCGTTCGTGTTCATCTTCACGGAAATGGCGGGTCAGGCGGTCGGCATGGGTGTGGGTCTGGCTGTATCCATCCCGTTGGCGGTGGGCATTTCGGCGCTCGAGCTGATTGTGATCCTGGTCCAGGCGTATGTGTTCACACTCTTGACGGCTGTGTTCATCGGCATGGCTATTCACGCGCATCACTGATGTGGCGGGTCCGGTCCGCGGGACCCGCCCTACGAACGAATTGCGACACGAAAGACGACGTTAACAGCGACGAACGGAGGAGATCGAATGGAAGTTCTGCACTACATGGGCGCCGGCCTCGGCCTGGGTTTGGCCGTCATCGGCGCGGGTCTGGGTATCGGGAAGCTCGCCAACGGAATGGCCGATGGCATCGCGCGTCAGCCGAGCGCGGCGGCCCAGATCACTGGCGCGGTGAACTTGCCGCTCTTCCTGCTCGAAGGCGTCGCGATTCTTGCCGAGGTGTTCTGTCTGCTGATCGTGCTGCTGAGGTAGGTGATGGATAACCCTCTGGTCCAACCCGATCCCGGGCTCTTCATCTGGACCATCCTGACGTTTCTCGTCCTGGTGGGGCTGCTCGCGAAGTTTGCGTGGCGGCCGCTGCTCGAGGCGCTCGAACGCCGGCAGGCGACGATTGCCAAGGCGCTGGACGACGCGAAGCTCGCCAGGCAGGAGCTCGAACGCCTGCAGAAGGAATCGGCCGAGATGATGCGTCAGGCGCGTGTCGAAGCCGAGGCCATCATCGCCAGGAGCCGTTCCGACGCGGACGCTCTGCGCGAAGAGCTGAAGCAGCGGGCGCGTGCGGAGTCTGCGACGATCGTCAAGAACGCCGAGCAGCAGATCCAGCTCGAGGCGGCGCGCGCCATCCAGCAGATTCGGCACGAAGCGATCGATTTGTCGGTGACGATCGCCTCGAAGATCCTTCAGCGGCAAGTGTCGCGTGAGGACAACGAGGCCCTGATCGAAGCCACGCTCAAGCAGGTCGAAGCCCGGCATATCTGATCTTCTTCACCTCCGGAACCACGAAGAACTCCAAGGTTGCGAAGGACGTCGATACTCGGAAGCGGCGTCCTGAGCGGTCGCGGTCTTCGTGGTTGCTCGGTGAGGTGAACTTCGTCCCGTGAGCCCTTCCACCAGCCGCCGGCATCTGCTCACGATTGCCTGCACGCTGGGCGGCGCGATTCTTTTCGCCTACGTCGTTCGGGGCACGGGAACCGCCGACATCGTCGAAGGAATCAGGCGGGTGGGCTGGGGGCTGGTCACCATCCTGGCCCTCGCAGGTCTCCGGTTCGCGATCCGGGCCGCATGCTGGCGCATGTGCATGCCGGCCAACACCACCCTCAGCTTCAATCAGGCACTCAGCGCATTTCTCGCTGGTGATGCCGTGGGAAACATCACCCCGTTGGGTCTTCTGGCCAGTGAGCCGACGAAGGTCCTCCTGACGCGTCATCACCTCGCCACGGGCGAGTCTGTTGCGTCTCTTGCCGTCGAGAATCTCATCTATACAGCGTCGGTCGCCGCGATGATTGCCATCGGGCTCGTCGTGGTGCTGGTGACGGTACCTCTGCCGTTTGAGTGGCAGGAAGGAATCGTGGCCTCGATCGCTGCCGGGATCGTAGCGAGCGCGATCGGCCTGTGGCTTCTTCGCGGCACCTGGGACAGCAGTCGAGGCGCACGGCCCCGATGGCGTGAGCGTCTGGCCTCCGTACGGCTTGCGGTTGTCGGGTTCTATGAGGCCAACCCCCGGCGTCTCCAGCAGGCGTTCGCGCTGGAACTGTCGTTCCACGCGCTCGCGGTGCTCGAGGTCTTCCTGACATTGAGATGGCTGCTCGGCGATCTGAGCCCGACGCTCGCGCAGGCGATCGTGTTCGAGGCGCTGAACAGGGTGATGACCGTCGCGTTCAAGTTCGTCCCTTTCCGGATCGGCGTGGACGAGGCCTTGTCTGGCGCGATTGCGCCATCGCTGGCGCTCAACCCCGCCGCAGGTGTCTCGCTCGCGGTGGTGCGAAAGGTCAGGAGCGTGTTCTGGAGCGCTGTCGGCCTCGCCATCGTCGCTGCACACCCTGCGCGGAGCTCGACGTAACGAGAGGCCTCAGGGCTGGTTCACTCGTCGGTGAACGCGAGCGGGTTCACGAGATCGGGGTGTCTTGCCGCGAACCTTCGAAGCGGTTCCTCCGGCAGACGGCCGTAGGCATCGGTGCCGCTGAAGCTCCACGGCCACGCGCCAGCGTAACCGCCGCTCACGCCAAATTCGAGGTAGTCGTCGAGCGTTGTCGCTGGCGGCGATGCGCCTCCGGGATGTTGCGTTGGCCCGTTGCCTGGGAATTCGCCGAGGATCACTTCTCGATTGAGGCCCAGTGAAGACGCTGGTCTGCCAAAGATGTCCGGCTCGGCGCGAAAGAATCGACGCGTGTCGGGGTACGAATGCACCTGGAGCAGATCGAGGCCGAGTGCGGGATCGTCCCAGGCGTGGAGATTGCGCAGTCTCGCGCCGCCGAGCGTGACCAGCGCAGATGAGTTGGCGTGTACCAACGCGCTCAACTCGGAAACCATCTTTCTGAAGACCGCGAAGTCCACCGGGCGAGGCACCCGTCGGCTGATATCGCGTCTCCATTCGCTGATGACGAAGTCAGGTTCGTTCATCAGCTCGAAGAACGCAATCTGTCTGCCTAGATCCTGACGCTCGCCCGATGCTCCATAGCGCATGACGATGGGTTCGAAGACGCGCTCGAATAGCAATCGACGCCCTGAAGACGTCAGCAGGACGTCAGCTCGCCCGTGCGGAAGCGTCCGCTCAATGCGGAGTCCGGTGGACGCATCAACGGCGCTATCGATCAGATCCCGAAACATCCAGCGGTGATCGAGCAGGACTAAATCGAGTCGAATACCTGCGTCTCGAGCGATCTCGAGCGCCGCATCCATGTCTACGAAGAAACAGTCATCGAGGCCTGCGGGCATGTCGCTCGGGTCGTAGAGGATCCCCGCTCGTCCGTCACAGAAGACGAACCAGCGCGCGACGGTGAATCCCAGGCGCGCCATGTCGAGGAAGTCGCGCGCGACGGCGTCGCGACGGGTGGAGACGCCAAGGTGTGAGCCCCACACGTTGGCGCCGAAGTCCATACCGTAGTAAACAGTGCGGCCGTCAGTGGACCAGGGATAGTTGCAGCCGTGGAGGAACGTCACTTCCTTCGTGGTGCGGTCGCGCCCTCAGCGTCGTCGTTGAAAAAAGGCGAGAGACGGATCGCCTCGGAAGCGTGCTCGCGCGTCGGTCCGGAGCGCTGCGGCTGATGTCGGATCGCCAACGCTCAGCCAGACGCGGGCGGCAGCGTCGTAACCTTCCGGCGTCGGCACTGTCGAGACGAGATCGTCCAGCGTCTCCTTGATTGCCTCTGCGCGACCGGACGCGTGATACAGCGTCGCGAGGCTGGTGTAGCCGGAGATGTGCCTGGGGAACGCGCGCAACTCGTCGCGGAACGCCTTCTCCGCATCGGCTTCCCGCCCGAGACGTGCCAACGTGTCGCCCAGGTACCAATACACGCTCTCGAGCGTTCTCCTGTTTTGAGCGAGTGCCTGCGATGTCTTCTCGAACGCCGCCAGCGCGTCCTCGTAGCGGCCCGCCGAGTACGCCTCCCGGCCTTCGACGAAGGTCGACATCGGAATCGTCGGATCATCCCGCTCGGCGGACGCGGCATATTCGCCGGCACGCTCCTCGTCCTCGCGCGCCAACGCCACCAACGTGGCGACCCGATGCGCCGCCGCTCTCGCCGAGTCGTCCTGGTGCTCAGCAAGCGCGATCGCCAGCGCGGCGCTCGCCTCAGCGTCTTCTTCGCGGCCTTCCCGCAGCAGTGCGTCTGCGAGCGCCACCTGGACGTATGTATTGTCAGGGTCGAGCGCGGTCACGCTCTGGAGCGTCTTTTCAGCTTCAGGAATCCGGCCCGCCCGCAACAGGACCGTGGCTGTCTGGTATCGCACGGCCGCCAGGTCCGGGTGTTCACGCGTGATGCTGCGGAGCTGGTCGATGGCCTCGGCGTACTTTCGCTGCGCGACGAGACGTGCCGCAGCCCGGTGAACCTGCGAGACGGCAGCTTCCTCGCCTGCTGTCAGAAGCGCGGCCGTCGCTCCGATGAACGGGCCGCCTCCAAGGAATCCGAGGGCCGCAAACCGGTCTACGTCAGCTTCCGGAACGTATGGCGCCGTCAACAACGCTCGTCCGTCCAGCAGGCGATCGAGCGCAGTTCGCCATCGCGTGATCTCGTCGGCCGGATCGGAAGGCGAGGTGGTCTCTGATTCCGTCTCCAATGGAACAAGCTCTTCGCGGTCGCCTCGCAGATACCTGAAGCGCGAGTCGAAGAGCGCGTACCTTGCCGCCGTGCCGAGTCGAAGCTGTCCGCCGAGCGATTCCGCATACATCGGCTGATCCGGCAGCGTCGTCGCGTCGCCGTCGAGAAGACCACGAAGCGACCGGCCGCGAAGACCAGAGGGCACTGGAGCACGTACCAGATCGAGAATGGTCGGAAGGACGTCGATGTGCTGGACCGGGACTGTCACGTGGCGGCCCGCGCCTTCCATGTCCGGTTGCTTCACGATCAGCGGCACATGGAGCGATTCTTCGCCGAGCGAGAATCCACCGCTCGTTCCACCGTGGTCCGACGTGAGCAGGATGGTCGCCTGATCGTAGAGTCCGCGCTCCTTCAGTTCGGCCACGAGCTGTCCAACGGCGGCTTCCGCCGCGTCGTCGTTCACCTGGACGAACAGGAAGTAGCGATAGCCGTTCCGCGCGTTCATCCAGCCCGTCGCGACTTCGGCAGTTTCCCCGCCCTCACGTTCGACGACGGGCGTTTCGCCTGATGCCGTTTCGGGAAGGTCAAGATCGAAGAAGGAGAAGCCCTGGGAGAGACCAGACTCTGGCCGGAGCAAAAAGGACGAGACGGCCGCACCGGTTTCGAAGCCACGGTTCCGGAGCAGCTCTGCAAGTGATCGGACGTTGTCGTCCATCGCGAAACCCGCCTCGCCGCGCGCGCCGTGTTCAAAGGGAAGCTGACCCGACAGAAGCGATGCCTGGGCAGGCAGCGTCAGTGGCGAATGCGTATAGGCACGATCGAAGACAACGGCATCGGCCGTCAGCGCATCGATCGATGGAGTTGCGCTGGATCCCGCAGCGGCCTGACCCGTTCCCGGTGTCTGGCCGTCAACTGAGACGAGAACGATGGGGCCTTGATGCGGGGCCGACTCTCGTGCGTACCACCAGCCGATCACGGCCGCGCTCGCCACCGCGATCATGAACGCGAAGACGATGAGCGTGGCCTGCCATCGGCGAATCTTTCCAGGCGCGCGGCGTGACATGGATACGGCTCTATATCTTATTGCACCGATGCGGGCTCACGACGCTCGCTGTCGGCCGGCGGCGGGCCTTGTCGGCAGTCGTGGCGCTCGGCTTCCGCGATTCCGGACCGGAAGGCAGTTGACCAGAGGCCTGGTGCCGCCGGAGAATCGGCGCGCCGTCCATATTCCATATGCGTTCTAAGATGACAATCCCGGTGGGCTTGCGAAGGCCGCAATTACTGCAGCAGTTACTTCAACTGCGTTGAGGTGCTCAATGATGTCACCGACGAAGACGGCGTTGATCGCCGTATCGCTGCTCTGCACGTTCACTGCCACTACCGCACTCGCCCAGACACCGGTCTGGACCAACCAGCGCTCGATCAATCAAATCAGCGAACACGTGTACCGCTTCGGGGCCACCCAGAACGCCATGTTCATCGTGACGCCTGCCGGGATCGTGCTCGTGGACGGCAGCTGCGACAACATGCAGTGGCTCAAGGGCGAGCTGAAGCAGCGGTTCAACCTGCCGGTGAAGTACGCCGTGATGAGCCACGACCACCAGAGCCACATCTGCGACATGGACGTCTTCGCAGACACGGCGGTGGGCATCGCCCACGTCAACATGCTGCCGCATGTTTTGCGCGAGAAGCGCAAGACGATCATCCCGCAGGTCCTGTTCGAAGACCGTATGGAAATCGAGCTGGGAGGCATCAAGGTCGCCCTGATTCACCTTGGGCCCACGCACAGCGACAACATGATCTACGTGCACGTTCCGGCCGATGGCGTGATGTTCGCTCCCGATTTCGGTCGTGGCCGGAACATCCTGCCGGACTTCCGGGACCTCGACATCCACAACGCGCTCAAGGCGCTGGGGACCCTCGAGCGATGGCCCGATGTGCGCATCGTGCTGGAGGGGCATGACAAGTTCACGCAGACGCAGCAGCAGGCATTCGGCGAGTTCCGCCGGTATCTGCAGGCGGTGCGTGACCGGGTGCTCGAACGAATCGTGGCCGGCAAGAGCCTGAGCGAGATTCGCAAGGAAGTGACGATGGCTGACTTCAAGGAGTTCAACCAGAGTCCGGAGCGCGTGCTGGTGCACGTGGATACCACCTTCGACTACCTGTGGCGGTATCGAGAGCCGACCATCGGAGGTCCCCAGGTGCCGGTGCGCGCGCCGCGAGACTAGCGTGCAGGGGACGAGTGCCCCTGCCGGGGACCGGTTCGGCTGGCTATTCCAGGACGATCAGCAGGTCGCTGGTCTCGACAGCCGAACCCACAGCGACGAGCATCTCTGAGACCGTCCCGTCGAGTGGGCTCGAGACGGCGGTCTCCATCTTCATCGCCTCCAGTGAGAAGAGATGCTGCCCGACCTGAACTGTCTGCCCCACCTTCACCGCGATGGCGGATACCTTGCCGGGCATCGACGCCGCAACGTGTCCGGGGTTGGCAGGATCGGCCTTCCGGCGCGGAGCTGCCCTGACCGCGACGCGCTGGTCTACAACGGTCACCTCACGAGATTGCCCGTTCAGCTCGAAGAACACGGTACGGGTGCCATCGTCGTGAACGTCCCCGGTCGCCAGGTACCGCACGATGAGTGTCTTGCCGGCCTCTATCTCGATCTTGATCTCGCCGCCCGGCGGCAGCCCATAGAAGAAGTTGCGGGTCGGAATCACGGCCGTGTCGCTGAACCGGCGCACGTGCTCCGCGTAGTCCAGGAACACGCTCGGATAGAGCACATACGACAGCACGTCTTCCTCGCGCGGCTCCCGATCGAGCTTCGTGCGCAAGGCGGTGGCGGTGACGGCAAGGTCGGCTGGGGGAAGCGCGGCACCCGGGCGACCCACGATCGGCTCGACCCGCGCCGAACCCAGCACGACCTGCTGGAAGCGCTCCGGCCACCCGCCCTCTGGCTGGCCGAGCATGCCCTGCATCATCTCGACGACGCTTCTTGGAAAATGGAGTGGGACTTTGGCGTCAATCACGTCGTCGGCCGTCAGGTTGTTTGTCACCATGAAGAGCGCCAGGTCGCCGACCACCTTGCTCGAGGGAGTCACCTTCACGATGTCGCCACAGAGCCGGTTGGCAGCCGCATAGGCTTGGCAGACCTCGTCCCACCGCTGTTCGAGCCCCAGACTCCGGGCCTGCTGGCGCAGGTTGGTGAACTGACCCCCGGGCATTTCATGCTGGTAAACGTCGGGGCCAGGCGCACGCAGCCCTTCCTCGAAGGGGTAGTACAGATCACGGACCGCCGACCAGTAGCCGCTGAGAGTGTCGAGGCGGCCGCGGTCGAGACCCGTGTCGCGCTCCGTGTGTTCGAGCGCGGCAATGAGCGACTCGAGCGGCGGCTGGCTCGTCATGCCCGCCATCGATGCGAACGCAGCATCGACGATATCGGCGCCCGCGTCGGCGGCACGCAGCACGCTGGCCCCGCCGATGCCACTCGTGTCGTGGGTGTGAAAATGGATTGGAACGCCAACCTCCTCACGGAGCGCTTTGACGAGCGCGTACGCGGCCGGTGGCCGGCAGAGCCCCGCCATGTCCTTGATGGCGATGATGTGCGTGCCCATCCGCTCCAGCTCCTTCGCCATCTTGACGTAGTAAGCGAGGCTGTACTTCGAGCGTGCCGGATCAAGGATGTCGCCGGTGTAGCAGATGGCCGACTCGCAGAGGGCCTGCGTGTCGGTTCTGACGGCCTCCATCGCGACCTGCATGTTTTCCGTCGAGTTGAGCGAGTCGAAAATCCGGAAGAGATCGACGCCGTTGTGCGCGCTGCGCTTGATGAACGCGCGCACGACGTTGTCCGGGTAGGTGGTGTAGCCGACAGCGTTGCTCGCGCGGAGCAGCATCTGGAAGAGGATGTTTGGAATCCGCTCGCGAAGCGTGACCAGCCGGTCCCACGGGTCCTCCTGGAGGAAGCGCATCGACGAATCGAACGTCGCACCGCCCCACATCTCCAGGCTGAAGAGATCCGGCGCCAACCGCGCGACGGCGCCAGCCACGGCCACCATGTCATAGGTACGGACGCGTGTCGCCAAGAGCGACTGATGGGCATCGCGGAACGTCGTGTCGGTCACGAGGACCCGCCGCTCCTGCCGCACCCATGCGGCGAAGGCCTCGGGCCCCATCGCGAGCAATCGCTGACGCGTGCCGTGTGGCACAGGACCGACTATGGGCGGCGGTACCGGGTCGGCCGCCGGATACCGCAACTGGTGCGCGCGCACGTCGGAACGGCCGTTGACGATCACGTCGCCGAGATACCGCAGGAGCTTGGTGGCGCGGTCGCGCGGAGTCGCAATCTCGAAGAGCGACGGCGTGTCGTCGAGAAAGCGCGTCGTGGCGTCGCCCGAAAGGAATGTCGGGTGGTTCAGCAGGTTGAGGAGAAACGCGATGTTCGTCTTGACCCCGCGGATCCGGAACTCGCGCAGCGACCGCTCGCCCCGTCGGACGGCTTCATCGAGCGTGGTCCCCCACGTCGTCAACTTCACCAGCAGTGAGTCGAAGTACGGCGTGATGACGGCCCCGCTATACGCGTTGCCGCTGTCGATGCGGACCGCGAACCCGCCTGGATCGCGGTAGGTGGTGATGCGTCCGTAGTCCGGGATGAATCGGTTCTCCGGATCCTCGGTTGTCACGCGACACTGGACGGCGAACCCGCTTGTGTCAATGTCTTCCTGCCGCGGCACTGAGACGGGTGCGTCGTGCAGCCGGTGGCCGGCCGCCAGCAGGATCTGGCAACGGACGACGTCGATGCCGGTGACCATCTCGGTGACGGTGTGTTCCACCTGAATGCGCGGATTCACCTCGATGAAGTAGAACTCGCCCGTATCGACATCGAGCAGAAACTCGACCGTGCCCGCGGCACGGTATCCCACAGCACGGCAGAGCCGGACGGCCGCGGCGCAGATCCGCTCGCGCAGACTCTTGTCGAGGTTGGGACTCGGTGCAATTTCCACGACCTTCTGGTGTCGCCGCTGCACCGAACAGTCGCGCTCCCAGAGATGGACGAGGTCGCCGTGCGCATCGCCGAGCACCTGCACCTCGATGTGTTTCGCCCGCGGGACATAGCGCTCGAGAAAGACATCGCCCTGACCGAAGGCCGCCGAGGCCTCGCGCATCGCCTCTGACACACGCGCAGACAGATCCGCGGGACTCGATACCACGCGGATCCCTCGACCGCCGCCGCCGAAGCTCGCCTTGATGATGAGAGGAAACCCGAGACTCTTGCCTATCGCCTCTAGGTCGTCGCCTGGCCGGAGTGCCGCCTCGGTACCCGGAACGGTTGCCACGCCCACCGAGTGCGCCAGCTGTCTGGCTGCGACCTTGTCGCCAAAGGTGTCGAGATGCGCCGAGGTCGGGCCGACGAAACAGATACCTGCGTCTTCGCAGGCCCGAGCCAGCCGGGCGTTCTCCGAGAGGAAGCCGTAGCCCGGGTGAATGGCGTCGGCGCCGCAGCGCGCCGCCACCGCCATAATCTGGTCGATGTCGAGATACGCGCGCACCGGCTCGCCGCCGTGCGGCGGTCCGATGGCATACGCCTCGTCAGCCTTGAAGCGGTGCGACGAGAACCGGTCCTCGTAGCTGTAGACGGCCACGGTGCGAAGTCGGAGCTCCGTGGCGGCACGAAAACATCGGATCGCGATCTCGGACCGGTTCGCGACAAGCAGCTTCTGCATGGGGATTTGAAGATGATTACAGGTCGAGTGAACAGATGCTCAGACTAGTACATCTGGTAGAGCAGCGGCTCGAATTCGAGACCTCATCACGCGTGATTGTTCAGTAAGTTGCGAAACAGTATCGTGCCTCGTGCGCCTAGGTAGCAAATAGGTGGCAGCGAACGCGCGTCAGGTGACGCGTGCTGATGCGCGTGTGTTAGCTCACGCGCGCTTTGTCACGATGAGCGGCTGGATGGGCTGCGGGGATGATCGCGTCCATCCGACTTAGGCAGACCCCAAATGCTTGGTCGCGCGGCAGCATCGACAAACGTAATGGGCCCAGTAGTAGCAGTTCGACCTCTGACCTCTGCGGAAGTAAGCCACGAGAGTGTCTTGTGGTCACCGCGTAATCCCCACGACCTCCCGAAGCGTCTGGACGTCTTTCCGAATTTCGTTGTGCTCCGTGAACAAGAACGCGCCCGCATTGGCTATCACGGAGTCCATCGCGAGTTCGCCATAAACGCGCTCCGCATCAGCCCAAGTGATGTCGAAGTTGAGAAAGTTACTGCCGGAACTGAGTTGCTCCGCTGAGTTACCACCGAATCGAAGCAACACGTACTGTAGGTAGATTCTCCAGCCTGAGGCATAACGAACTCGAACCGTGGCTCCGATTTGTTGCTGCAATACCTGTTCGAATAGCCTAGTTCCTTCTTCGAACCGATAGTACCGCCGAAAGAATCTCTGGAGCGCCTCACCCCCCTCTATCTGGGCGATGTCCGCGTCACTGAAGCGCGAGAGCACGTCGAAAAGTTTGAGCGGCCCTGTATCCACTAGCAGGCTCTGAAGAAGCGTTGGTGGCGTCCTCGATGCTTGCACTGCGTTGGGGAACTCGAGGACTCGATGAACCGCTGACTCCACCTGGGCCACTCTTCCGTCCAGGAGAGGGCGGGTGTTCGGCATCTTGGGAACGATTGCCAGCAACCTGGCAGCCAAACTGATCGGCACCATGTAGTAGATGCCAACAGCATCGGCGCGCCCAGCTACGCGAAGACCCAGGAGATTGCCGAGTAGGTCAAACACCGGCGAGCCACTTTCACCGGGGTTCGTGGAGACATCCAGCGTCCACCAGCCGCTTGGCCCAGAGGCGTCGCCTAGCACCCCGCCCGTTGGTCGAAACTCTACGTTGAGCGGGTATCCGAAACTGCAGACCGATGAGCCAGCGCTAGCAACTTCAAGTTTTTCAGTCGGTGCCGCTTCATAGACCACCGCAGTGTTGTTGAATTGCAGAAGTGCGAGGTCGTGAGTCGGTTCCGCATCAACGAGCCGCATTGGCACGGGCGGGACGGTACCGCTTCCGATTGAACCGCCAAAGGCCCTGTCAATGAACTCGGTACCAAGATCGACCACGTGATAGTTCGTAAGCACGTGGCCCCTCTCAGAAACGATTACGCCACTCCCAAAACTCTCTCTGATCGCTCCAGAGTTCCGATCTACACCTTCCACTCGAATGCGAACGCTAGTCTGCCGAAACTTGGCAACCACGGGCGCGCAATCCTGGCCAAACGCTTGTCCAGAACTCATCGCAAGAAGGAAGACAAGAACGCGGATGACCGCGTTGGTTTTACTCTCCGACAGGCTTTCCAGGCGGTCCACCGTATGCCTCTCGGACGGCTGCGATGTCGAGCGTGCTCAGCATTCCGTCGTTGTTGTATTTCGGGTTGCAGTAATTCATCACGGAGCGCGGATCGTAGGGCGTCAAGACGAGATCCCCGTTCGTCCCTTGCTTCAATTGCTGGCATTCACCTGGTGCGTCGAACCGATTTTGCTCGTGTACGAAACCAAGCCCATGGCCGAACTCATGGACCGCAATCCCCTTGATGCAGTATTCCCGCATAGTCGCGCAGGATGGACTCCAGTTCTTAAAATCAAAATTTAGTACCATTCCATCTCGCCTGCGATCCAACGTTCGCCCTACACCTTTTGTGTGAGGACCGGAATCTTCGATCCTGATTCGAATACCAGCATTCTCAGAGGCGCAAGGCTGCCAGCCGACAAAGCGAACCCGAGACTCCCGTTCCCACGTGCCTGAAACAGCGGAGCGAACAAAGTCTGCGCGGGCTCGGTAAGCTTCTGTTAAGTTCTCCCAACAAACGAAAATCCGCGGATTGAGCCAAACCGATTCCTTCAAGACGCTGGCAAATAGTCGGATGTGAGGGTTCGGCGATGCCGCGTAGTCGCGACCGGGCTGTTGCGCGACGAGGGTTGCGCTAGACACGATAACCGCTAATAAGAGGCAACTCTTGAGGATCACGTTCTCACCCGTGTGTCCTGGTCCCCGTCGATTCTTGGAAGGCAGCGGCGCTCTACCTGCTTGAGCACGGCCGCCAGTTTCGGCGAGCATTCGCTACTCAATGTCCGCTATTGTCCTTCAGTCGACCGACTTGTCAATGCTTACAGTCGACTAGAAGGCTTGCAGATTCACTTGCGGCGGGGGGTCTTTGTGGTGGGCAAGATCACCTCGCGCGGCGGGGGCCTTCCCACGCGCGTCGACGAGAGTTAGGTCGGCTTAAGTGGCCCAGCGTAAGTCGCCGTTGAACACCGTCGAAGCGGTAGACGTACAGCGATGCTTTCTTTCCCTTCGCCGAAACTCGATTCCCAAAGTGTCTGACCGCCGTGTCACAGTAAGTCCACTTGCATGCCGGTGGACTTGAGCGCCCCAATATTCCTCCCGTCGGCCAGAAGTCGCGACGCCCCTGTGCTCCTCCAGGGAGCAAACAGGTAGCCGATGCAGACGCTCGATAGATGCCTCTGGTGTCGCTCGTGCGACGACAGTGCTGATCGAGTCATTACATGCGGCAGTTTAAGCGACACAGTGTCGCTTCAAGACGGTTCGGGAGGCGCGAGCCGTCTCAGTACATCTGGTAGAGCATCAGGTAGATCACGACGCCTGTCACTGACACGTACAGCCAGATGGGTAACGTCCATCGCGCAATGCGCACGTGGAGCGCGTATCGCCCTTTCAGTCCCCGTGCGGCGGTGATGAGCGCCAGGGGCAGGATCGCCGCCGCAAGCACCACGTGCGTGAAGAGGATCGTCAAATAGACAACCCTGATCGCTCCCTGGCCCGGGAATGGACGAGAGCCGGTATTGAAGTGGTAGATGAGGTACGACGTGAGGAACACGGCTGACGTCATCAGGGCCGCCAGCATGCACCGCTTGTGCAGATCAGCCCGGCCTCGCTTGATCAGTACATAGCCCGCCGTCAGAAAGATTGCCGCGAGGCCGTTCAGCGTCGCGTTGAGGGCGGGCAGATCGGAGATCTGCATCAGATCCAGAGACGATCGGCGATGAGCGCGAGCTGGAGGATCGGCAGATGGGTGATTGAGAACAGAAACAGCTGCCGGGCCGATTGGGCGCTGCGGTCGCGCGCGAATCTGGCGCAGAGCGCGATCAGTGTGAGCCCAAGTACGGTGGCGATCGCCGTGTAGAAACCACCCGAGAGACCGACCAGCGCCGGCATCAGGCTGACAGGCCAGAGGGCCGCACCGTAGAGGAGCGCTTGCCGGCCTGTTCGGTGACCATCCGGCTCGAGGACAGGCAGGAGCGGAATGCCGGCCGCTGCGTAGTCTTCGCGATACAACCAGGCAATCGCCAGGAAATGCGGCATCTGCCAGAAGAACATGATCCCGAAGAGCACCAATGCTGGCAGTGTGATCTCGTTGGCGGCGGCCGCCCAGCCAATGACCGGCGGCAGTGCGCCGGGTACGGCGCCGACAAGCGTTGCGAGCGATGTGTGCCGCTTGAGAGGCGTGTAGAGCAGGACGTAACTGACAAGGGTCAGGGCAGCTACCGCGGCGGAGAGCGGATTCACGCCGATCCCCAACTCCAGCAGTCCGATTGCGGAAATGCCGACGCCGAAGACGAGTGCCTCGAGCACTCCGAGCCGGCCGCTGGCGACCGGCCTGTTTCGCGTGCGCCTCATCAGCGCATCGGTATCGCGCTCCCAGACCTGATTCAGCGCAGCGGCGCCACCGGCCACGAGCGCCGTTCCGACCAGTGTGTGTACGAGCACCGGCCAGGCGACGCCGTCCGGCGCGGCCAGGTACAGCCCTGCCGCGGTCGTCATCAACACGAGCATGTTGAGTCGCGGCTTGGCGAGCGCAACGAAGTCGTTGAAGCGCCGGGCGGACTTCACGCCGGTGGTGTCCCAGCTTGTCGAGGCGGACACGGCGGCGGACTGAGCAGCAGGCTTCACGCGTGTGCTCCGACGTAGGCCGGTTTCGGCAAAGCCGACCCGGGGCTTACCGTCTGTGCGTCTGCTCCGGCGAAGCGTGGTCTGCACGCGCGAAGCGTCAACACCAATGACGTCGCGAGCACCAGTGCGCCCGTGACCACGTGCAGCGAGTTGATGATGTGATCTCTTCCGCTCAGGACGGTCAGCGCGCCGAGCGTGACCTGTACCGCAAGCAGCGCGAGGAGCAGGAAGGACGGGCGACGCAGCTCAGTGCGACGGCCATGGTGGTAGAGCACGTGGGCGACCGTCGCGAGTGCAAGTACACAGACCAGCACCGCGCCAACCCTGTGTGCGAAGTGAATGGCGATCGCCGCGCTCCACACCGGCGGCACGAGCCGACCGAATGCCCATGGAAAATCCGGAATCGCCAGCCCGGCGCCTGTGTGCCGCATTGTGGCGCCGACGATGATCTGGAGGTAGATGAGGCCTGTCGTCGCGATCGCCACCCACTGCAGCGCCTGGTCGTTCGCAAGCGGTTGTGAATGAGTGTTGGTCAGCGAACCCGATCGCGCATAGGCACGCTTCCAGCCGGGCGACGTCAGGAGCGCAATCGAAATGGTCAGGCAGAACACCAGCTGCGCCAGTCCGGCGTGAGCGATCGAGATCGCATCAGGCAGGAACCACAGCACGGTGATCCCACCGAGAATTCCCTGCGTCACGACCGCGCCGAGCGCGAGATAACCGAGCCTCCGCACTGAACGGCGCGGTTCCGCCCGCCAGAGCCAGAAGGCCAGGCCCATGATGAGCGCGCCGACCCCGCTCGCAATCAACCGGTGCGTGTGCTCGTAGAAGATCCCGCCCACCCATTTGTCGATGGGGAATGTGAACATCGACCAGCCGTACGTGGTGGGCCAGTCGGGCACGGACAGACCGGACCCAGTGCTGGTGACGAGACCGCCAGCAAAAATCAGGACTGCGGTGGAGGCGGCGACAAGAAGGGCGAAGAGATGAAGCATCGGTAGAGTGCCAGGTGCGATGGTGCGACGTGCGATGGTGCCAGTGCGAAGTGCGACGTGCGACGGTTCGAGAGTGCGTTACGTTGCCGACTTGAACGCGAACGAGATCTCCTTGTTTTCGCTGGCGCCGATGGTCACCATCTGCGTCTGTGTGCCCAGCGTTTCGTGCCACGCCTCCACCGTATAGGTTCCAGGCGGTAACCCCTTCAGCGAGAACGTCCCGTCGGCTGTACTGACGGCAAAGTACGGGTGATCGAGCACGCCGACAAATGCGCGCATCCAGGGATGGACGTCGCACTTGAATGGAACCATGACTTCTTTGGTGCTGAAGCGGTGCACGTGCTTCATGCCCGCGAGCGGCTGGCCCGTGTTGAATTCCTGATTTGCGGTGGGCACGGCGTGCACGTTGTGCAGTGTTTGATCGCTGTTCAGGACCTCGACCGTCTGGCCCACCTGCGCGCCGAACACGTGAGGCACGTAGTGACAGCCCTTCTGGTCGAGAAGGATCGTTTCGGAGGGTATGGGGAAGCGGAGGTTGCCCAGCCCGTCCTTCACGTACACGAACACGTTCTGTAACCCGCCGCCTTCGCCGACAGTGACCAGCTCGTCAGTGGTCGCCACGCCTGGTTGCACGCAGTTCGGGTCCGAATCCATCCGGACGACCGTGGGCTTCGGCGGTGTGCCTTCGAACGCAATTTTTCCCGTCACGTTGCCCGCGGTTGCCGGGTCCACGGGACTGACAGTTGGCGGGGGAGTCGCGGGCGCCGCGGGCTCTGTCTGTCCACCACCGCAGGCCGCGGCGGTTAGTGCCGCCAAGGCTACGCCTATACCAAAGAGTCGGATCATCCCGGGGGTCTCCAAACGTCCAATTATCTCACGCCGGTCCCGCCAGCTTCGGTGATCTTCCGCAGCACGCGGTCCTGCATCCACTTGGGGTCCCACCATTCGACCGGATTTACGGCCTGGCCGTTCACCAGCATCGTGAAATGCAGGTGATCCCCGCCCGCAAGGCCGGTTGTTCCGCTCCGGCCCAGCACGTCGCCTTTCGCGACCTGGGCACCCTCTTTGACGTCAATGGAGGACAGATGGGCGTAGAGCGACTGGACGCCAAGGCCGTGGTCGAGGATGACGCAGTTGCCGTAGATGCCGAGGTAGGCGGCGTGGACGACAACTCCCGTATTTGCGGCGAGTACGGGAATACGCTGCGTGACCGCAAGGTCGAACCCAAGATGCACCTGGCGGTCGATTTCCTTGTCGAGATAGATGTACGTGCGGTTGTCTGCGAAGCCGGCTTCGACAGAGGCGTTGCCGAGCGCCTGGAACGCGTCTGTCCAGAGCATCTTGTCCGAAGTCTTCTTCGCCAGATCCGAGATCGTCTGCCCGTTTCGTCGCCGAAGGTCGCCATTGATCCGCAGGAAGGACTGCGCGAGATCCCCGGGCGCCGTTGACAGATTCATGTCTGGCGTCTCCGCTGCGATGGCCGGGACGACCCGTTCGAGAAAGCGATCGTCGATCGCGATCCGGCTGCGGGCGAACGGCTTCGGAAACGCGCGGTGATCGAGGGCGGCCGTGGCTTCATTGCCTGCCGGGTCGCGCGCGAACAGGACAATCGGCGTATTCAGCTCCTGCTCGTGGAGAAGGCCGAAGAACGCCACCCTCGTTGCCGGGTCGCCGGAGATACCCACTCCGGTGGCAGGAAAGCCTGGATACGTCAGGTCACCCACGCGCACGCCCGACTCGACATCTGCCGGCGTCGCCCGGTAGACGACGAACTCGGCGCCGCCATGATTGATGAAGTGGAACGACGAGAGCGCGGCAACAGCCGGAGGCTGGAGGCGGACCTCGACGTCCCGCGTCACTTCAGAGGTGGCTTCGCGCAGGCCATAGAACACCGGACGCGAGGCGCGTACGACGATCCTGGCAGCGCCGGCCTGGAGCTCAGGCACCGCTTTCTTGCCGACCGGGCGCATGACGAAGATGCGCTCCGCCGTTTCCTGGCGGACGGTGCCCTCGGCTGGCTGGTCGAGCGTGAAGATGGGGAACGACTTGTCTCCCTGCTGGAGCACCACGTCCACGCTGGAGAACTGACCGCCAGGAGACTCCACGCTGACGTCGAGCGACGTCGTCTGTCCGATGAACCGTGTCGGCTGTCTCACCTCGATCGCGGGGCCTTCGGCGCGTCCGGCCCAGAGCCAGGCGCCCGCAAAGCCCACGACCGCGAGAACGACGATAACGAGAAGGATTGTCAGGAACGGAAAGCGGGCTCTGTCTCTGTGGGATCGCATTCCCTGTGATTGTGGGCTGGATTGTTCTAAATTGAAACCGGACAGAGCGGCCTTCGGGGAAGCAGCGACAACCTTGGCGAGTCTGGCCTTTACCGGCAGCGCACCATTTCGCTAACATGAAGGGTTCACGCCCCCAAGTGCCGGTATCGTCTAGGGGTTAGGACGGTTGGTTCTCAGCCATCAAAC
>JABFSA010000001.1 GCA_013140775.1 Acidobacteriota bacterium | reverse complement strand
TGCGGCGGGCCCCGAGCAACCCGCTCGCACGCCAGCCTGTATCGACGCCATTGCCGACGGGTGTTCGCACCATCGACGCGCTGCTGACGTGCGGACGTGGACAGCGTGTGGGCCTCTTTGGCGGCAGCGGCGTCGGCAAGAGCACGCTGCTCGGCATGATGACGCGCGGAACCACGGCCGATGTCACCATCCTGGCGCTGGTCGGTGAGCGGGGCAGGGAAGTCCGCACGTTCCTCGACCATGACCTCGGACCCGAGGGGCTCGCGAGGTCGGTGCTGGTCGTCTCGACATCCGACAACCCGCCGCTCGTGCGTATGCGCGCCGCCTATACGGCAACCGCCATGGCCGAGTACTTCCGCGACCAGGGCAAGAGCGTGCTGCTCCTGATGGATTCGATCACGCGTTTCGCCATGGCGCAGCGCGAGGTCGGCCTGGCCGCCGGGGAACCCCCGACCGCGAAAGGCTATCCGCCGTCGGTATTTGCCCTCTTGCCAGGGTTGCTCGAGCGTGCAGGCAATGTCGGCCAGGGAAGCATCACCGGTCTCTACACCGTCCTTGTCGAAGGGGACGACACCAATGAACCGATCGCCGATGCCGTGCGCGCGATCCTCGACGGCCACATCGTGCTGTCACGCGACATGGCGAGCCGGAACCACTATCCCGCGATCGACGTCCTGGCCAGCATCAGCCGAACGATGCCGGAGGTGACGACTCCCGACCATCGGCGTCACGCCGCGCAGATTCGCGAATGGCTGGCAGTCGAGCGTGAGTATCAGGACCTCGTCAGCGTCGGCGCATACGTCGCCGGCAGTAACCCTCGCCTCGATGAAGCGCTCGCGCGGCGCGAGCGGGTGAGCGCCATGCTCTGTCAGTCCGCCGACACCACGTGTGGGTTTTCTGACGCCCTCGAGGGGTTGAAAGCGGCGACAGCGTGAAGGCATTTCGGTTCCGTGCGCAGGCGATCCTGGATCTTCGAACTCGTCACCGCGACGCGATACAGACGGAATTAGCGCAGGCAGAACGGGCCGAACACGAGGCGTCAGCCGCCGTCGAGCACGCGGACCGTCGTCTCCAGCGGGCCGGGGCCGATGGCGCCGACGCGTTGAGGGCAGGCGGGCCCATCACCAAATTCGAGCGGCATCGAAATTGGATCGCACACCTCCGCGACGAGGGGGATCGTCTTTGCCGGGTGCGCCAGGAGCGGGCGGCGGAGGTGTCGCGGGTCAGGGAGCGTCTGCGGGTGGCTCACCAGCAGGTGCGGGTGCTCGAGCGGTTGCGGGACCAGATGTCGCAGCGACACGCGACAGCCGTCAGGCACGAGGAAATGCGCGAGCTCGACGAGATTGCGACGCTTCGGTTCTCTCGCCAACAGAGTCAGGGAAGGAGTGCACGTGGCAGTTGATGGAGTAACGGGGACAAAAACGGCAACAGACACGCCGTCGAAGACGTCGAAGACGCTCGAGGACGACGGCATGGGCCGCGACGCGTTTCTGCAGTTGCTGGTGACCAAGCTGAAGAATCAGGACCCGACGAACCCGGCAACGGACACGGAATTCCTGGGACAGCTCGCCCAGTTCAGTTCGCTGGAGCAGTTGACAAGCATCAACGCCGCGGTGACGTCACTCGCCGCGCGGATGGACAGTCTGGAAGCGATGGGGGCGTCGAAGACGACCTCTTCCAATGAAAGGAAGGCGTAGATGGCAGTTGGTTCTTTTTCCGCAGGCCTCTCGGGGCTGAATGCGAACGCACAGGCCCTGAGCGTAATCGGCAACAACCTGGCGAACATTAATACGGTTGGCTACAAGGCGAGTGCCGTCTCATTTCAAGACCTCGTCAGCCAGAACATCGGTGGTGCAAGCATCAATCCGACCCAGGTTGGTCTCGGCGTGGGCATCGGAATGGTGTCGCCGATTTTCAGCCAGGGCGCCATCGAAAGTTCACGAATGGCCACTCACGTGGCGGTGCAGGGCAACGGGTTCTTCGTCCTCGAAGGGGCGAACGGCCGCTCGTACACGCGTGCGGGCAACTTCAGCTTCAACAGTGATGGCGCGCTGATCACCCCGGATGGCCAGTTCGTACAGGGCTATACGCAGGTGGATCCATTGACCGGCCAGTTGATCACGTCCGGCACGACCACTCCCATCATCGTTCCGCCTGGAGTCATGCGTCCGCCGTCACCCAGCACCACGTTTCAGGCCGTGACGAATCTGGATGCGGATACGGCCGTGGGTGGCACCTACGCCACGGCCATCCAGATTTACGACGCGCTCGGTTCGGCGCACGTGATGACGATGACCTATACCAACACCGGCCCAGGCGCCTGGACGTATGCGCTGACTGCCGAGGGTGCTGAGGTGAGCGGCGGTACGCCGGGAACCCCGTCCTCACTGGCGGCTGGTGCGCTCACGTTCAACTCAGCCGGAGTGCTGACGGCGCCGGCCGCCGACGTGGCGATCGTCACGCCTGCCTGGAGCAACGGAGCGGCAGCGAGCAACCTCACGTGGGACATTCTGAGCGGCACCACGACGACGCCGACTCTGACCGGATACGCCACAGCCTCGGCGACTTCGTCGATCACGCAGAACGGCGCGCCGGCCGGCATGATCACCGACATCTCCATCGATCCGACCGGAAAGATCAACGCGACGTTCGGTGCGGGTCAGAGCGTCGTGATGGGACAGCTGGCGATGGCGAGCTTCAACAACCCGCAGGGCCTCGTCAAGCTTGGTGCGAATCGATACGGCGAAAGTCAGGCATCCGGGCTGTCCAACGTGGGCCTTGCCGGCACAGGCGGCCGGGGCACCCTCGTGGGCAATGCGCTCGAACAGTCGAACGTGGACATGGCCCAGGAGTTCACGCAGATGATCCTGGCGCAGCGCGGGTATCAGGCCAACTCGAAAACCATCACCGTGTCCGACCAGTTGCTGGTGGACGCGATCAACCTCAAGCAATAACCACGATCGGGTGAGTGGCGATGAGCCTGTTTGATCTGTCGTTGATGTCCGTGCCGCCTGAAAGCGGCACGGACGCACTCGCAGCCGGCGTGCCGACGGGGCCGAAGGACGAGGCGCCGTCGGACGCATTCGCTCAGTTGCTGGCCCAGTTGTCAGGCGTGTCCGAAGAAGACCTGACGCTGGCAACGGTATCCGAGGCAACGGTCGAAGACCTGGAACTCGCGACGGAAGCGCTCTCGATGTCGCCGGATGGATGGGACGACGCACGGCTGGAGCCTGGTTCGGCGCCCGTCGAGGACGGTGCAGACGAGCCAGCAGCCTCACCTCTGCTGCTGACGGGATTCTTGATGCCCCTTCCCGTTGCGCAGGATATCGCTCGCTCGTCGAAGGGGAATCAGTCGATTGAAGAAACGAAATCAGTAGCGGAACCGCCGGCAGCCCGTAGCGTCACAGATGGGTTGGCCGAGGTTCCCGCACAGAACGCGGCTGACGGGAAGCCCGCCGGGACCGTGCCGCTGGCCGACCAGGACACGTCAGAGTCGAGGCCGCAGCTCGCAGCGGGCAAGACACCCGTGGCCCCGTCGCCGGAACTGCCGGTCGGCAACGTGCATCTATCGCAGTTCGATGGCAGCGTGCCACAAGTGGAAGACAAGGCGGCAGCCGAGAACGTACACACGTCCGTTGCCGACGCTGTTTCACACGGTGAGGCCACGTCACGCGGAGGAACATCGGAGGCGCCCGCGGCTGCGGCACGGAATCGCAACAGCACCGAAGACAGCACCCGGATCGCCAACACGCCCGCGGTGAACGTGTCCGAGATGGCCGCGAGCCTCGAGCGTCGCGCGGCGAGTGAGGGCGAGTCGCAACCAGAGCTCGCGCCCAGAACGTCCTCGATGCCGAGCGGATCGGTCGGACAACCACAGCAGGTGGTACAGACTTTTCATCAGGCTGTGGCGGCAGCACTGCATGCGGCAGAAACCTCCGCGGCCCCTGCGACGCCTTCAGCAGACCCGGGCGGTCTCGACAATCAGATTGTTCAGGGCATTCGCAGGCTGTGGCGGGATGGCACGGAAGAGATTCGCGTCACCTTGCGGCCGGAATACCTTGGCGCGCTGACGATCTCGCTCAAAGTCGATCAGAACGCAGTCAGCGCCGTCCTGCATGTGGACGAACCACAGGTGCGTGCTTGGGTGCAGGCACACGAGGCTCAGCTCCGGCAGGCGATGAGCAGCCAGGGGCTATCCCTCGAGCAGTTGGTGATCACGGACGAAAAGCCTGGCAAGGAGGACCGCCGACGCGACGCCGAAGCCCGGCAGAATCGTCGCCCGAACGCCGGTCGCCCCAGTGACGAGCCGGCGTCGGTCTTCGAGGTGGCTGTGTAATGAGCCGCGACGGATTGTTACGCGCTCGCTCGAGAGAGCGTGTGAATCCAGGGCAGGGCTTCGCGGTAGCTCTTGATCAGCACGTCTTCATCGAGCCCGATGCTCGCGGCCGTCTCGCTCGCCAGATCCCAGTCCGCGCGTTCGTACGCGATCACCGCGTCGAGAATCTTGCGGCCAAGGGTTGGCTTGCCGAGCAGGGCGTCCTTCACGTCAGCGGGGAAGTTCACCTCCGACAGAATCGATTCGAGCGGCCTGTTCAGGATCACGTCCAGAAGCGAGCACAGACCGGTCAGGAACATCGTCCCGCCCATCTCGGGGCCGGCCAGCGCCGTGCCGGCGACTTCACAGCTCCGCGCGCGCATCAGCGCGAGGGACATCGCCTCCGGAGCCGACGCGCTGCCAGACCCGGCGAGCGCCCACACGGTGGCCCATCGACGAATCTGATCGATGCCCAGCAGCACGAGTGCCTGGCGAATCGACGTAATTTCTCTCCCGCCACCGAAGGCCGCCGAGTTTACGCTCCGCAGCGTCCGGTACGTCAGGGAGACATCACGCTTGATGATCTCCTCGAGGTCACCAATATTCACCTCGGGCGCGTGGAGCGCCGCGATGAGGTTCAGGTACGCCAGTTGGCGTCCCGAGATGACCGCGGTCTGGCGCATCGCGGGCGCGCAGTAGTAGAAGCCCTGGAAGAGCCGGCACCCGGCGCCCTTGGCGGCTTCGTGGGCTTCGGCCGATTCGACACGGGTTGCGATGAGTTGTTGCTTCGGTGTCAGCCGCCTGGCGATCGCCGCGACGCGCTCCGTCGAGAGCGCCATGACGTTCACTTTCACGAACTGCACGAGCGGCAGGAGGGGTTCGGTCTCGCCCCCTTCCACGAAGTTGTCGAGGGTCAGCGAATAGCCGCCGGCACGCAGCCGCTTGCACGCCTCAACGATCTCTTCGTCGACCGTCGTGTCGTGCTGAATCTCGATGACCAGCGAACTGGCCGGCAGCAGCGAGGCCGCGTCGCTCAGGATGAGCTGACGCGTGAAGTTGACGAACGCTGGCTTGTTGCTCGTCAGCGTTTCAAGACCGAGCGACAGGATCGCGTCGGTGAGAACTCGCGCTGTGGCGCGGTCGCCGGCGTCGCCAGCGGTCGTCGCATCGGCACGATCCCGGTACAGAAGCTCGTAGCCAAACACACGCGACGCGTCATTCATGATGGGCTGCCGCGCCACGTACATCGGAACCAGAGTGTCTTCGGAGTTCATGAGATGGCGTCCTATGATGCTGATCACGCTACAAATCGACCGTGGGGCGGCTTCCTTGAGCCGTACGCTGTCGCGGACCGGTGAGAGAAAACAATGAGTAAATCCATGCAGATCGACGACGCAGGGTGGCTTCGACGTGGAACCGGTGCACTCGTGGAGCGTCTCGGACGGACGAGCGCAGCGGATGCAAGTACAACGCTGCAGCCTGCGCTGCCCTTTGAGCGTCGTGCTACACGGTCATCGCCCAGCTACGGACAGGCTGGAGTGCTTGGTGTGAGCGCACTCATCTTGACGGCTGCCGCGGCCCTGATGGTGCTCGCCGGTTACGGTCAAGGTCCGTTCAAGGCGCTGCAGATGCCCGAGCGTCCGGAGATATCAGCGGAACAGTCAACAGTTGCCGCGAGCGCGCGCCGGGACGCCTTCGTCATGTCCCTGGAGGGAAGTCTTCGCCGCAGGACTGACTATCAGCGGTGGCTCGACACGCTCGCCGCCTCGTTCTGGCGGCAGACATCCGGATTTCAGACAGCGCTCGACCGGACGATTCGTATGGGCAGCGGGCTTGAGGCCTCGGGCCGTGCCGTCCTGCGCGAGGCCGAAACGGCAGTCATGGCGACACGAGTGTCGGTACGGGATCAACTGGCATCCGGAAGCCCAGACGGAGCCCGTGCGGACGCTGGCCTGACCAATGCCGAGGGTGTCATTGCCTTGCTGGTCGCTGCTGCAGAAACGGACGCCGCGTCCAAACCGCTATCGGACCTCGGAGATCGTCTCGTTGGTGCGAAGTCCCTTCTCGCCGACATCGCACGCGTGCAGGGAGAGCTTCGGGATGGGCACGCCAGCCTCCTGCAGGACGCGTCCCAGGCACTCCAGGTGACTTCAGCAGAGCCGATTCGCGCCGCGACAACCGCGCTCGGTCCCCAGCTTCCGATCTGGCCCGTTGCAGTGTGGTTCCTCGCGGTCGGAGCTCTCGTGACGGCGACGACGACCGCGCTGCACGCGCGGTATCTGCGCCGCCACGTCAACCAGCCGCTGGAGGCCCTGCGCGATGTTGTCCAGGCTGTGGAGGCAGGTGACCACGCGAGCCGGGTGGAGCTCACCGGGTCAGGCCTGATGGCGGAGGTTCAGACGTCGCTCAACGACATGCTCGAGTCGATCCAGTTGAAAGTGGTGTCGCGGGTGGAGCATGAGCGGACGGTATCGAATCTCGTCGAGTCGCATGAACAGACGACGCGGCGCGAGCGTCTTGCCGCCGCGGATGAGCTGGCTGCCGGCGTGGTCGCCGATCTGGATGAGCGCGTGGCGAGCGCGGTGGGATTTGCGGAGATGGCCCGGCGCCATATGGGTTCTCCGAAGCTCGAACACGACCTTGGCGCGCTGATCGATCAGCTGACGGAAGTCGGGCGGGTGATGCGATTGCTCACCAAAGCGCCGGTTCGGGACGAGATGTCGAGGGTCCATCTCAACACCCTGGCGAATGAAGTAGCCGAGATTGCCAGGCAGCACGTCTGGCCGAAGGTTGATGTGTCTCTCCGCATGGCAGAGGGAGATCACGTCGTGACGGGCGATGCCGGCCGGATTCGCCAGGCGGTCCTGAATCTGGTGTCGAACGCCAGAGCGGCGATGCCGGGCGGAGGTCAGCTCTCGATCGAGGTTGGCCGGCTGCAGTCTGCCGGCGTGTCCGATGGCTCCTCTGAGCTGATCGCGCAGCCCGACAGTCTGGTGCTTCGTGTCCGCGACACTGGACGCGGGATCCCGCAGGCACAGCTGCGAACGCTGTTCGAGCCGTTCGACTCGACCAGCCAGGCAGCGGGTGCGGGCCTGGGTCTACCGCAGGTTGCGGGAATCATGGCGCAGCACGGCGGCGGCGTCCGCGTCGAGAGTCAGGAAGGCCTCGGAACCACCGTCAGCCTCCTCTTCCCGTGCGCGATGGACTCGACCGACCTGTTGGACGACGACGAGGCGGTCGAGGAGTTCGCGATCGCGTCCTGACGCAGCAGCGGCCATCCCTGTCGGCATCGAGACCGTCCATGTGGTCAAGCTCGGAACGGGCCTGCCGATTGATGGGGGGATTGCGGCAGGACGTGGCGTCCTCACGCCAGGAGGGCAGCCAGTCGCTGGGAGCTGAGAACCATGCGCGTGCTGATTGTGGACGACTCGTCAACGATGCGGCGGATCATCGCGAACACGTTGAAGAAACTGGGCTACGACGACGTGGTCGAAGCCGGTGACGGGACCGAAGGGCTGCAGAAGGTTGCGCAGGGCAAGCCTGGCCTCATTCTCACCGACTGGAACATGCCGAAGATGGATGGACGCGAGTTCGTCAAGACTCTTCGGACACAGTCCGGCATGGAAGCGGTTCCGGTGCTCATGGTCACCACCCATGCCGAACGGACGGACGTCGTCCTGGCCCTGCAGGCGGGAGTCAACGACTACGTCGTGAAGCCATTTACTCCGGAAACGCTCAAGGAAAAGATCGAGGCGCTTCTCGGAAAGACCGCCGCATGAGTCACGAATCGACCGCGGTCTCGACCGAGACTCCGGCCTATCCGCATCTGGGCGAGCACGGCCCCATGGTGGATGCACTGGTGCGATCCGCACTGGACGTCTTCGCCACGATGGTTGCCCTGCCCCTTGTTGCGGGCGTTCCGACCATCTCGGACGCCCGTCCGCCGGCGAATGTCATTGGTACCGTCGGGTTCGCTGGTTCCATCTCAGGGCTCGTCTCGTTCTGTGGAACCCGGGTCGCCAGTCTCGAAATCACCGCTGCGCTCCTGGGCTCGTCGGTTGATGCCGTAGCGGGAGACCTCCCGGACGCCATTGGTGAAGTCGCCAACATGATTGCGGGTTCGTTCAGAACCAAGATGTCGCACAGTGAGGACCGCTGGGCGATCACGATGCCCGTGGTCACGATTGGCGAGGACTTCCTCCAGAAGTACTCGAGCAGTGCCGTTCGCGTGATCTGCCCTCTGACGATGGGCACACACCAGCTGTTCGTCGAGCTGGTGCTCCAGCCCGCATAGCGGCATCAGCGCCCCCAGGGAGCTGTCGTATCTCCGACACCGACGGCCGGCCGGCCGACGGCCCGATCTTCCTGCACCCCCGTTTTTCCTGCCTTTTTTACGCGGCACCCTCCTTGCTCAAGACCGGTGCGCCGCAGGCCAGTGCCGCGGCCACACATTTATGGCAGACCAAGCAGCGACGCAGGCCGCACCCGAGCCTGCAAAGAAGAAGAGCAAGAAGGGACTCCTGATCGGCATCGTGGGATTGCTGGTCGTGGGCGGCGGAGGCGCGGCCTACTGGTTTACGAGACCAACCGCCGAGGCCGCAGAGGCCGCCGAAGCAGCGGAGCCGGAGGGTGAGAGCGTCGTGTCGTTCGAGCCGTTCGTCGTGAACCTCGCTGATGCGGGCGGTGGGCGCTATCTCCGCGTCAACGTCCAGCTCGTGCTCGCCGGAGCCGAAACCGGCGCCGAGGTCGAAGAAGACGCCGTGATGAAGGTTCGGCTTCGTTCAGAGGTGCTCGCGCTGCTGACCGAACAGACCTCCGACACGCTCATGACCACTGAAGGCAAAAACACGCTGAAAGAGGCCATCAGCGAGCGCGCCTCCCACAGCATTGAACCGCACAAGGTACGAGATGTCCTCTTCTCCGACTTTATTGTCCAGCGCTGATCCGGCGGCGCACCCGCTCGGCTCGATGTTCGACCTGAATGTCTCTGTTCAGGTGGCTGTCGGGACGGCGTCGATCACCGTACGCGACTGCCTCAAGCTCCGGCGGCACAGCGTGGTGCGTCTGCGTGAATCCGCAGGGTCCGACCTGAGCCTGTCGTTGAACGGCGTGCTCGTCGCGTCGGGTGAGGTCGTCATCGTGGACGACAGCACCGCGATCCGGATTGCAGACATCGCACAGCCGTCCAGTTCAGAGCCAACGCTGTGACCGACGTCCTGTCTCTCCGCGCCTTTCTCAGCCTGTTCCTGGTGCTGGCGCTTCTCGGCGCCGTGCTCTGGGCGCTGCGTCGCGGTGCGCTGAGTCTGCCCGCGCTGAAAGGCCGCACGGAGATTGTCGTGGAGACCGCGACGTCGCTTGGCGATCGTCGATCGCTGGCGATTGTGCGCGTCGAAGGGCGTCGGGTACTGATCGGTCTCACGCCATCGACGGTGTCGTTTCTTTCTGACCTTCAGCCCGCGGCAGCCGACACGCCGGGCGCGGCGAAGGGACGCGGATGACCAAGGCCCGATTCGTCGTCATCGGATTGCTGCTCGTACTGGTCGCACTATCTGTGCCGGCGCCCGTGATGGCGCAGGCCTCGACCCCCACGGATCTCAGTGTGAACGTCGAAGGCGTCGGCAACGTGTCAGCGCCGCTGCAGATCGTGATCGTCCTGACGCTGCTGACGTTCCTGCCTGCCGCGCTGGTCATCATGACCTCGTTCACGAGGATCGTGATCGTCTTCCACTTCCTCCGGCAGGCACTGGGCACGCAGGAGATGCCGTCGAATCAGATTCTGATCGGGCTCACGCTGTTCCTGACGGCATTCATCATGGCGCCCGTGGCCGATCGCATTCACGCGGCAGCCGTTGCGCCCGTCATTGCCGGTGACATGAGCGTTGGAGACGCGATGACTGCCGGCGCACCGCCTCTCCGGGAATTCATGCTGCGTCAGACGCGTGAAGCCGATCTGGCTCTCTTCGTCGAGTTGAGCAAGTCGGCGCGCCCGGCGACGCCCGCAGATCTGCCGATGCGAGTGGTCATTCCTGCGTTTGCCATCTCCGAGCTCAAGACCGGCTTCCAGATGGGGTTCTTCCTCTTCATCCCGTTTCTCGTGATCGACCTCGTGGTGTCCACCACGCTGCTCTCGATGGGCATGCTGCAGCTGCCCCCGGCGATGATTTCGCTGCCGTTCAAGGTGCTGCTGTTCGTCATGGTGGACGGGTGGAACCTGCTCGTGTCATCGCTCGTGCGGAGTTTCGTCTGATGTCCAGACAGAAGGTGCGCCATGTCTGACGCTCTGGTCGTCGGCACGATTCGACAGGCCATCGAGATTGCGGTGATGGTCACGATGCCGATGCTCGCGGCGGGTCTCCTTGCTGGTGTACTCGTCAGCGTCTTCCAGACGGTCACGTCCATTCAGGACAACGTTCTGGCCTTTCTGCCGCGTGCGGCCGCGATCTTCTTCGTCTTTGCCCTGACGTTCCCATGGATGCTGCGGTCGCTCAGCGGGTTTGCCCGTCAGCTGATCATGCGGCTTCCGGAGATGGTGCGGTGAGCGATCTCGCACCATTGGCGCAGTTCGCCCTCCTGCTCGTTCGGCCTGGCATGTTGATTCTTGTCGCGCCGATCTTCGGTGGGAACTACGCGCCTGCGCCGGTCAAGATCGGTCTGACCGTTCTACTCGCACTGGCCCTTCTTCCGTCGGTGTCGATGCCACAGCCCACCGAGAACGCGATCTCGATCGCGCTCGTTGTGACGCGGGAAGCGGCGATCGGGTTTGCGCTTGGTCTTGCCGTGCGGGTCTTCATCAACGCTGTTGAGTTGGCAGGACACATGACCGGCTTTCAACTCGGCCTGTCCTACAGCGCCATCGTGGACCCCCAGAGCGGTGTGCGCAACAACATGATCGCGTCGCTCTACGCCAACCTGGTGCTGGTGACGTTTCTGCTGGTGAACGGCCACCACGCCATCCTTCGGGCGCTCGGTGCGTCGTACGAGCGTGTGCCAATGGGAGGGGGACAGATCGGCGGGTCTCTCGTCGCAACGGTCGTCGAAATGCTCGGTCTGGTCTTCGTCCTCGGTACGCGCCTGGCCGCTCCGTTGATTCTGGTGATGCTCGTCGTGGAGCTGGGTATCGGCCTCGTCTCGCGAGCCGCCCCCATGCTCAACCTGATGGTGATTGGCGCGCCGCTGCGGTTGCTCGTTGGCCTGGTGTTGCTCGGCGTGATGATCCCGATGGTGTCCCGTGTCGCCACCGGGGCAGCGGACACGATCGTTCAACTCGGCTTGCAGGGCGCCCAGGCGTTCAGGTAGGAGCAGGCAATGGCGGACTCCACCGGCGAACGCAATCTCAAACCCACAGCGAAACGACTGCGCGAAGCGCGGCGCAAAGGACAGGTTGTCCGGAGCCGCGACCTTGCGTCCGCCGCGGGACTCGTGGCGGCGATCGCGACGCTCGCATCGCTGGGTTCAGAAGTGATCGTCCGTCTCGGGACGCTGATTTCGACCAACCTCGCAGGGCTCGACCGGTTCGCGAAGGCGGCCGTGTCCGGAGAGGACCTCGCGGCCATGGTCTTGACCAACGGAGGCATCTTCGCGATTGCCGCAGGTCCCGTTGCGCTCGCCGCGGCGTCGGCTGGCGTAGCGGCCGCCGTCCTTCAGGGTGGTTTCACGTTCTCGACTGACGCGCTTCAGCCCAGCCTTGGAAGGCTCAATCCGGCGAACGGTCTCAAGCGGCTGAAACCGTCTCAGTCGGGGATCGACACGTTGAAAGCCCTCATCGCGGCGAGCGTGCTTGGCTACATCGCGTGGGGCGTCGGCACGGAGTTCATGCTCGACGCACCAGGGTTGATGGGCGCCGGGACGGCGACAACCGCGAGCCGCGGCTGGGCCGCGTTGCTCAAACTTCTGTGGCAGGCATCCGTGGCGCTGGTGGTACTGGGCGCCGCCGACTACGGCATTCAGCGATGGCGGTTGATGCAGTCGTTGATGATGACGCGGCAGGAAGTGACGGAAGAGGCGCGCAGCGACGAAGGACGCCCCGAAGTCAAAGCCCGTGTGCGACGCGTACAGCGTGACATGGCGCGGCGCCGGATGCTGCACGCGACGGCAACAGCGACGGTTGTCATCACGAACCCGACCCACTTCGCGATCGCTCTCCAGTACGACCGCGAAAAGACGGCCGCCCCGATTGTGGTCGCCAAGGGCAAGGACCTGCTGGCCGGTCGCATTCGAGAAATCGCCCGCTTGAACAGCGTCCCCATCATCGAGAACCCGCCGCTCGCGCGGGCGCTCTATGCGGGCGCGGAAGTCGGCGACACGATTCCGGCTCCGTTGTTCGGCGCGGTTGCCGAGGTGCTCGCATACCTCATCCGCATCCGTCAGCTCATGCGCTAGGCATCATAGATGGCCACACCGACACCACTCCCCAGTTCGTTCAAGGCGAGCCATCTGCTCGCCCCGGCGGCCATTCTGGTCGTCATGATGGTCATGGTGGTTCCTCTGCCACCACTGCTGCTGGACCTGCTGCTGTCGGTGGACATCGGGCTGTCAGTCGTGTTGCTGCTGACGGTCATCTATGTCAAGCAGCCGGTTGAGTTCTCGATCTTCCCGTCGTTGCTGCTGTTGCTCACGTTGATTCGGCTGTCACTGAACGTGGCATCCACACGTTTGATTCTCATGAACGGCGGCGACGGCATCGATGCCGCCGGCGCGGTCATCATGGCGTTCGGCCAGTTCGTGGTCGGCGGCAACTTCGTCGTCGGCACGGTTGTCTTCCTCGTACTCATCGCGATTCAGTACATCGTGATCAATCACGGTGCGGTCCGCATCTCGGAAGTGACCGCGCGGTTCACCCTCGATGCGTTGCCCGGGCGTCAGATGGCGATCGACGCTGATCTCAACGCCGGGATGATCGACGAGAAGGAGGCACGGGGACGACGGGATCGGGTCCGTCGTGAAGCGGACTTCTACGGGTCCATGGACGGTGCGATCCGCTTCACGCAGCGTGACGCGGTGGCCGCTCTCATCATCACCGCCGTGAACATCGTGGCCGGGCTCGGGATCGGCATCTTCCAGCACGGGATGGACCTGGCCACCGCGGCCGAAACCTACACCATTCTCACCGTCGGCGAAGGCCTGGTCACGGCCATTCCCGCATTGCTCGTGTCGATGTCGGGTGCACTCATCACGACCCGCGCCGCGTCGGAGTCTGACCTCGGTGAAGAAGTCGCGGTGCAGTTGCTCGCGCGTGCACGTCCATTGGCCGTCGCAGCAGCGGCGTTGACCGTATTGGCGCTCATTCCTGGACTGCCGAAGGTGTCGTTTCTTGCCGTGGCGGTACTGCTGGGCGCGGCGGCTTACGCGAACCGGGACATGGCGGAGCAGGCGTCGGCAGAGACCGCGCCGGTTGAGCCGCTGTCTGCTGAGCCTGAAACGCCTGGGCTCATTGATCCGCTGAGCATTGAAATCGGCTACGCCCTGGTCGGCCTCGCCGACGAGAAGCAGGGTGGGACCCTGCTCAGTCGCCTGCGCGGCATCAGGCGTCAGATCGCCGGGGAGACCGGCATCATCGTGCCTCCAGTACGGGTGGCCGACAACCTGCAGCTTGGCCCGCGCAGCTACAGCATTCTCGTCAAGGGTGTGGAGGTCGCGCGCGGTGACCTCGTCCCCGATCGCCTGATGGCGATCAATCCAGGCACGGCGACCGAACCGGTCGAGGGGAGCCAGACACGCGAGCCTGCGTTTGGTCTGCCTGCCTGGTGGATTCCTGTCGCCCATCGCGAACGGGCGACGACCGCGGGCTACACGGTGGTGGACCCCACGACGGCCCTCGCCACACACCTGTCGGAGCTGATTCGCACGTTCCTGCCGGATCTGCTGACGCGACAGCAGACGAAGGAACTGGTCGATCGGGTGGGCGAGTCGTCTCCGAAGCTTGTCGAGGAGCTCATTCCGAAGCTCGTGTCGATTGGCGACGTGCAACGTGTGCTGCGCCAGTTGCTGCGTGAGCGCGTGCCCGTGCGCGACCTGATCACGATTCTCGAGGCTATTGGCGACGCGAGCGTCAATACGAAAGACCCCGAGGTCATCACCGAGGCCGTTCGTACGGCGATCGGCCGGACCATCTGCCGGCAGTATCAGAACGATCGAGGCGATCTCCCGGCGATCAGTCTTGCCCCGGCCCTTGAAGCCAAGCTGGCCTCGTCCATCGTTCGCACGGAGCAGGGTTCGGTGCTGGCCATTGAGCCCGCGATGGCGCAGACGCTGGCCACGCGGCTGGCCGAAGCGATCGCGAGCGCTGTGGCACAGCCTGTGCTGTTGTGCACGCCGATGCTCCGTCCACACCTCTCGCGGCTTCTGGCGAGGGCCCTGCCGAACATCGGCGTGATTTCGCACAACGAGGTGCCACCGCAACTGCACGTGGCATCGGTCGCGGTGCTCGACTGACATGCATTACAAGCGTTTTCGTGCGGAGAGCGTGAGAGACGCGTTGCGGGCCGTGCGCGAAGAGCTGGGCCCCCAGGCGCTCGTGCTCTCGACCACGATGGTCGCCGCACCCGGATGGCGTGGGTGGGTCGGCTGTCGCGAGGTCGAAATCGTCGCGGCTGCCGAACGGGGGGCAGAGAGTCGTGTGTCGGAGAACCGACGGCAGGAGTCGGACGAGCGGTCATTCGAAGCAGGCGTGGCCGACGTGACGGCCAGGCTTGCCGCCGCCGGTTTCGACCCGACGATGGCCTCCGACGTGGCGGAGTCGATGCCCTCGGCGAGCCGGCGAGGCGCGTCACTGCACAGTCTTCGCGGCGCGCTGGCACATCGCCTGTCAACGCTCGCAACCGCTGATGAAGAGTTCGCCAAGGTGGAGGTGTTCGTGGGTCCGCCCGGCGCGGGAAAGACCACGACCATCGCAAAGATCGCGTCGCAGGCACGCGCGACGGATGGGCGCAGGCTCGGCCTCATTGCCGCCGACGGACTGCGGATTGGCGCCGTGGAACAGCTGCGCACCTATGCCGAGATCCTGCACGCGCCGTTTCGTATCGCACGTAACAGCGACGAGCTCGAAGCGGCGCTGTCAGCACGCCGACGACAGCCGGTTCTGGTAGACACCGCGGGGCGCTCGCCCTCCGATCCCGCGGCCCGGGAGCTCTTTGACGTCGTGGCGCACCATGCGGACGCGCGCACGCACCTCGTCCTTCCGGCGGGGACACCGCCCCGGACGGCGAAGCGGATCTTCGAAACCTACGCGGAAGCGAGGCCTTCGCGCGTGATCCTCACTCGAATCGACGAGGCCGAGTCGCTCGCGCCCCTCGTGAGCCTCCTCAGGGAACAGCAGTTGCCCATTTCGTACCTTGGTACCGGGCAACGCGTGCCCGATGACCTCTGTCGTGCCACCGCGGACATGCTGGCGATGTCGGCGCTCGGCGAACTTCCAGTCCAGGCGGCATTGCGCGGATGACACACACACAGAGACAAGCCGGCCGCGGATCGGTCATCGCCATCACCAGCGGCAAGGGCGGCGTCGGCAAGACGAACGTCGTCATCAATCTCGCGGCCGCGCTGGCGCGCAGGGGCTATCGCGTCGGCATCATCGACGCCGACTTCGGGCTGGGCAACATCGACGTGATGCTGGGCCTCGCGCCAGTCCATCACCTCGGTCATTTTCTGAATGGCAGCAAGCGGCTGGAAGAGATCATCATCGACGGTCCGCTCGGCATCCGGATCCTGCCCGCGAGCAGCGGCTTCCGGGAGCTGACGAATCTGACTCCCGCGCAGTGGCGTCGCGTTGGCAACGCCATCAGGCGCATGAGCACCGAGCTCGACTTTCTGTTTGTCGATACCGCCGCGGGCATATCAGACAACGTCGTCGAGCTGCTGCGACTGGTGGATCGCACGATCGTCGTGACCTCGTTCGACCCCGCGGCCATCGTCGATGCCTACGCGATGATCAAGATCCTCACGACCGTGAACCCGACCAGGGAAGTGGGCGTGGTGGTGAGCGCGGCGCGGGATGCCGACGAGGCAGGCCTTGTCTTCAGACAACTCGATCTGGCAGCGACCCGGTTTCTGGAACGTAGTCTGAGATACGCGGGCTCGATTGTGTTCGACCCCGCGATTCGCGAGTCGCTTCTCGTGCAGCGCCCCGTCGTTGACCATCAGCCTCAGGCTCCCGCCAGTCGCTGCTTCCGCATTCTGGCGTCGAGGCTCGCAGGCATGTCGAACAACGGGCCCGGCAAGGGAATCGCGCTGGCTGTCGGACATCGGCCGGATGAGGAACCGCTAGTCGAGGAAACGCAATGCGCGTAAGCCACACCAAGGCCTCCGTCGATAAGCGCAACGACCTCATCGTCGCGCACCTGGGCCTCGTGAAGGCCCTGGCCCTGCGGCTCGCGAAGCGAGTACCCGCGCAGGTCGAAGTGAATGAGCTCGTCAGCGCCGGCGTCATCGGCCTGGTCGATGCGGCGAGCCGCTATGAGCCATCGCTCGGCGTGCCCTTCGACGCGTTTGCGCGACGACGGGTGCACGGGGCGATGCTCGACTCATTGAGAGGACTGGACTGGGCGCCGCGATCGGTCCGGCGTATGCGGCGCGATCTGGACGAAGCGATCGCGCGGCTTCGCTCGACGCTGGCGCGCGAGCCGGAGGCCCTGGAGATTGCGAAAGAGCTCGGAGTGACCGAGCCAGAGTACGACCGGATGCTGGACCAGGTGCGCGCACTCGATGTCGGCGCGATCCGCCAGCAGTCGGCTGGTAACGGCGGAGCGTCGATTCTCGAACTGGCCATCGACCCTCAGGAAGGTGCACTCGAGCGGATCGAGCGCGCGGAGCTGCGTGAGCACCTCGTCAAGGCGCTGCAATGCCTGCCCGAACGCGAGCGACGCATCCTGTCGCTGTACTACGAGCACGAACTGACGCTTGCCGAAATCGGCGCCGTCATCGGCGTGGGTGAGTCTCGTGTGTCGCAGCTGCGCACGCAGGCGATCGCGCGGCTTCGGTCGCGTCTGCGCGAGACGTTGCAGCTATCGGAGGCCCGCTGATGACTCGTATTCTGTCCCAGGCCGAGATCGATGCGCTGCTGGCGTCGGTGCCGAGTACCGACGCGCCCCCCAGCGACAACGCCACGGTGTCCGGGCCGGTCATTGCGTATGACTTCCGGCGTCCAGACCGGATCTCGAAGGATCAGATCCGGTCGCTGCACCTTCTGCACGATCGCTTCGCGCGAAACGTCACGAGCTCGCTGTCTGCCTATTTGCGCACGAGCATCGAAGTGTCCGTGGCGACCGTCGAACAGTTTTCATACTCCGAGTTCCTGATGTCGCTGCCGGATCCGACGGCGTTCTACAGCCTGCGGATCAAGACCATCGAGCCTCTCGGCGCACTCGAACTCAATCCCGGGCTCGCGTTCACGATGGTGGACCGCATGCTCGGCGGCACAGGCAGAGGCGCCGCACCTGACCGCGCGCTGACCGAGATCGAACAGAACGTCGTGGACTCGGTCGTCAAGTTGATCCTGGGCCATCTCACCGAGACGTGGCAGGCGGTCACGGCGGTGGGATTCACGATTGACGGCCGCGAAACGAGACCTCAGATGCTGCCGATTGCGGGACGCAACGAGATCATGCTTCTGCTCGGCTTCGACATGAAGGTCGGGGAGGTCCGCGGGCTTCTGCACGTCTGTCTTCCCGCGGCTGCGGTCGAGGTCGAGGGGCTGACGTTCAGTCAGGGATGGCAGCAGTCGGCTCCGAACGCGACGGTCGTCCAGCGCGCGCACCTCGTTGAAAGCCTGGGACGCGTGCCGATGGACGTGTCCACGCTGCTCGATTCGCGGATGCGGGTTCGTGACGTGCTGGAGCTGAGCCGGGGCGACGTGATTGGTCTTGGGGTGCCACTCGACGAGCGTGTGCGCGTGCGAGTGGGCGACAGGGTGAAGTACGTCGGTCGGTTGACGAGTAGGGATGGCCGCGCCGCAGTGGCGGTGGACGCTCGAGTGGCGTTGACTGCCGCGACGCAGGAGGCAGCTCGATGAGTGCAGTACCTCTTTCAGAGATTATCGAGAGTTTTGCGGAAGAACTCGCCGGGGTCGTCGGCGCTCTTGCCGAGACCGAGGTCACCGTTGAGGCGGCCTCAACGAGGCCCGAAGGCGGCTTCCGGATCACGATGGTGGCCGACGAAGGCGGCGAAGGCGTGTTCTTCGCGCAGTTCGACCGCAGCGCGGCCCAGGAGCTTGCCCGGCTGGCGCTCGGTGCCGGAGACGATTGCCCTGAGTCGGACCTCGTTGACGGCCTGCGCGACATGTGTGGTCAGGCCATTGCGACGGTCATCGAACGGCGAAAGATGGACGGCGTTCGAGTCATCGTGCAGTCGGTGGACGTCGTTGCAGAGCCTGCTGATGCGCAGGCGTTCGTCAGAGCGATTCAGGCCTCCAACGCGGCGACGCAAGCAGCCGTCGCCTTGTGGGGCACGCTCGTGCTCGGAATTGCAGCGCCAGCGGCGGCTGCAGCGACGGCGCCTCCTCTGGTCTCGTCTCGGCCCGCGCAGGCAACAAAGGAAGGCTCGCCGACCGGTCCCAATCTCGACGCGATTCTGGATCTCGAGCTGCCGCTCATCGTCCGCTTTGGCCGCGCGGAGCTCACCTTGAAGGATCTTGCGATGCTGGCGCCTGGCGCCGTGATCGACCTTGGACGATCGCCGGATGATCCAGTCGAGGTGCTCGTCAGCAATCAGGTTGTGGCTCGCGGGGAGGTCGTAACCGTCAGCGGAAACTACGGCGTTCGGATTACCGACGTCGTCGGCACGGCCGATCGGATTCGCCACATGGAGATTGCCTCGTGAGTCAGACCGTTCAGTTCATTGCTTCCTCCTTTGGGGCGCTGTCAGCAGCCGACGCTGTCGTGATGGCCCTGATGGTTGCCTGTGTCGCGATTCAGATCAGGTGTTTGCGCAGTGTCCAGGCCTCGGTGGCGTCGCTGCCGGTGCTGGAGGAACGGGTAGGCCGTCTCACGCGGTCAGTCGCGCTGCTGGTGGACACGACGGAAGGGTGCTTCGAAGCGGTGTCCAGTCAGCTCGTCCGGAACGACGACACCGTGACGCCGAAGCGACAGCGCCAGCGACGTGTTGTGGGTGCGGCCAGACGAGGACACAGTGTTGCGCAAATCGCAGCGCAGGAAGACGTAGCCGAAGGTGAAGTGGCCTTGCGAGTGCGCATGGCCCGTGATCTGCAGGCGAACTGAGCCAACCAATGCCGCACTGCGCGAGTTCCGACTGTCAGACCTGGAGACCACAGCCATTCGTGCGTCTCGCACGAGTGGGCGTACGTGTGGATGGCGAATGGTTCTGCTCGACCGCATGCGTCGAGTCCACTGCTGAGACCCGTCTTCGCATCCCAGACGTCGCGTTCGAGACGGCTCCGAGGCCTCCGATTCGACTTGGCGCGCTGCTCGTGCACGCGGGCAGCATCACATCCGCGCAGGTGAAGGAGGCGCTTCAGTCGCAGGGCTCGTCCGGTCTGAGGATTGGAGCTGAGCTTCGTCGTCTGGGATACGTGGACAAAGACGCCGTGTTGAGTGCGCTCGCGGACCAGGCGGGAGTGAGCTACCTGCGAACGGTGGACCCGTCATGTGTGAGACAGGCCCCGGGCGGGCTGTGTCGCGACGAGATTCGCGCTCTGGGCGTTGTACCGATTCGGACGGAAGTGAGGGAAGACATCCCGGTGATGGTCGTTGCCTGTGCCGCTCCGGTTCCACGCACGGCGTTGACAGCTCTTCGAGCGCTGACTGGACACAAAACTCTGGTTTACCTCGTGAGCGACGAGGACCTCGAGGCGCTCATGGCCGCCTACGCAGCGGACGTCCCCGCGCAGTCTCGCGTGCGGGTGCAGTGGACGCACGACAGGCACGAGGCGGCGCGCCGGATCGCCGAGGTCGCTGCCATCTCGGGTGACGTCACGCTGCGCGAAGCGCACCTCGACCCTCTCACCTGGATTCGCGTTGTCGGCAAGCACGGTGTGGACACGATGTTCGTCACACCCGGTGGAACACACGAGGAGGTCCCCCAATGGCTGGCGGGTACTACGCCGCACTAAGCGGCATGCGAACGCGGCTCGAGATGTTGGATCGCCTGGCGTCCGACATCGCGAACGCTCAAACCGCGGGCTACAAGTCGGAGCGCGCCGCGACCAACGAGGCGACCAGGCAGAAGTTCGGCGCTGAACTGCAGTCGGCCATCGATGTCGTCAGCGGTAAGGCGCAGCTCGATCTGAGGGCCGGGGTGCAGGCGCCAACGGGGCGCAATCTCGATGTGGCCGTCGGAGGAAATGGATTCTTCGAGATCGAGACGGCAGCCGGACCGCGGTACACCCGCAACGGGCGGTTCACGCGGCGGGAGGACGGTGTGCTGGCGACCGCCGATGGCGAAGCCGTCATGGGCACGTCGGGCCCGATCACCCTCGGCAGTGGTGTGGTGGAAGTGGATGCCGACGGAACGGTGCGGCACAACGGCGCGACGGCCGGTGTGCTGAAGGTCGTCGAGTTCGACAAGGGAGCGGTGCTCGTTCGCGAAACAGCGCTTCGTGTCCGGAACGACGGCACGCCGGCGACGGAGGTCGAACGGCCCGTCGTTCGTGCCGGTGCCCTCGAACAGTCCAATGTCTCCATCGTGGACCGGCTCGCGGAACTGACGACGGCGAGCAGGACTTTCGAGGCCTTACAGCGCTCGCTCTCGGTGTTGATGAACGACGTGGACAGCCGGGCGATCACGGAGCTCGGTCGGAGATAGGCCGCGATCCCGATGATTCGGGACAGGCGGTTCAGCCAGGAATAGAAGGAGCACGGAGATGATTCGGGCACTCTACACGGCGGCGAGCGGGATGAACGCACAGCAGGCCAACATCGACAATATCGCCAACAACCTGGCAAACGTGAATACGACGGGTTTCAAGCGCAGCAGAGTCGAGTTCGAGGACCTCGTGTACGACCAGACGCGGATCCCGGGTGCACCGACATCGACAGTCGGGGAGGCCCCGATTGGTCTCGAGACCGGCCTTGGCGTGCGGCCCGTCGCGACGGCCCGCGACTTCTCCCGCGGCAATCTCCGCTCGACGAAGGGGCCTCTCGACGTTGCCATCGAGGGCGACGGGTTCTTCCAGGTGCAGCTGCCGAGCGGCGAGGTTGGCTATACCCGATCGGGCATGTTCCATGTCAGCGCCGACGGACAGGTGGTCACCGCCGACGGATATCCAGTCGAGCCGGCGATCACGATTCCTGAAAACGCGACGGCGACGACGATCTCGAAAGACGGCATCGTGTCCGTCGTGGTGGCCGGGGACCAGGCGGTCCAGCAGATTGGAACGATCGAAACAGTGACGTTCAACAATCCTGCGGGCCTTCGGGCTCTCGGCGGCAACGTGTTCGCGGCCACGACGGCGTCGGGCGAGCCTTCACAGGGCACACCTGGCACGGACTCACGCGGAACGCTGGCGCAGGGCTTTGTCGAAGACTCCAACGTCAGCGTCGTCGAAGAAATGATCAACATGATTCTGGGACAGCGCGCGTATGAAGCGAACTCCCGGGTCGTGAAGGCCGCTGATGAAATGCTTTCGCAGGTCAACACCATTGTTCGCTAGGGCGTTCCTGATTGCGCTGTTGACAGGATCAACGCCGCTCGTCGCGCGTGGCGACGTCGCGGTCGATGTGAGAGTGCAGCAGGCAATCGAGGACGCAGTGGCTGAGCGTGTAGGGCACGACGCGATCGTCACGGCTCGCGTCACCGACATCCGCGCTGGCGAGCTCGCTGAGGGCGTCGTCGCGTGGCCGGAGCAGGACACGCGCGCAGGCGTGCCGGCGAGGTTTGCGCTCTACTCGAGCCGGAGCCGACGAGTGCGGATCGGCGAAGCGACGGCGGTCGTCTCCGTGACCGTAGAAGCCATACGTCTGCGCCGTCCTGTGTTGCGCGGTGAATCGATCGAGATGAGAGACATCGAGGAGGTTCGACACGAGCTCGACGGACCCCTCGCGCCTGTCGCTGGTATTGACGACGTGCTCGGAGCTCGGGCGAGACGAGACGTCTCGGCAGACACGATCTTGAGCCGGTCTGACGTCGTACCCGAGCCTGCCATCAAATCCGGCGAGTCCGTCAGGGCCGTTGTACGCATCGGCGGCGTGGAGGTGTCAGCGACCGCGATTGCGCTGCAGTCAGGCGCCAGGAACGAAGTGATTCGACTGACGAATCCGGGAAGCCGAAAGACGCTGCTGGGACGCGTCGTGCGTCGTGGAGAAGTTGAGGTGATCGATGCTCGGTAAGAGTCGAATTCGTTGCGCGGCGTGCACGGCGTGCTTCGTATTAGGAGCAGCTGCCGGCGGATACGCGCAGCAGCAGACCGCAACCGCGCCTGCCAAGCCGGCGGCGCCGGGCCGCGAGGTCTACGACCAGTTGCTCGCCACCTACCTCGATCAGGCGCGCGCGATGGCAGTACGCACCGAACCGGGGGCATCGTGGGCCTGGATGAACGGGCTGACGCTCGATACGCGGGCCCGTTCGGTCAACGACCTCGTCACGATTCAGGTCGTGGAAAGCATCTCGGCGGCTGGCAGTGCCGATGCGGCGTTGTCGAAGGAGAGCGACGGCTCGGCGTCGCTGCTCAGCCTGTTCGGTCTCGAGAAGAAGCTCCCCGATTTCATCGACCCGACGTCGCTCGCCGGCGTGCGCAGCAATACCGACTTTCAAGGCGGCGGCACCACGACGCGAGCGGGTCAGCTCACAGCCAGCCTCACTGCCCGCGTGGCCGAGGTGCTCCCCAATGGTGATCTGCTGGTCGAAGGTGTTCGGGAGATCGAGATCAACGGCGACCGCCAGATTCTCGTGCTGACCGGCGTGGTGAGGCCCGTGGACATCGGGCCGGCCAACATTGTGCCCTCGACGCTCATCGGACAGATGCGGATTCGCTACTTCGGGCAGGGGCTCATGCGGGACAACCTCCGGCCGGGATTCATCATCCGGCTCTTGAACAGGATCTTCTGACGTGACGTTCACATCACGACTGACGCTCTACGCACTCATCGTCGTCTTCGGAGCGTTGGCGCCGCAGCGTGTGGCGGCCCAGACCAGGCTGAAGGACGTTGCCACGTTGCAGGGCGCCGGAACGACCCCGATGGTGGGCTACGGCCTCGTCGTCGGCCTCAACAAGACAGGCGACAAACGGCAGACGATCTTTTCGATGCAGACGCTGGCGAACATGCTGCAGCGTTTTGGTGTGGCCGTACCCCCGGACGGAATCAAGGTCGAGAACGTTGCCGCCGTCATCGTGACGGCCGACCTTCCGACCTTCTCCCGCTCCGGCGCCCGGCTCGATTCGACCGTTTCGTCGGTCGGTGACGCGCGCAGCCTGCAGGGCGGTGTCCTGCTGCCGACGGCGTTGCGCGGACCGGACGGGCAGGTGCGCGCGCTGGCACAGGGTCCTCTCTCGATTGGGGGATTTGGTGGTGGCAGCGGCGGCAACGCCGTGCAGGTGAACCACCTGACCGTGGGCAGGATTCCGAATGGAACAGTCGTGTCGGTAGGCTCGACGCAGGCCTTCGGCCCTTCGGAAGCCATCGTGCTCGCGCTGAACGAACCGGATTTCACCAGTGCCGGACGCATCGCGAGTGCCATCAACAACGAGCTTGGCGCCGAGACCGCTCGCACGACGGACTCCGCGAATGTGACTGTCCGTGTGCCGTCGCAGTATCGCAACTCCGTTCCGGATCTCGTGGCGCGCCTCGAAGCCCTGACCGTTGAAATGGACTCGGTTGCCCGTGTGGTGATCAACGAGCGCACAGGCACCGTGGTTGTCGGATCAACCGTGAGGCTGGCTCCCGCGGCGGTGGCACACGGCAATCTGTCGGTGCGTATCACGACTCGCCTCGAGGTCTCTCAGCCGGGCCCGCTCTCGGAGCGGGGCGAAACGGTCGTGGTGCCTCAGGAAGACGTGGATATCTCTGAAGGTGACGCGCAGCTCCTCGAGTTGCCGGAGACGGCGACGCTGCAGGATGTCGTGCGGGCGCTCAACACGCTCGGCGTCACGCCGCGCGACATCATCGCCATCATGCAGGCGCTCAAAGCGGCCGGGGCCCTGCGGGCCGAGCTGGTGATCCTCTAAGGACAGTGGAATGAGCTCAACCAACCCTGCAGGCATCGCTCAGATCGCCGCCAACGACGCGGCGCCGGGGATCAAGCCCGACACCGAACGGTCGCGCGCCGAGGTGCTGCGCCTTGCCCAGGAGTTCGAGGCGCTCCTGCTGACGCAGATGTTGAAGGACATGCGTCGCTCGATGGTTGACGACGAGGACGAGAAGTCGGAGTTCGGCGCGATGACCGACACCATCGACGTCGAGTTTGGCCGGACCATCAGCGCGTCGGGTGGATTCGGTCTCACTGGCACGTTGTTGAAGGCGCTCGACCGTCTGGCTGGTAACACCGAAACCGAGAGTGCCGATCGCGGTGTCGCCGAGGTCGCGGCCGCGTATGGCATCCCGATCGATATGAGCAGAATGCCGACGGCGGTGCAGACGGCTTCGGTGCAGGTCCCGTCGTCCGCCGCCGTGAGTCAAAGCGTGCAGGTGGTGTCGGCCGACTCGCTTGGGCCGGTGACCAGTGAGTTCGGCTGGCGGCGTGATCCGCTGACTGGGGCACCCGGATTTCATTCCGGCGTGGACGTGGGCATGGCGTATGGACGCGAGGTGCGGGCGGTCGCCGCAGGTCGTGTCACGTTCGCCGGCGAGCGGGGCGGATACGGAAACATGGTGTCCATTGCTCACGACGATGGCCGTGAGACGCGATATGCGCACCTGGCCTCCCACAGCGTCAAGGTGGGCGATATCGTCACTCCAGACCAGGTATTGGGCCGATCTGGAAGTTCCGGCCGGGCGACCGGTCCACATCTGCACTTCGAGGTGCTGGTGAACGGCCGGCCGGTGGACCCCCTGGATCGAGGGCAGGGTCGATGAGTTTTGTGCAAGTGCATCGACTAAAGTCTGAGGGCAATCTGCCGATTGCCGAGACGACCACGGCCTCTCGATTCGTGGGTGGAGTGTGAAATGAGAATCAAGAACGACGGGTTGAATCTTCCGACAGACCGGACCGGGGAAGTCGATGGGACGAAGGCTCAGGGGCCGAGCGGCGTCCGTCCGGGTTCGCCGTCAAAAACGGACCAGTTCGAGTTGTCAGCCGAGGCGCAGGTGCTTCGCGCGGCGCTCGAGCAGGCGGCTGCGCAGCCGGAGATCCGTCAGGACCTCGTGAAGCGGATGCAGGCGTTGAACGAGCGTGGGGAATTGGGAAAAGACGCCGGCAAGCTGGCCGACGCCATTATCGACAACTGGTTGGGAGTTCCTCGAGAGGGAGAGGATGGCTGAGGCGACCGAGTCCTATGTAGAAACCGCCGAGCGTTTGTGTGACACGCTCGAGCGCATTGGCGACGCACTCGTCGCCGTTGACAGCGCCACGCTGCTGCAGACCGAGGACACGCTGGGCCGATTGCTGGCCGTCCTCACCTCGCAGTCAGCGACGGAAAGCCGGGCAACAGTCGAGCCGCTGGTACGCCGCGCTCGCACGGCCCTTCTCCGGTGCCGGACACTCGGTGCCTCCTTCGACAGCGTCGCGCGCGTTCGGTTGTCACTGTGCACGGGCAGTGACGGGTACGGTCCCACCGGGGCGTATGCGAGTGCCGGCAACCAGCGCACATTGAAAGCGACGGCCTGATGTCAGATCTCTTCAGCGCCCTTTCGAGAACCGCCTTGTCGCTCGAGGCTCATCGACTGGGTCTGGACGCCGTCGGCCAGAACCTCGCCAACGTCAACACCCCCGGATACACGCGGCGCACCGTCAATCTCGCGGAACGTCCGCCCCTCGACGGCCGCGATGCTGGCGGTGGCGTGGACGTGCTGTCCGTCAGCGCCGCACGCACGCCGCTCCTGGATGCACGCGTGTATCGAGAGATGCCGGCCGCAGCCCGCGAGGCTGCGGTGGCCGACCAGCTCGCAGTGGTGGAGTCGGGATTCGGAGCGCCTGGGTCATCCCTGGATGTGCGCATCAACGAGTTCTTCGACGCGTTTTCCACGCTCGCGGGCGATCCGGGATCGACCACCGCCCGTCAGCTGGTGGTCATACAGGGCCAGTCGCTCACGCAGTCGTTCCATGACGTGGCCTGGCGGCTCGAGCAGTCGCAGCGAGACAGTGATCTGGATGTACGTTCGGCCGTGGACCAGATCAATGGGCTGGCGAACACGATCGCCGACCTGAACGTGGCGATTGCCAATGCCCCTGGCTCCAAGGACGCGTTGAAAGATCAGCAGACGAACGCGCTGCGGGAATTGGCCGAGCTGATCGATGTCGAAGTCATCCGGAATGGCGACGGGGTGAACGTGTCAGTCGGCAATGGCCACGCCCTGGTGGCAAGCGAGAACGTCTACCCCGTCAGCGCGGTGTCAGCGGCTTCGGATGGTTTCGCCCACATCTACAGTGGTTCGTCGGACGTCACCTCGGCCGTGACCGGGGGCAAGCTCGGCGGTCTCCTGTACGTGCGCGACACGCTCATCCCTGGATATCTCGACCGTCTCGACGCGGTGGCCGTGCAGGTCGTCAACGAGGTCAACGCGCTGCACACGGCCGGCTACGACCTTGACGGCACCACGGGAAACCTGTTTTTCGCCGCGCTCTCTGGAACGGCCGGCGCCGCCGAGGCCATCTCGCTCGATGCCGGGATTCTTGCGGATCCGGCGAACATTTCGGCCGCCGGCATCGCGGCGTCAGGCGACAACCAGACGGCACGGGCCATCGCGGCGCTGCGAAACGGCAGCCCGAGTGCCATGGACGGTTGGGGTGCGCTTGTGAACCGGGTGGGCACCGACCGAAGTGCGGCCTTGTCCGAACAGTCAACGCGAGAGGACGTTTTGCACCAGATCGACTCGCTTCGAGCGCAAGTCTCCGGCGTCTCGGTGGACGAGGAGGCTGCGACGATGCTGCGTTTTCAACGCGCGTACGAAGCCAATGCGCGATTCTTCCGCGTCGTGGACGGATTGCTCGATCAATTGATTCAGAGCGTAGGGTAGACACATGCGAGTGACGTTCGCTCAACAGTTTGAAGACGGATTGCGGAACATCAACACCGCCGCGAGCCAGCTGGCCGACGCGCAGCGGCGCGTGTCGTCCGGGCGACGGCTGAACGTCGCGAGCGATGACCCCGCAGGGATGACTGCCGCCATTGACGCCCGCGGGTCCCTGGCAACCACGGACGCGTACCAGCGCGCGACCGACGCGGCATCGTCCAGGCTCCTGGTTGCGGACACCGCCCTGAACGACATCATCAACCAGATCACTGCCGCCAAAGTGACGGCAACGAATGCCCTCGGCAGCGGTCGTTCGCAGACCCAGCTCGACGCACTCGCCACGGAGATTCTCGGCATTCGGGATGCGGTCCTGGGCGACATGAATACCCGGTTCGGATCGACGTATCTCTTTGCGGGCGCTGACGGCGGGCAGCCACCGTTTACGGAGGCGGCGGGCGTCGTCTCCGCCTACCAGGGCGACGCGACGACGCAGTCGATCGACATCGCCGAAGGGCGCGAAGTCCAGATCACGTTCGACGGGAGCGCCATCATGCAGGGCTCCGACGCGGCGCATCTCTTCGACGAGCTCACGACCCTGGCCACCTCTATCCAGGCTGGCAACGGGACAGGGATCCTGGCGGGCATTGCGGCGATCGACCGCGCGTTTGACCGCACGAACTTCGCGCAGACCCGTGTCGGGATCGCGCTCAAGGCCCTCGAGGATGTTCAACCGCATCTGGACGCAAGTCACCTGAGCAGCCTGACTCGTGTGTCATCGATTGAAGACGCTGACATGGCGAAGGCGATCACGGATCTCTCGAGGGCCGAAACCGCACAGCAGTCGGCCTTGGGCGCGTTCGCGTCGATGGCCAGACTGACGCTCATGGATTACCTCCGATGACACCGAGTGGCATTGCTCCTAACGGCCGCATTCAGACGCGCTTCGGCGATTTCGACGCCGTTCAGACGCACGTCGTGACGTTTCCTGAAGGTATTCCGGGGTTCGCGGAGTGCCGGCGGTTCGTGCTCATCCAGGCGGACGAGTTGAGCCCCTTGACGTGCCTGCAGTCGCTCGATGCTCCGTATCCGTCGTTTCTTGCGGCCGATCCCTCGACCCTGCGCGAGGACTATCGCCCTGAACTGCCTGTGCCCGATCGAGCGGCACTTGGCGATCCGGCGGGGTCGCCACTGTGGCTCGTCCTCCTGACGCTCGCTCTGCACGAAGTCACCGCCAATCTGAGAGCGCCGATCGCCATCAATCCAGACACGATGATCGGACGACAGGTGCTTCTGGACGATTCCTCGTATCCCGTGAGCTGGCCGGTCGAGGCGAGGTGACCCGCCGGTGCTCGTCGTAACCAGAAAACGCGGAGAGGCCATCGTCATTGGCGACGGCATCGAGGTGCACGTGCTCAGGCTTGGACGAGACGGCGTGAGAATCGGCATCAGCGCGCCGCCCCACATCGCCGTGCACCGAAGCGAGGTCCGCGATCAGATTCGCAAGGCCAACGCGACCGCCGCCACGGCGTCTTCGACAAGCGCGGCGCTCGAGCAGCTCAGGTCGAGATTCACCAACCCGGGGAAGCGGCGTGAAGGCTGAGCGCTCAACGGCGCGTCTGACGTGTCAGGACTGGCTCAGCGTGTCGGCCTCCGTCATGTCGCCGCTCTACCAGGCTCAGATCGACGAGTGGGGCAGCCTGCTCGAGTGGGATTCCAGCCAGGATTGGCGTGAGGTCGAGAAAGGCCGCTTGCTCAAGACGGTGTCCGGACTGGTCGTCACTGATCAAAACGGGATCGTTGTTGGCTGGACCTATTTCCTGATCCACGACGCCACCATTCAGATCGGCAGCTTCGTCTCGCTCTCCGAAGCATGCACCACCCTGATGTTCGATCGCATCTTCGATGACCCGAGGATGGCGGGCGTGAGCACGGTCACGTTTTTCGCGATGACCACGGCGCCTGGTGTGATTCAGGCCGCACGAACCCGCGGTCTCACGGTCAGCCGGTATTGGTACCTCTCGAGAGCGCTTACCGGCAGCGCACAGCCTGGTCCGCCTCGTGATGCCCGCCTGTGGCGAGTCGAGGATGCCGGCGCCACAGCCGCCTTGCTGGCCCGTGCCTACGGGCCGTCCGATGGATCACGGCCATTTGCGCCGCATGGGACATGGGAGGAATGGAGCACCTATGTCGCGCAGATCGTGGGCGCGCGAGGTTGCGGGGAACTCATGACCACTGCGTCGTGGTGTCTGCAGGCTGGACCCGGACGTCTCGGCGCCGTCGCGCTTGCGAGCCGTGTGGGCCCTGGCACCGGGCACATCATTCAACTTGCCGTGGATCCGCAGTTCCAGAGGCGAGGGACTGGCGCGGCGCTTCTCGAGGCCGCGTGCGGATCGGCCGCTCGCGCGGGCTGTCGTCGGATGACGCTGCTGGTCGCGGGACCGAACCGCACGGCGCGCAAGCTCTATGAGGAAGCCGGGTTCGCTCCCACAGCGAGCTTCGTCGCGGCCGGAACGCTCGACGCGGCAGGTCAGCCGCGCCGGTTGACCAGCGTCGCGCTCGGCGAGAGACTCACGACTTTCCGATAAGCCGACAGCGTGGTTTCGCCCTGCTCGATCGCACGAAGTTCATCGCGCCGGACGAGTTCAGCCGACGCGAGCGATTCGAGTGACGCCTTGTCACTTCCCAGAATCTTGGTCACGAGGGCGACGGCCTCATGGTGCAGCGCCAACGCTTCTTCGTAGCCCGGCAACTGACGCGCTTCTTCACGAGCTTCGCTCAAGCGTCGGCGCACGTCACGCAGACCATCTTCGATGTTGACGAGGGCACTCGTCAGACGATCCCGCACGTTCGCGGTTTCATTCAGCTGCTTGAAGTCTGGAGTTGCCGAGGCCACGCTCTGCCGGTCCGAAACGAGCTCGAGGCGGCGGAGCAACACGATCTCGGCCTCGAGTCCGGCCCGATACTGCTCGATGAGTGCTTCGAGGTCGGGGCTCACTTCGCCGCCTTCTCCTGGGCGCTTATCCCCGCCCAGCCTTCGCGAAGGTTCGTGAGAACACGAACAACGTCGTCGAGCGGCTCGACGTGCTGATTGTATGACGCCGCCAGCAATCGGTCTGTGAGGAACGAGTACAGCTGATGCAGGGAGTGGGCGACCTCGCCTCCACGCTCGAGGTCAAGGGTCGCCTGCAATTCACCGACGATGGCGATGACACGTGAGAGCGCTTTGCCTTTCGCTGGCACGTCGCGCCGGAGAATGGCTGCCCGTGCATCGGCGCAGAAGCGAAGGGCGCCGTCATACAGCATGACGACCAGCTGGACGGGTGAGGACGATTCGACCGCGGCTCGTCGGTAGCTATCGACGCCGCGTTCGGCGAGACCTGTTGACATCAAGGATTCCTAGAGTCCGCTCGATGAAAGGCTGGCGCCCAGGTTTGCCAGTGTTCCTGATTGTGAGTTGAGCCGTGACATCGCCGCGTCGGCGGCGGCGTACTCTTTCTGGAGCGTCGCCCTTCGGAGGGCCAGACGCTCTTCCATGGACGCAATGCGTTGCCCAATTCGGGAGATCTCGTCGTTCAGGCGCAGGCGCGCATCGGGCAGCTGCCCGTCCGCGCTCGTATATGTCTTGATGAGTTTGTCGACTGCCGCGAACGAGCCCGTCGTTGCGTCCGCGAACAGACTCTTGACAGCGTCAGGATTCGATTGGAGCGCTTCTTCGAGCTGCGATTCGTCCAGCATTAGTTCGCCCGTGCGACTGAAACCCAGACCGACCGACGCCAGCCTCGTATAGTCGCCGGTGCCGTACTCGGCTGTGAGCGCCATGCGGAGCTCGTTCTGGATGCCGCGAAGGACCAGATCACGACCGACGGGATTCGTCGTCGATGGCGGTGTGGTCGTCAGCGTCCTGAGGTCGTTGTACGCCGTGACAAAGGATTTCAGCCGATCCTTCAGGCTTCCGTCGTCGCGCGCAACCTCGACGACGACTGTCTCGTCGGCATCGGCCTTGAGAAGCGTCAACGTCACACCCTCGATGGCGGACGTCAGCACGTTGGTCGTGGCGGTGACAGCGACGCTGTTGATGGTCAGCGCGGCGTTCGTTGCCTGAACGGCGTTGTCGGCAGCCGTGTCCCCGGATACGAGATCGCCATCAGTGTCCGTGAAGTTAATGGTAGAGCCCGTCAGACTGTTCGAGATGGTAAACGCATTCGCGGCACCCGTCTCCGCTGCCGTCAGGATCAGGCGGAAGGACCCCGGAGCTGTTTCCGAGACACTGGCGTTCACGTCCAGACCGTCCAGCTCGTTGATCGCGGCCGCGAGTTCGGACAGTGTGGTGGGACCAGTGATCGCCACCGCGACGCCGTCGATGGTGATGCTGCCACCCATAGCGACAATCGCCGTATCCGAGTCGGCCGCGGCGACGCCAGATACCGTGACCTGCGCGCGCGCCAGCTGCGAGACGACAACGTCGTAGCGTCCCTCGGCTGCGGCGGCTGTAGACGAAACCTGGATGGCTTGCTCGTTGTTGCTCGTGGCTGCAAACCCGACGACGGTGGAGGTGCTGCCGAGGCTGGAGGCCGCGGACTGCAGTGAACTGAGTTTGGTGGAAAGCGTGGAGTAGTTGGTGCTGGCGGCCTGCAGGGCACGCTTGCGCTGCTCCAGTGAATCCAGGGGCCTGCGCTCCTGCTGCATCACTGCGTTCAGGATGGTGTTGAAATCGATGTTGTTGAACCCGCTGAATGTGATTGGCGAACCCATCGACCGCTCCTAACTCTTCGTCGCCGTCCGACAGGAACGGCCCCCTGCCGGCCATGCGAAATTCAGGCCAGGATTCAGGGAAGTTGGGTGGGGCCGTCGCCCCACCCCGCTTTTCCTGCTCACGAACAGCGCGGCTCGACTGAAGCCGAGCACTACGCCTCGGCCTATCGGAGGAGCGACAGGACCGCGGACGAGCTCTGGTTCGCCTGAGCCAGCACCGCGATGCCGCTCTGCGTCAGGATCTGATACCGCGTCAGACTTGACGACTCTTCGGCGATATTCGCGTCGCGAATCCGGCTTTCAGCAGCCTGGGTATTCACGATTTGCGATTGCGCCAGGTTGACGGCATACATCAGCCGGTTCTCAATCGTTCCGACCGACGCCTGTACGGAGCCGAGAGACGTCACGGCCGTGGCCAGGGTGGTCAGTGCGGTGGCCGCGTTCGATGCCGAGCTCACGTCAAGAGAGGCAATGCCGAGACCCGTAGCATCGGCCGCGCCGATCGTGCCGCCGACCGACCCGTTGGAGCCGTTGCTGCTGACGAACACGGAGAACCCGCCTGAGGCCGTCAGACCGGCGACACTCGCCTCACGGTCGATTTCCGACAGCACGTCCTGAAATTCCAGATCCAGCGTCGTTCTGTTCACCGAAGAGCTCGCCGATGCGGACTGGGTGGCCAGCGTCGCAAGGCGGTCGAGCAGCGTTGAGATGTTGTTCAGCGCGCCGTCCTTGATCTGGAGCACGGACAACCCGTCGTTCGCATTGCGAATGCCCTGGGTGAGCACCGCAACGGTCGAACGGTGCGAGTTCGCCACCGCCAACCCGGCCGCGTCATCACCAGACTGGTTGATGCGGAGACCGCTGGTCAGTCGCGCCATCGAGCGGTTCAGCCCGATGTTGGTCATGGCCAGGTTGGCCTGCGCGTTGACCGCCGCGATGTTGTTTACAACTGAAAACGAAGCCATCTGAGATTCCTCCTTGATAACGGCGGAGAGCTTCCTTGCTGTCCGCTTGCCGGCCTTCAGGCCAGCTCTGTCCGGTGGGTAATCGGGAAGCCAGACGGGTTCTTGAGTGGTGAATCCAGGCATAGCTGGCGGGGAGCCAAATCAGGCATATGGCACGGTTCTTGTCCTGAGGGGTGCTCGGAGGCTTGACCAATGCGTGATCACGCACGAGCAACGAAGGACGCGCCGGCCCATGAGGCGACGCGAAACGCAGCAAAGTCCGCGAAACCGGCGGCCAGCGGCATGAGGTCCCTGAAGGTCGTCGTGACGGCAGGACGGCGGACCGATGTCGGAACGCCGACAGGGGAGGCCGGATTGGACGGGGCTGCTCCTTCACCAGAACTCGTCCGGGCCGCAGCTCACGCCGCAAGCGCCAACGTCACGCTGGTCGCTGATTCACTGCGTAGCGCCGCCATCGCACTTCGAAGCGGGGACTGGCGCAATGGCCGGTGCCTGCTGGCGCAGAACACCGCGACGGTGCGCACCCTCATGCTCGTGACCGACATGCTGGCCTCCATTCCCGGATTGAGTCTTTCGCGCAAGTCGGGCATCGATGTGGTCATCGCGTGTCTGAAGGGGACACTCGCCGCTCTCGAGTCGAAGCGAGTCCGCGGCGACTGGGAGGGCGTAATGAGCATCCTCGATAACGACGCGGCCGACCTGCTCAGCGAGTGGTCCAGCGAGCTTCGTGTCATCGGCGATGGTGGTTCCGCCCGTCTCGTGCAGATGCCGCCTCTGACATCGCGCAATCGCGTGACGATGGATCTGCCGGAGGCTGGGTGATGACTCGCGGGGCTGTGATGGTGTCGGAAACCTTCGAGGCTGAGGATATGCGTGCACCGGGATCGGGGCGCGCTGTGGTGCCGTCAACTCCTGGCACCCCAGGCAAAACCTATGTGTGCAACGCCGAGAACCACTGCATTGATGTCTTCGACGACTCGGGCGAGCGCCTCTTCACGTTCGGGGAATTCGGAAGCGACCGAGGTCAGCTCAACGAGCCGACCGACATCGTGGCTGTGTGTCTTCAGGGCTCAGGACGGCCGTCTGGTGCGACGACGCCCAGCGGCGAGGTCCTCGTCGTGGCCGATCGAGGGAATCACAGGTTGCAGCTGTTCAGCCTCGAAGGGCGATCGCTTGCCACGATCGACCCGTGGCTCGGCCGGTCGCGACGCGTGGATCTGAATGATCGATCCGGCTGGCCGTTCTTCCGCGTGAACCCGCTCCCGCAGATGGTGTTGCCAACGACGCTTGAGTGGCGCGCGCCGTTCCTCTCGGTGGCGGGCGGCGACGGACGGGTCGTCGCGCTGGATCTCGAGCTGTCGCTGCTGCCTGACTTTCAAACCTGGTTGAACACGACCCCGAGCGACGTTGTGCGCCGCGCTCTGGACGATTCACTGCGGCATCCGACGCGTGACGCGGTCCCGGATGCGGATCTCTGGGCCGTTGATGGTCACGCACGCTCGAGCATCCGGCTCGTACGGAACAGCTGGGCATGAACACGGTCACCAGTCCCGAAGCGCTCGAGCCCATCCTCTTTTCCCCTCCCTCGATCGGAGACGCCGAGGCTGGGGAAGTGATGGCGGTGCTGCAGTCGGGCTGGCTCACGACTGGTCCGCGTGTTGAACGATTCGAGCGCGAGTTCGCCGCGTATGTCGGCGCCCGCTACGCGCTCGCCGTGAACTCCTGCACAGCCGCGCTGCACCTGTCGCTGCTCGCGGCGGGTATCGGTCCGGGTGACGAGGTCGTCACCACGCCGCTGACATTCTGCGCGACCGCCAACGCCATCGTGCACACCGGCGCGACGCCGGTGTTTGCGGACGTCGATCCGGTCACGATGAATCTGACGCCGGCATCTGCGGCGGCGGCAGTCACGTCTCGCACTCGAGCGGTGCTCCCGGTGCACTTTGCCGGACGGCCGGTAGACGTGCCTGGTTTCAGGGCGCTGGCCGAATCACGCGGCCTCGTGGTGGTAGACGACGCAGCGCATGCGGTTGAGGCGTCGTCTGGTCCGCACAAGGTCGGTGCCGTGTCTGGCGATCTGACCTGCTTCAGTTTCTACGCAACCAAGAACTTGACCACTGCTGAAGGCGGCATGGTGACCACGAACCGCCGGGACTGGGCGGAACGGATCCGTGTCATGTCGCTGCACGGGATGAGCCGCGATGCGTGGGCGCGCTACTCGGTGAACGGCTCGCAGCGCTACGACGTGCAGATGGCCGGCTTCAAATACAACATGAGCGATCTGCAGGCGGCTCTGGGGATCCATCAGCTGGCGTCAATCGACGACAGACGTCACCGCCGCGAAGCGATCTGGCGACGGTATGACGCAGGTCTCGCGGGACTGCCACTCGAGCGTCCCGCACCCACGCGTCCGTACGACCGTCACGCGAGGCATCTGTACACGATTCTCGTGGACGAGGCCGCTAGTGGCTGGACCCGGGACGGTCTCGCCGAAGCACTTCGTGCGCGGGGTGTTGCGACCGCCGTTCATTTCACCGCGCTGCACCTGCATTCGTTCTATGCGGAGCGATTCGGTCTGCAGCGGGGGATGTTCCCGGCAGCCGAGTTCATTTCCGATCGGACGCTGTCACTGCCGCTATCGCCGGCGATGACGGACGGAATCGTCGATCGAGTCATCGACGCAGTTCGAGAGTGCATGGCAGGCCGATGAGAGAGACCTCCAGCCGGATCGTGTTTCGAGTGGCGGCCGGACCTCGCATCGGCTTCGGTCACCTCATGCGTGCCAGGGCGCTTGCCCGCGCGCTCGGGGTGCGGCCCGTGGTCTCGGTGCGCGGAGGCGCAACGGCTCGCCGGACGGCTGAACGAATCGGATGTGTCGTGCTGCCGCCTGACGTCAGCCCGTTCAGCATGGCACGCCTCCTCGTCGTCGATGATCCCTCGGCAATCCAGGCACGCGCGTGGGTCGAGCGCGCACGACGCCAGCGTGTGCCGTGCGTGGGAGTGCAGGACGCAGGAGCTGCCGACTGTGGCGCAGATCTTGTCGTGGACGGCGGGGTCTGTGCGACGCCCACAGGCAGCCAACGACGGCTGGAAGGGAGCCGCTACTGTCTGCTCGACACACGCGACGCACCGAAGACGCCGGGATCCAACCGCCGCCCCAACCGGGTGTTGATCGCGCTTGGTGGGGGAGCGCACGTACGACGGGCGGCCCGCCGGCTCGCAACCGCTGTCGCGGAGCGCTGCCCGTCCGCAGACATTGTCGTGGCATCCGGGTTCGTCCGCACCCCGCTGCCGAAGCTGCCGCGAGGACGCTGGATCACGCGTTCAAGTGGCCTGACCAGTGAGTTCACGACGTCGAGCGTTGCCGTCGTGGCTGGCGGTCAGACGATGTATGAAGCGTGCTCGCTGGGTGTACCGGCCGTGAGTGTGGCCGTCGTCGGGGCACAGCGACGGGCAATTGAGGCGTGCTCCGCGGTCGGCGCGATTGTTGACGCTGGTGGACCTGATATGAGCCCGGCGACGGCGGCGCGCGTGGCGGGCGGCGTCGCACGGCTGCTGGCCAGCCGGCAACTCCGGACGAGGGTGTCGAAGCGCGCCCGTGATCTTGTGGATGGACGTGGGGCAGACCGCGTGGCCCGGCGCATCACGCGATTGATGAGGGCCTGGGAGACAGCGCATGTCTGATGCCAGAGCTCTGGTCTTCGATCTCGACGACACGTTGTATCCCTACCGCCAGTTCCTGTCGAGCGGCTTTCGAGCCGTGGCGTCGGCAGTGGAACGCGAGCACGGAGTGTCCTCGGCGCTGGCGCTCCGCACGTTGTGGCACGCGCGAACGGGGAACAGTCGCGGGCGCGAAGTCCAGCACCTCTGCGGCGTCCTGGACCTCCCGGCAGCCATTGCGCCGGCACTTGTGGCGCTCATTCGGGACCACGTACCTACGCTTCGTCTGCCGGACCGGTCCCGTCGCATGTTGCAGGCGCTCCGGCCGGGCTGGCGCCTGGGCATCCTGACCAACGGAACGCCCGAGGTTCAGGCGCGGAAAGTGGCGGCTCTGGGCATCGCGCCGTTCGTGGACACCGTGGTATTCGCCAGGGCATGTGGTGACGGACGTGGCAAACCCGCGAGCGACGGCTTTCAGCGGGTGCTGGAACACCTTCACACGCCGGCCGGGTCATCGGTCTTCGTGGGCGATGACGCGGTGGCCGACATCGAGGGCGCTGCCGGGGTCGGCATGAGAACCATTCACCTCGTTCGTGGAAGACGGACAGCAGATGCCGGACTGTCCCCGGCGTGCTGCGACGCGACGGTTACGACGCTGCTGCGCGTCCCTGAAGTGGCGGGACGTCTGCTGGTCGGAGGAGGGACGCATGTCGTTTGAGATCGCGGGGCATCCGGTCGGGCCGGACGCGCCGCTGTTCGTGGTCGCCGAACTTGGGCTCAACCATGGAGGGTCAGTCGAACGCGCGATCGCGCTTGTCGATGCTGCCGCGGAAGCCGGCGCCTCGGCCGTGAAGCTGCAGACGATCGTCGCGGAGGACCTGATCTCGCCACACGCCATGGCGCCCGTACACGTTCGTGAACGGTCGCTCCGTGAGTTCTTCGCAACCTTCGAGCTGGACGAACAGGCGCATCACTTCGTCGCCGAGCGGGCGAGGGAGCGAGGGCTCGCATTCATCGCAACACCCTTTTCGCTGGCTGCGGTCGAGATGCTGGAGCGCGTTCGGGTTGATGCCTACAAGATCGCGAGCGGTGACATCACCTACGGCGCCCTCATCGAGCGATGTGCGGGTACGGGTCGCCCGTTGCTGATCTCGACCGGGATGTCGAGCCTCGACGAGATCGGAAGGGCACTTGGCACGGCCCGGTTCGCTGGCGCGCGTCACGTGGCGCTCCTGCACTGCGTGTCGTCGTATCCAGTGCCACAGGGCAGCGAGAACCTTCGCGCAATTGCCACGCTTGGATCGACCTTCGGAACAGTGACGGGCTTGTCAGATCACGGTCGCGATACGTCGGCGGTACCTGTCGCCGTCTCGCTTGGCGCGGCCGTCTACGAACGGCACCTGATGCTGGCCGGCGATGACGGCGTTGACGGCCCGGTATCGAGCACACCAGACGAGCTGGCAGACGTCGTGACGGTGGCCGCTTCCGCAAAGGCGGCGCTTGGACACGGATTCAAGGAATGCCTGCCGGCCGAGGCGCCAAATCTCCTGCCCAGCCGGCGCTCATTGCACGCAACCCGATCGTTGAGGCCCGGTGAGATCGTGCGCCCGTCCGACGTGGCGGCGCTGAGACCGGGTAATGGCCTGTCGCTCGACGCGGAGGAGCGCCTCATCGGCTCTCGTCTCACTCGCTCGATCGCGACGGGAGAACCGTTCGAGGACCACGATGTGGCAGAAGAGAGTTTGCGCCGTGACGTCGCCTAACGTTTTGATCACGGCGGCGTCACGCCGGGTACCGCTTGTCGAAGCTTTCAAGCGGGCCCTGAAAGACCTTGGCCTGCGCGGGCGCGTGCTCGTGACTGACGTGAATCCGATGTCCCCCGCGCTGCACGTGGCCGACGGGTGGTATCAGGTGTCAATGGCCTCGGCCCCGAAATACACCGCCGAGCTGCTGGCCATCTGCGACGCAGAACGGGTGGGCCTCCTCGTGCCGACGATTGACGACGAGTTGGCGCCGGTCGCCAGGGCGACGGCGAAGTTCAGGGACATCGGCACACGCGTCGCTGTGTCGGACCAGTCCACCAACCTGCTGTGCGCGGATAAGTACGCGACGTGCTCATACCTCCGGTCACACGGCATCCCGGCAGCGGAAACGTTCCTTCCGCATCAGTTGCCGTCTGTCCGGACGTTTCCGATGTTCATCAAGCCCCGCACCGGTCGCGGTGGCGTCGGCGCCTTCCCGATCCGCAACGAGCAGGAGCTGCGCTTCTTTCTGGACTACGTGAGCGCACCGGTCGTCCAGGAGTATCTGGACGGGCCGGAATACACCATCGACATGCTGTGCGATTTTCGCGGACGCCCCCTGTCGATCGTGCCGCGGGAGCGTGTAGTCATACGAGCCGGAGTCATCGATCGCGGTCGCACGGTTCGTGACAACCGTTTGATCGACCTGGCGAAATCCATCGCCCACGTGCTGCCGCTGGCAGGTCCGGTCAACGTTCAATGCCGAATGGTCGAGGGGTGGCCCATCGTGTTCGAGATCAATCCCCGGTTCTCAGGCGGCATTCCGCTGACGATTGCGGCAGGCGCTGACTTTCCGCGGATGCTGCTGCAACTGGCAACGGGGCAGGAGGTCGCACCCTCGATCGGGACATTCACCGACAACCTGTGGATGACCAGTCACGAAACGTCCACGTTCCTGCGTCCAGCGGAGATCGAGGCCCGGCGTCTGCACCTTCCGATCGTGAAAGAGGAGGCCGCATGATCGCTGGCTCCCTCATCGTGCTTCAGGCGCGCATGGCATCGACCCGTCTTCCTGGCAAAGCCGTTCGCCACCTTGCCGGGCGGTCGCTGCTGGCGCGCTGCTTGACCCGGTTGCTCGCTGGTGAAGCCGCGCCAGTTGTCCTGGCGACAACGACCAACAGTGAGGACGATGCGCTCGCGCGCGAAGCCGAGGCGCTGGGCGTCCAAACAGTGAGGGGCCCGGAAGACGACGTCCTCGGGCGGTTCGTCCTGGCCTCGTCGTCAATGGACACGCGCTATGTCATCCGTGCAACGGCTGACAATCCGGCCGTCGATATTGATGCCGCCCGCCGGGTGCTGCGCGTTCTCGTCTCCAGCCACTCGGACTACGTCGTCGAGCACAACCTGCCGCACGGGGCAGCGGTCGAAGCGGTGTCAGTTGAAGCGCTGAGGACGGCTGACCGGCTGGCAACAGCACCTGCCGACCGCGAGCATGTGACCACGTTTGTGAAGAGGGCGCGGCGGGACTTCAAAGTCATCGACCTCGAAGCTCCCCGACAACTGCGCCGGCCGGATCTCCGTTTCACGGTGGATACCCTGGAGGATCTTCAGTACATGGACGCCGTTTTGTCGAGCGTGTCGAGTGTTCCTGTTGAACCGCCGCTGTGGAGCGTCATCGACGCTGCGGACCGGATGGCGTCAAGGGCGGTGTGCGCATGAAGGGTCGCGGACGTCTTGATCTGTCGGCAATCATCGGGCTCGGTGCCGGCGTGGCGCTGCTCCTGGCTGCTCAGGTCGCTGGTGGCGGCACATTGGGAGCGCTATGGCAGCCTTCTGCCGCGTTGATTGTCTTCGGCGGAACCGCCGTCGCCGTGTTCGTCAGCTACCCGATGGCGGTTCTCCGTCGAACGGTGACGACTCTCGGGCAGGCGATGACCGCGCGACAGATGCCGGCCGAGCCACTGCTCGACCGATTCTTCTACTACGCGGATCTCGCACGGCGCAAAGGTCTGCTGTCGCTCGAGGACGAAACCAGTGCCGCGCCGGATCCATTCCTGCGCACGGCACTGGGGCTTGTCGTGGACGGCACGAATCCAAAAATCTGCCGCCAGATTCTGGAGATCGAAAGCAACTCGTTGCGAGACGCGGCAGAACAGCCGGCAGAAGTGCTCGAGACTGCGGCAGGGTTCGCGCCGACCCTCGGCATCCTCGGCGCCGTGCTGGGGCTGATTCATGTGATGGACAACCTGACCGAGCCGTCGCGGCTGGGAGCAGGGATTGCCGTCGCGTTCGTCGCCACTGTCTACGGTGTGGCTATCGCGAACATGCTGCTGTTGCCGCTGGCAACCAAGCTTCGAGGGCTGGCGCACAGCGCCGCGACATCGCGGGACGTGGTGATCGAGGGCGCCGTGGCCCTGCAGGAAGGACTCAATCCACGGCTCGTTGATCAGAAGCTGCGTGGATTCGTGGCTCCGGGCACCATCCGCAAGCCGAGGCGCTCCATTGCGTAGGCCTGTGCATGAGCGTCGCAAGAATGGTCGTGTGTCACACGACCGGTGGCTGGTGTCGTACGCCGACTTCATCACCCTGCTGTTTGCGTTCTTCGCCATGATGTACGCCGTCTCGAGTGTCGATGCAAAGAAGCTCGAGGTGGCCGCTGAAGGGTTGCGCGCGGCGTTCGCCGAAAAGGGCGTGCAGCCGCCAGACCCGACTGCCGCGACCCCGGAGGAGACCAACGCGGCTCCTCCCTCGGGAATGTCAACCGAGGAAATCGAGGCAGCGCTCAGAAAGAACCTCGGTCCTCAGCTGGAATCCACCGGACTGAGCCTTCGAATCGGTCGCCGTGGCGTCATTCTCTCGATCCCTGAAGCTGGTGCATTTTCGACAGGTGACGACGCCTTGTCGCCGGTCGCATTGGGACTGGTGGGCCAGATTGCATCGTCGATGACGGAGTTTCCCAACGCGGTTCGCGTCGAGGGTCACGCAGACAATCTGCCAATCAATACGGTCCGGTTCAAATCGAACTGGGATCTGTCGGCCGCCAGGGCCAGCAGGGTCGTGGAGCTGTTGATCGGTCACGGCGTGGAACCGTCGCGGCTCGCGGCTACGGGGTATGCCGAGTTCCAGCCCCTCAACCCCAACGACAACGAGACCGCGCGCGCCGCGAACAGACGTGTTGACCTCGTCATTCTGAACCAGGCCTCGGACATGCCCGAACCGCCGCTGGAGCGACCAACACCATGATGGATGGACTCACACTCGACGAGCAGGAGATTCTGCTGGGGCGCCCCGTTGAATCCTTGCTCACCGACAAGGACCGGGAGGCGTACGAGGGACAGCGGTGTCTCGTGACCGGTGCTGCGGGCTCGGTCGGCTCGGAACTGTCACGTCAGATCGCGGCCTGCCGGCCGGCGGGGTTGACGCTCGTCGATCAAAGCGAAGAGGGCCTCTTCCGGCTCGAGCAGCAGTTGCGGCAGTTGCATCCCAACCTCTCGCTCGACATTGCGTTGTCTGATGTCACGCGGATGGGGTCAGTGAAGCATGCTGTTCGACGGGCAGCCCCACAGATCGTGTTTCATGCCGCGGCCTACAAACACGTGACGATGGCCGAACGTGCGGCGTGTGCAGCGGCGCGGGTCAACGTGATGGGGACCGCGGAGGTCCTGACGGCGTTGCGCGACAGCGGTGCGAGGTTCGTCCTCGTGTCGTCGGACAAGGCGGCGGCACCGCGAAGCGTGATGGGCGCCACGAAGCGTTTTGCGGAGCTATTGACGCTCGCCAATGCGGACCGGGGCTTCACCCCCATGGTCGTTCGTTTTGGAAACGTCCTGGCCAGCAGCGGCAGCTTTGTTCCGATGACTCGTGAACGGATTCAGGCGGGCCTTCCGATTCTGCTGACACATCCCGAGGCAACACGCTATTTCATGGCTCTGACGGAGGCGGCGGCGCTGGTCATGAAGTCCGCCGCGTGCGGGAGCGGTGGTGAAACGTTCTGGCTGGACATGGGGCAGCAGGTGAGGATGGGCGACCTCGCGGAACGGCTGCAGATGCTTGCGGCACGGCGCGGGTGGCCGCAGGTTCCGACGGAGATCATCGGGCTTCGGCCTGGGGAGAAGCTCGTCGAGCAATTGACCACCGATGCCGACGAAGAGTCGTCCTCGAGCGTGCATCCTCGTGTGCGAGTCTCGCGACCACCGCTTCCGTGGTTGCTGCGCGTGGAATCGCTGCTTCGCATTCTCCGCAGGCATGTCGGGCAGGAGGATGCACTTGGCACCCTCCGGACGCTCAAAGCGGCCGTAACGGACTTCGAGCCAAGCGCGCATGCGTGGGCGAGTGCGCAGATCCGGCGAGCGGAGGTTGATGACGCAAGCGACGGTGACGTCGAGGCGCGAACCGCCTAGGCGGTTGTCAGTATCGGTGCACTCATGGGGTCAGCGGTGAGCGTGGGATCCGTGCGTGTTGACGGCGATTCGACTGTCGATCCGGTATCGCACGCCTGGACCTGGTTGCAGCAGCAACTTGATGGCCGGCCAATGCCCGCGCTTCTGGGTCTCATCGGCGCCGGCCAGGGATACCTGCTCGATGCACTCGAACGGCACGCGCCCGATACGCGTGTGCTCGCGATCGAGCCGTCACTCGACGACGCACGCGCGTTTCTCGCGAGGCGCGACTGGAGTGGATGGCGGGCGAGCGGACGGCTGGTGTACCTGATCGATCCCGACTACACCGGCTCGGGCGATGCCTGGCGCATTGTTCCAGTCGGGCAACCCGACCACGCAGTACGAATCCTGGCTGGTTCCAACCTGCAGCTCGGCGAGGGCGTGGCACGTGCCACGAAAGTGCTCAAGCAGGTGCTCTTCGACGCCCGCGCCAATGCGGATGCCCGTCGCCGTCTGGCGCCGCGCTATCTGACGAACGTCCTCCGCAATATCCCGGCGATTGCCTCGGGACAGAACCTCAAAGTGCTCGAGGGCGCTTACAGCGGCGTCCCAGCCGTGATTGCTGCTGCAGGCCCTTCTCTGGACGCTGCCATTCCCGAGCTGCTCGAGCTGCGCGATCGCGCGGTTGTGTTTGCGTGCGACACCGCACTTCGACCGTTGCTGCTTGGGGGGATCACGCCGCAGTACGTGGTCGGAATCGACCCGAGCCCGCTCAATGCCCGGCACTTCCTTTCATTGCCCGACTGCCCGGGCACGCGACTCATCTGCGACCTGGCGCTCGATCGGCAGGCGACCGCGAGCTTCGAGGAACGCACGTTCTGGTTTCGCGTTGCTGACCATCATCCTGGGCCCTGGCTGGCGTCACTCGGCCTCGACGTTGAGAAAGTCGATGTCTGGGGTTCGGTCCTGACGGCGGCATTTCAGGCTGCGTGCCTGGCGGGATGCGAGCCGATCGTGTTCGTGGGAGCGGATTTGTCGTTCACCGGGGGCCGGTCATACGCACGGGCGACGACATACGAGCTCGACTGGGGCGCGGCGACGGGTTCCGGCGCGGAGTTGGAGCGCGTGTGGCGTGGACAGATGGGGGAGCAGGTCAGCGAAGTCGAGGACGTGCGCGGCGTGAAGACGCAGGTGACCCCGGCGATGCTCTCCTTCCGCGACTGGCTTGTGGCGCGCGCCCGGCACAGCGGGCGACGCGTGATCAATGCAACGAAGGCTGGAATGCTCTTCGGAGCAGGCATCGAGCAGGCCTCGTTGGCATCCGCACTCGAAGCGCAGCCCTCTGTGCCGGAGGTCGAGCACCGCATTCCGCCGCAGAGGCACGTTCGGCCGACGAAACTCGCATCGCACGTCCGGAACGTTCGAAAGCAACTGGCAGACAGTTCAGCTGCGGCGACGCCAGTCGCGCAGTGGATTGACTTCGCGGGCGATGGATTCGACCGGGAGGCCGTCCGGGCCGCACTCGACGAAGCGGCTCACACGCTTGAAACAAAGCAAGGGCGGCCTGCCGAAACCGTTGTCACTTCGTGGAGACGCCTCGCCTCGTCGTCTGCAGCACCAGCGTTCCTGACACAGGTGCCCGAGGCCTTGACGCGTCTCAGGCTGGCAATGGGTGGCGTCGAGTCGCCAGCGATCGTTCCTGACGACAACGCGTGGGGACTCACCGATCGCGCGGCAGTGCTGGTGGAGGCGCTCGAGCTGCTCGAGGAGATTCGCGGCGCCGCGCAGCGCGCTGATAGTCTCGACGCCGATCCAAATCCGACGCTCATCGGGCGATTGCCCGTCAGCGTGATCTATCCATGGCCCGATGCATACCGATGGGCCATCGTGGCCTTCGAGGCGTTGATCGGTCGAGTCTGGGGCGACGTGGTACACCCGCCATCGAAAACCTGGTTTGGCGGGACCGATCGGCTGATCGATTCAAGTGCGTTCGCGGGCAACGGTGTCGTGACGGATCGTCGCGCCACGCGTTCGACCGCGGGGACCGCATGTCTGCAACTCTTGCTCGAATGGGTGCGCTGTGCGGCAGGTGTGCTTCGGCCCGCTGAGAAGGGGCTGTTCGGTGCGCTCGATCGTCTCGTTGCTCTCGAGGCGCTCGTGCGTGCGCAGCACAGGGGTGACGCAAGAGATACGCACGTTCTGACGATCGAGATGTCTGCCGGGGACCGCTCGGCACAGGTGGCGTTGCGGCTCCAGGTCAATGCCGGAATGCTTGCGCGGGTTCTTACAGGGTGCGTTCGCGAATCCTTCGACGCGTCATATCAACTGATTGCGCTCCAGGAGCAGGACCTTCAGCTGGCCATTCTGGTGGAGACGGACAAAACGGTCCGACCAGTGACGCCCGAGAATCCGATTCGATCACGCGGCACCTGCGTCGCGCCCAGGGTGGTGACGGCCGGTGCGTCGCCGCACGCGGTTGTCGCGTACTACGCACAGGGCGAGGCGATCGTCGTGGCGCCACACGATCGCGCCAGCCGCGTGATACGCGCCGACGGCCGTTCACACGTCCATCTGGAATGGCCGAGGCCGATCATGGCCGAGATGCCGTTCGGGGACGAAGGGTTCATCGCGTGGGGTCTGGGGTTTGGCGGTGGGTATCCCATGGGGCCGGGCTACGTGATGTACCGTACGCACCGTCGCGGACAGGTGCAGATCGAGCATCTGCCCGTGCGGCCATCCGTCGGCGTGTGCTGGCAGGGGCGTGTCTACTGGAGCTGCTATCCGCGTGCGGTGGACACGTGGGTCGGCATCGTGTCCTGGGCGCCTGGAGAACCCGTGCGGTTCGAGCATCCAGGCATCACGGTGTTCGACATGCAGCCTGATGAGAACGGCTTGCTGCTGCAGCCGTGCGCTTTCGACGTGCGCGGCCACTTCGCCAGGCGTCGCCTGGATCATGGTTGGATCTGGCAGCCTGGACACGCACTCAGTCCTCGACCGCTCGATGCTCGTGGACCGGTGTCCTGGCGAGACACCAACGGACCATGGGTTGCGACAGCCTTTCCGGAAGCAGACATCGTTCAGCTCGAAGCTCCGGACGGAACGACCAGGCAATTGACCTGTCACTATCCCTCGAGGGCCGCGTGGACTGGCGATTCATTGCTCGTCAGCACCGTCAGCCGAGAGCTGCTGCTCTTCGAGGGGATCTCCGACGCGCTCGAGGCCACACGTTAACGCGACCCGACACATGGAAACCGTCGCTGCTCCAGTCGCCACGCTGTTCGATTTCATCACCGCAGACCACTTCGCGCCGCAGACTCATCGGACTGCCGCGATAGAGCTGTTTCAGCGGTCGGTGTCGATGGTGGAGATTGAGACCTTCTCGTACTGCAATCGCCGCTGCTGGTTCTGCCCGAACTCGGTCATCGACCGGCACTCGGGCACGGAATACATGTCGGAGGATTTGTATCTGCGGGTTGTCGGCCAGCTCGCCGAAGCGGACTACCGCGGCATGATTTCGTACAGCCGCTACAACGAACCCCTGGCCGATCGGATCATCCTTCGGCGCCTCGAGCAGGCCCGCGCGGCCCTGCCCGGAGTGCTGCTCCATGCCAATACCAACGGTGACTACCTCACGACGTCCTATCTCACGGAACTGGCGAGCGCCGGACTCGGGAGTCTGAACATCCAGATATACCTGGCAAACGAGGAGCGGTACGACCACGAGCGGATGCGCTCGAAGCTCTTCGCCGTGGTCAAGAAGCTCGGCCTGACAGTCACAATCGTTCGAGATGAACCAGATGTGTGGCTGGAAGCCACCGCCGAATGGCACAGCCTCAAGCTGCGTCTGTATGCGCGAAACTTTGAGGTCAACGGCTGCAATCGAGGCGAGAGCGTTCCGATCGCCATGATGTCGCGGAGGATGTCACCCTGCCTGTCGCCCTTCTATCACGTGTACATCGACTACAACGGCAAGGTGATGCCGTGCTGCAACCTTCGATCAGACCAGCCTGCCCATCACGATGCCGTGGTGGCCGACCTGAACGTGGAGCAAGACCTGTTTCTCATCTACGCGAGTCACACCATGGCCGCGTGGCGCCGCTCGCTTGTGGGGTTTGGTCCGAAGGCAGGCCATTGCGCGAGCTGCAGTTTCGTGACGTTTGAAGCGACGCCCGCGAATCGAGCCGTCCACGAGCGCCTCGTATCTATGGCCGCGCGCGAAGAGACCCTTCCGAAATCTGCCTGAACGGGAGAGTTTGGCTACAAGCCGGACACTACGAAAGACAAACACGAAGAACACGATGGTCCACGAAGGCCATCAATCAAACCCAAATCTCTTCGTGTCCTTCGTCCCTTCGTGGTTGCCTGTATGTCGCCGTTTCCTCGTGGTTGCCTATCGCCCCTTCGCTACGACTGCTGGAGGAAGTCCGGCAAACAGATCGGCGCCGGTCGATACTCCTTCACCAGACTGGCATCGATGAGCGCCTCCAGCTGATCCAGCGCCCTCGCGGGGTCATCAAACGAGAGGGCAGGAAGGGACGGTAACGCGAAGCGCCACCACTGCAATGCGAGAAACCGTTCGATCAACCTGTCAGGAAAGCGGGGGCGGACGATCTTCGCGGGGTTGCCGGCGACAATCGTGTAGGGCGGTATGTCCTTCGTGACAATGCTGCCCGCACCCACGATGGCGCCATCACCGATCGTCACGCCGTCTTTCACGAACACCTGGTTGCCAAGCCAGACGTCGTTGCCGATTGTCGTCAGGCGACCGTACTCGAACGGCTGGACATGTGCGTGGACGGGGAGGCCCTGGCTGGTCAGAAAATCGCTCCACCCGCGATAGCCGCGCACGTATTGCAGCGGCGACACGGACAGCCAGTTGGCGGGGTGGGAGCCATGGCCGATCTGCACGTCCCGCGCAAAGGAGCAGTACCGCCCGATGGTCACGTTCTGGATGAAGCCACCGTTCAGGTGAGAGAACGCACCGACCGAAAAGGGGAAGTCAAACGACGTCTCTGAGCACACATGAACCGGCGGCTCGAGCCGTACCGGGCTGGCAGCCGCGGCACCTCGGCGCGCCCTGGTCAGCACAACCCCATGGGAAGCGAGTGCCCCGAGTTCCTCGGGTGAATACTCAGGCGACATGCGCACGCTCGTGCTGCCGGAACAACGTCAGAAAATCGACGCGCCCAAGCTCTTCGAGAGTCCCACCGGCGGTCGCGTTCACGAGAATGCGTCCGTCTGCGTCATATACGGATTTCGCAACACGCATCGATTGCCGGGCGCGGTCGATGGGCATCACGGTTCTGCTGGCCTCTTCGTGCGCCCCGCCGCGATAAAAGTGCGTGGCCACGCCCGAGTAGTCCAAATCGCACCCGAGCACGTACACCTCGGAGCATCCCATGTAGTGTGCGACCTGGACCGCCTCGAGGACGACGGTTGCGCCTCGATAGGTTCCAGCCGTCAGATCGCGGGCGAAGTGCCCTTCGTCCATCCACGGCTCGACATGAAAGGGATAGCTGATCGATCGCTGCGGATCGTGGTGTTTCGCGGCGACGAGTTCATGCACGTTCGATCGATACAGCCGGCAAGCCGCCGGGGCGGCCTCCAGCTCATGATGGAAGTTGTCAAAAGCGGAAGGATCCGCCACAAGAAGGATGTCGAGGTGGGGGAGTCCCTGCTCGAGCGCAAGGTAGGCGCGATTCACCCCGATCACGAATTCGTTGGCCAGATACTCGAGCGGCAGCCGGTTGAGCGAGGGGCCGGTTGCCACGATGAACGCACGCCGGCCGGCCGCGAGATCCCGAAGCTGCTCGAGATGCGTAACCTTCGTGAGGCGAGAACTGAGAAAGGATCCTGGCATCATCGACTACATTAGAGAGCCTTGGCCCGCCGCGCCCTCATCCTCAATTTCACTGCCGACACGTACCACTGGGGCTGCTTCGGTACTGCGACGGAGGTGTACGACTCGCTCGTCGAGCGCGGATACAGCGTTGCGACGATGAGCGTGCACCAGACACATGGGTTCACACCATCGCCCGCGACGTTCGATGAGATGAACGATCCCGCGTTCAGGCGATCCGCCTGTGATGCCAATCCCATCCTGACCGACGCGCTCCGTGAGGCCGATGTCGTCGTGGTGAACGGCGAAGGCACACTCCACCGCTCGCATCCGGCGCCCCGCAATCTGCTCTTTCTGATGCACCTGGCCCGGCACCATTTCGGCAAGCCGGTGCATCTGATCAATCACTCCTTCTTTCCCTCGGGGTCTACGGACGCAAGCGCCGAACTGGATCCCATGTATCGCGCAGTCGCGGTAGGGCTCGCCCGTGTCGTGCCGAGAGAAGCGTTGTCCCTGGGCGTGCACCGGCGTCTTGGGATCGAGGCCGTGCAGGGATTCGACTGTCTGCCACGATTCATCGCCAGACATCGAGAGCGCCTGACACTGACAAGGAACCATCGAGGTCCGCTGTTGCTCTCTGGAGGCGTCAACTTTACGCCCGACACCTCGCGGCAGATCAGCCGGGCGGCGGCGGGATGTCGAGAGCCGGGACAGCGAGTGGTCTACCTGACCGGCGCCAGGAGTCAGCCCGCCAGAGAAGACACGGCGATTTACGGCTTCATGAAGGCAGACATTCCGGATCTGGAATGTTTCGACGCTGCCACCATGAACGACTGGCTCGACGCCATTGCGAGCGCGCAGTGCCTTGTGTCTGGCCGGTTTCATCACACGCTGGCGGCGGCGATGCTGGGCACACCCGCGGCGGCGTTCCCGAGCAATACCCCGAAGCTCCAAGCCGCATGCGAGATGCTTGGATTGAATGCCCCTCTGACGTTCGACGATCCGGAGACCGACGCACGACTCGTCCAATTCGTCGAATCGGCCCGTTCGGGCCACGCACGCGTCATCACCGACGCCACGCGCCAGCAGGTGCTCGTGCTCGCCGAAGCGAACTTCACCGGTCTCTAGGCTTCCTCGCATCACTGAAGGCGCTCGGCAATCACGTCGGGCAGCGGGCCGCTGCATCGTCGTGCCGGAGGTCTTGCATCGAACGTGTAGCCGAACGCCTTCACGTCCGGCGCGAACAGGTCTCCGACGACCTCCGCCAGGGTGTCGGTGTACTCAGCGCGATAGTCGGAGGTTCTGTTCGATGACGCATTCAGGTGCGGCACCGAGAGCGACAGGCCCAACCGCTTCGAGACGACCGCGAGATCTTCGAGCAGGTGTTCCGTGTGACCGACGAAGGCCGCCTGGGTGGAGCGTGTGGGAATGGCGAGAAACGCGATCTGTGGCCGGATCGAGTGGAGTCCTCGAATCCACGGTTCGCCTTCTGCTGCTCGACGCACGAAGCATTCGAACGACGTGATGGCCTGAATCTCAGGCCGCGGCCTGGCTTCCTGCAGGTAGCGGTAGATCGAGACCATGCGGTCCCACGGATTGCGGACGAATCCAAACGCGAGATAGCTCTCAATCGGCACGGCTGAGTCTGAGTCCGGTTGATCCGATCGCTGAGACACCCGTGCGGAGAGGTCGAGAAGCGTTTCGTGCTTCATGGCCGACGACACCCAGCGATGGCTGGTGCCGTCGAGCGAGCCCAGTGCGGCCGCGATGCTTGTGCCCGCCGTCTTCGGCACGTGTGCGAACACGAATCGATACCTGTCGTTGATCACCATTTCGCGAGCTATTTGGCCGCGGTTGGGAGTGCATGATGCGGGCCACTCGAAGGGCCAACTCCTGACCCCAGGGGGTTGCCGTCCACGTGTCCTGTGAGTGTCAGCCAACCGTCACTCGTGTCAGCGCCACGACCGGCGGAACAGCGCGAATCGCTCGCCGGTGCGGCCTTACGGTTGGCCACAGCTAGCCAGGGCATGGCGTCGAACTTGCTCCCAAACGAGGCGCTCAGACCCATCAGACGCATGGCTATTTCGAGAATCCTCATCACCGGCAATGTTCTTCGTCCGCAGCCGGCTGCTCCTGCCGTCAGCGAGTCCGTGGCGCGCATCTGCTGGCTCCAGGACCTGCTGAGCCCACCGCTCAGCGAGGTGACCAACCTGCCGATCGAGCGGCTGGCCTGCGATCGCGCGTTGTCGTTTGGCGCGCTGTATCGCGATGCCGGCCTCGAACCGTCGCTCGATGCGTGGGCCGAGCTCTACGCCGGCGAACTGCCACCGTCCATGGAGCAGCGGCTTCTCGATGCGTGCCAGGACGCGCTCGTGATCAGCCTGGAGATGCCTCCTTCCATGGCCCGGTTGCTCGCGCGCGCCGGCATCCCCGTCCTCGACGCCATCGTCGATCCACTGCGGTTCCTTGTAGACATTCCGCTGGGATGGCGATCACCGCATGCCGGACTTCGGGAAGCCCTCATTCCGTTTGGTGTCACTCCGTACGAGGTGAAACATCGCGTCGCACAGATCAAGGCGAAGATGCGCTGGTTGCCGGCACCCGTGCTCCCCGAGGGCGCGACGCTCGTGCTCGACCAGTTGCCCAGCGATGCCGCAATGATCGACCCTCGGAGACGTCGCCGTGTGGCGTGGTCTGACTACGTTGAACACGTGAGGGAGCTTCAGCGCGAAGGGCCTGTCGTCTGGCGTCCTCATCCGTACAACGCAGACACGTCGGCGCTTGGAGAACTGCTGGGATCGGACACCGTGAGGCACGAGAACTTCTACAGCCTGCTGACGCAGGATGCACTCGTGCGGGTGGCGGCGGTGTCTTCAGGTGGTGTCATCGAGGCCCGTGCGTTTGGCAAAGAAGGTCTTCATTTCATGGACCGGTTCGAAGGTGTCGGTGTGCCGGGCTGGGCAGCGCCGATTCCTGTCGTCGGACACTGGCTCTCGCCGCACTTCTTCAGCGCCGTATTGTCCGATGTCATCGAAACGCGCGCAGATGTGGCCACGCTGCCGGTTGAACGCGACGTCTTCAGGCGCGCGAACAATACCGATTGGGAGTTTGGCTGGATCGATCAGATCGTCGAGCAGCGGACGGCACGTGAGAGTGAGCGCGCGGCTGTGGCCGTCAACATTGCGCAGTTGAACGAGCACGCGTCGCAGCTGACCGAGCGCGTGGCGGCTCTCGAGCAACGGGCGGCGGATCTCACGGCGCGGCTCTCCGACGCCACCGCGCAGCTGGCGGATGCCCACGCGCGCACGAGCGAAGCCATCGCCATCAACGCAGATCGTGCCCGTATCGCGGAGCACGCCCAGAGAAGCGACCAGCAAGTGCGCCGGCTTCAGAAGGTGGATCGACCCCGCCTTCGTGCGCTCGTTGATGACGTCGTTCGAAGGGCTCGGGTCAACGGCTGGCGGGTGGGTGTACTGGGCGCGGGGGACCACACGGCGTGGATGCTGCGGGAAACGGACCTGCGCAGCCTGCGGTCGCTCTACCTGTTTGACAGCCGTCCGACGTCCGATGAGCTCGATGGCCTGCCAGTTCTGCCGTCCAGCCGCATTCCGGGGATGAACCTGCAGGTGGTGATTGTCTCGTCGCTGGCCTTTCAAGAGGAGATGCGCGCACACCTGCGATCGCTTGGCATCTCAGGAAGCCGAATCGTGACGTGCTATCCGCAGGAAGACGACGTCGCGGTTCCCGCGTGAGCGTCGGGAATCCGGTCACGACGAGTCAGCCTGGCGACGCGGGAAGGCCCGTTTATCCGTGGTCACGTCTCCAACAGCGGGCTCCCAGCAGGCTGACAGGCATGGCACGGTCGTTGCCCTCACGTCGAACATGAACCAGACGTCCGTGCGAGTCTCGCCGCTCCAGCTGTACCCCGGGTATACCGACGCTGATGTGCAGCTCCTGGAGGAGTTTCGTGTCCCGGAGCGCGCTCCCGAGCCCGGCTTCATCGTGGACTTCCTCGGCGTGAAGACGCGCGTGACCTCTCTGGCCGATTCCCAGCGCACGTTCGAAGGTGTGCTCGACATTCCCGTGCCGGGCGACTATCACGCCGAAGCCATCGAGTACGTCGGTCTGCTGAAGAGCGTCGTGCGCGCCCGCGACCAGTTCGTCGTGCTCGAACTGGGAGCAGGGTGGGGACCCTGGCTCGTCGCAGGCGCCAAGGCGGCCAGACAGCGAGGCATTCAGAACGTGCGGCTGTATGGCGTCGAAGCCGATCCGCAGCACTTCCAGTTCATGACGCGTCACCTGCTCGATAACGGTCTCGACCCGGCGCGGCAGCATCTGCTCCAGGCCGCCGTGGGGCTCGAGAGGGGGCGGGCACGGTGGCCCAAGATTGCCGACGCAGCCAATGACTGGGGATCACGCCCCGCACGTATCGACGCGTCGGGCACCAACGAACGCGACGCGTCGTACCTCGGAAGCCTGCTCGATGAGTACATCGAAGTGGACGTTGTCCCCATGAGCGAGATTCTCGAGCGAGAGCCGCGCTGGGATCTCGTCCATGTGGACGTCCAGGGATGGGAAGCCCAGGTCTGCGAGCACGCGTTAGCTCAGCTGAACAGCCGAGTCGCGTATCTCGTGATTGGAACCCATTCCCGAAAGCTCGACGGCGACCTGGTGGATCTGTTCCACCGCGAAGGCTGGATCCTCGAGCACGAGAAACCCAGCCGCTTTACCTACATCCCCGGCGTGAAGCTCCTCGAGAGCATGAACGCGGCAGACGGGACGCAGGTCTGGCGCAATCCCCGGCTCTGCTGACGGACCCGACGACATGAAGTTCATTCTCGACCTGCAAGCCTGCCAGTGTGTCAGCAGATACCGCGGCATCGGCCGCTATTCGCTGGCCTTTGCGCGAGCGTTCGTGGAGAGCGCCCGCGATCATCACGTGTCCGTGATGCTCAACGGCATGTTTCCGGAGGCGACCGCTGACCTCGCACGGGAGTTTCAGACGCTCCTGCCGCCGGAACGGATCCTGACCTGGGAGGGTGCGGGACCGACTGCGGAGCATGAACCGTCCAATCGTGAACGTCGCGAACGCGCCGAACGCAGCCGTGAGAAGTTCCTGGCGTCGAAATCACCGGACTTTGTTCACGTCAGCAGTCTGTTCGAAGGGTTTCCCGACAATGCCGTGACGTCCGTAGGCGAAGCGACCTCCACACCGACAGCCGTGACGGTGTACGACCTGATCCCGCTGGTGCACCGCGAACACTATCTGGGGCTGGATCCCAGCACTCCGATCTCGCAGTACTACTTCCGCAAGCTCGACTCCGTGCGTCGGGCAGACCTGATCCTGGCGATTTCGGACGCCACGAGACGTGAAGCCATCGAATGGCTTGGGTTGAGTCCCTCGACCGTCGTGAACATTTCCACGGCTGCCGACCCGATGTTCCGTCCGCTCGTGGCAGGTGAGCTCGACGAAGCGTCCCTCATGGCGCGCATGGGAATTCAACGGCCTTTCGTGATGTACACCGGCGGACCCGATCGTCGAAAGAACATCGAGGGGTTGGTCAAAGCCTGGGCGCGGCTTCCGGCCACGGTCCGTGCACAGCATCAGCTCGCCGTGGTGTGTCGCCTGAGTGACGGTCATGTGGCCTCGCTGCGTGCGCTCGCCGCTGAGTGTGGGCTGGCCAGCGACGAACTCGTTCTTCCAGGGTTCGTATCGGACGAGGAACTCGTAGGGCTGTACAACATGGCCAAGGCGTTCGTGTTTCCCTCATGGCACGAAGGCTTCGGCTTGCCGGTGCTTGAAGCCATGAAGTGCGGCACGGCCGTCATTGCCGCCAACACAAGCAGTCTGCCTGAGGTTGTGGGACGGCCAGACGCGCTGTTCGACCCGCTGAACGCCCGCTCCATGGCTGCCGCGCTCGAACGCGTGCTGACCGACGAGCCGTTCAGGACGAATCTCGAGGCATACGGCCTCGCCCGGGCGTCACTGTTCTCATGGCGCACCACGGCACAACGTGCGCTCGTCGCGTTCGAAGCCGTTGATCAGGCGCGTCGTTCGAGCCTGGAGCCGGCGTGCAGCCTCCCGTACTGATCCTCTCTGACGAGCACATCGGAAGCTACGCCGTCATCGGCGACCTGCTCGCCAGGACGCTGCACGCGGCTGGCATCCCTGCGCGCCATTGTCGCCTGAGCGCGGCGAAGTTCTCGCGACTGGGAGGGGCGGACACAGTCGTCATTCACAACACGATTGGTCCACGATTCGAGCCCATCAAGGGGCATCGGAACATTGCCATGGTCCACCACGAGTGGGACCGGTACCCGCGCGCGTGGGTGGAGTCACTCAACAGGTTCACGGAAGTCTGGGTGACGACGACGTTTGTGCGGCAGACGTTGAGGCGCAGTGGAGTCGTCGTGCCGATGGACGTGGTCAGGCCGGCACTGGATCTCGATCCGATTCCCGTCAGAACCAGCTATCGGCTGTCGAAACCCTTTCGCGTGTTTGCCTGCGGCGCTCCTCATTTCAGGAAGGGCTTTCACCTGCTGATTGAAGGCTTCTCGCGCGCCTTTCCAAAGAGAGGGCAGGCGGAGCTCGTGATCCACACGCAGCGCGGTGGGGAGTGGGCCGGAGTGCCCGCGAACGTGACAATAGATGATGCCCCGCTCAGTCGAGAGGGTCTGCTGGCTCGTTACCGGGAGTTCGATCTCTTCGCCAGTGCCAGCCTTGGCGAGGGGCTTGGCCTGCCGGTAGCAGAGGCCATTCTGGCGGGCGTGCCGGTGTTGACCCACGACTGGGGAGGACACAAGGATCTGCTGCGCACGGACGCGTTCTTCCGAATGCCTCACCGGGTGTCACCGCAGCCGTATTGCAGCCGACTGGACCACTTCGCGCCGGGTCAGCGGTGCGCAATGCCGGACATCGACGGAATTGCCGCAGCACTTCGCCTGGCTGCGGCGTCGGACGCTGGTGTGAGGAAGAGGATGGCCGGGATTGCGCGGGAGTGGCTGCTAGGACGCTACGGACAGCGCGCGGTGCTCGAGCGTCTGCGGTCCCGCCAACGTGTCGTGTCGCTGCGACGCGATTCCTGACACCTCGCTGAGGACCCGCTCCAACGGGTTCGCCAAAAGCACAAGATCCACAAAGGCCGCTCGAGCTTCTCCCCGAAGCGCCGCATGGTCGAATCGTCGCCGCAGCGCGGTTCGCAGCCGCGTGACCGACTCGGCAGGCTCGTCGGCGAGCATCACGCTGCCGCGCAGCGCAAGCTCCCTCATCGGACTGACGGGATAGGTCGCCACACGGCATCCTTCGAGTTGTGCCTCGAGAAGGGGGAGTCCGAGCCCTTCGAACCTGGAAGGAAAGAGCAGCAGCGTACTTCGGCTATAGATGTCCTTGACCTGGGCGCTCGTCGCGCCAAGGTGCCACACCACTCGCTCGACGGCCAGATCCTTGAAGAATGCCTCGGCGTCTGCTTTGCGACAGCGAGCTCCGCCGTAGATCACCACTTCCTCGAGCACGTCGCTGAGCCCGTTGAGAAGGCCCGGCAGTTCGCGAAGACCTTTTCGGAGATCGAAGCATCCGGCAAGCGCGATGCGGGCGGCACGTGCAGGAGGGCACGGCCGGGAGGGCTCCTCGAGCGCGTCATAGGGCGCGATGGGCGGCAGCGTCACGACATCCGGCCCCACGGCGCCTGGGCGCCTCCGGCGGACGAGATCCAGGTACGCGTCGCTCGTGGCCTTGGAGATCGTGAGAACGACGTCACAGAACTCTTCGTAGTACCGGAAGCCCACTTCGTGCTGATGCGCGAAAGCGAAGGGCTTCCCTTCGTCCAGGACGACGCCGAACACGTTGGGGATGAGATCGAAGACGAGACCGGCGACGCGTCGTGCTGGAAGGCGCTCGCGCCACCGGACCATCCAGGGATTGGTGATGATCGCGAGATCGTATTGCTCGAATTCGAGATGCGAACCGAGCGGCATGACCGCGGGCCGTCGCAAGCCCGGCGACACGATTGCGGGCGCTCCGGCTCGCGCGCCTTCCTTGAACGCTGCATCGCGCAGAGCATTCCAGACCTCAGCCGGGGTGCCGGCCGCTGCGGGCGCCGACGCCGAGAACAGAGAATCGTCGCGGACGTTGAGGCGATACCAGCGCAGGTCGCCTCCGCTGGACATGTGTGAACACACGAAGTCCACTCTCCAGCCGTGGCGCCTCAGCACCTTGGCCAGTGAGTAGAGGTAGACACGGACGCCCCAGTGGCGCTCCAGAAAATCGTGCTCGACGATGAGGGCGACCTTGGCGGACATGGCTCAGTTGAAAGGATCCATGTTGGTATCCCTCGTCCACTGCGTCGCGGCCGCCTTCGGGATCCCGACGGTCGTGGCGGTCGAGAGATAGTTCATCCGGGGCGGCATGCCCGCCTCGGTGAAGACGCGTGAGACCTCGACGTCCTCCGCCTGGTTCCAGTAGAGAAGGTCGTTGAACTGATTCGCACGCAGGGTATGGGTTTTGAACACCATCAAACCACCGTTGACGTACTGGTTGGCGTGCAGGATGTTGTAGTTCTCACAGTGAACCGTCGGCGCCCACACCAGGCCCGTGGCGTTGAGCGCGCAGTACGACGGGTACGCCTCGCCGTCTTCGTAGGTCTGGTGGATAGCGCACAGGTCGAAGTCGTATCCGAACTTCTCGAAGCCTTCGAAGAAGCCGTCGTCGAGGACGTATCTGTCATGGGCGATGAGGAGGTTCGGATGACGCGCCGCCCTCGCGATGGTGTTCTTCTTCCGGCCCAGCGTGATGCCCTCGGGCGTCTCCGCAATCGTGTCGATGTAACGGACGTCGTACGGGTCGTATGACGGGTCCGGGCTCCCGTGCACGAGTATTTCGTGGATGCGGCCTGGATCCTGGTCGCGAACCGACTTGCAGAATTTGGCGACGTTCTCGATACGCGTTCCCTGCGTCACGATCGCCATCGTCCACGGCGCGGCCTGATACGGCTCGAGGTCCGCGCGTGTGACGCGCATGACAGAGGTGGCGACAAACCCGGTTTCCGTATCCACGCCGTCTTCCCAGATCATCTCGACGCTGTAACCGTGGCGCCGGAAGAGAAAGTTCTTGAGACCGAAGTTGCTGAACGTCGCCCGGCGGGTCTTGTAGCGCAGGACCAGGAGCCCCGACCTCCCGAAGAGGCGCAGGCATTCATCCAGCGCGAGCTTCCAGGAGTCGAAATCCGAGATGAAGCGTTCGTACACCCACACCACGTCCCACGACTGGTGAAGCGAGGGTGAGACCCGGAACGCCGTCGCATTCTCGAGGTCAACTGTCGGCATCTCGAACGGCGGATGCTGTCCGACCCAGATGTGGCGCACGGGGCGTTTGATGAGCTCGAGCAGTCTGTTCTTCATGTTCGTGAACTCTGGACGTGTGTCAGGCCGCGACGGCTTGCCGCGAGATGGGGTCCGAGAGAAAGCGGTTCAGGTCGTCGGGGATGCCGAGACCGTACATCCCGGCGCCCTCGCTGCCCACGTTGTGAATGGCGATGCGCATGCCTTCAGAAATGAGCTCGTTGTAGACGGGCGCCACATAGAACTCGCCGTTCACGCGGAGGTTCTTGGCGATCATGGCGTCGGCGCCGCGAACGAAGTCGCAGCCGTGACGGAAGTTGTAGATGCCGACCGTGGCCTCGTGGGAGATCACCTGCTTTTCAGCGACGCGCGTGACAGCCCGCCGCTCGTCGAGACCTACGAACGACCACTTTGGATCATCGGCGGTCATCGTCATGATCAAGCCGCCAGCGCCCTGTTCGTCCATCACGTTGAGGTACGTGTTGATGTCGGTGTCCACCCACTGGTCGCTATTCGCCAGCATGAGTGGGTCCTGTGAGTCGATGAACTGTCTGGAAAGGAGCACCGTGCAGGCCGCGCCTTCGGTGACGTGCGTGACCGGGATGATGGTGCAGCCGGGTGCCGCGCGCTCGAGCGTCTCGCGCATGCCCTGGTGCTCGAGGTGTGCGCGTTGCGCCACGAAGATGAAGTGGTGCGGCGACGTCGGCCGGATGTTCTGCACGACGGCCTCGATCATGGGTATGCCATGAACGGGGATCAGCGGCTTGGGCAGGGAATATCCGGCGTCCGCGAAGCGGCTTCCTCGACCGGCAATCGGCAACACGATGTTCAACATGGGGTACTGGCGGCCCTTTCGGCGTGCAGTTGCGCCTGGTAGTGCTCCACCTCCTCGGGCGTGCCGAGGCCGTGCATCTGCGAGGCATCGATCGGGAAGATGCCGACGCGCTGGTGGCGCAGGATGAGTTCGTTGTAGACCGGGGCCACGTAGAATTCCCCGGAGAGGGACGCGTTCTTGACGAGCATCCGTTCGGCGCCGCGGACGAAGTCCGAGCCGCGACGGAAGTAGTAGAGGCCCGCGGTCGCATGGCGGCTGATCGGCTGCTTCTCGGCAACGGCCACAACCTGCCCGTCTTCGATCCGCGCATACGACCACCGGGGATGCGTATTGGGAAACGTCATCATGTAGCCGTCCCAGGCGCCCGAGCGTGCTGACTCCAGGAACGACTGCACCGGAACGTCCACACACTGATCGGCGTTTGCGATAAGCAGTTCGCCGTCATGCTGGAGGTATTCGAGACCCAGGAGAACGCTGCAGAGCGCGCCCCCGGTTGGCTTCATCGTGGTCACGATGTGACAGTCGGGGGCAATGAGTTTCAGAACGTCGGCGAGGGCGTACGAGTCCACATGTTCGCGTCTGCAGACGAACACGAAGCGATGCGGTTCGGGGGGCGTGAGGTTCCGCACCACAAGCTCGATGAGCGGCTCACCGGCGATCGCGACCAGAGGCTTGGGAAAGGTATACCCGCGCTCGGTGAACAGACGGCCTTCACCGCCCATCGGCACGACGATGTGAATCACGCCGCCCTCCGCGAAGTCTGCGTACCGGACTCAATACGATCGAGGGCAGCCCGAACGCGCGTGTAGTGCACGTCGTGAAAGCCAGCCACCTGGCATACATGTGCGCCCACCCGGCGCGCGGCTTCGACACCATGCGGAGCGTCCTCGACGATCAGCGTGTCTGCCGGGGAGACACCCATGCGGGCGATAGCTGTTGCGTAGATTTCCGGATCGGGCTTTGGCCGGGACACGTCTTCGTTGCTGATCAGGAACTCGAAGTGCTCCGCGAGGCCGGACTGGCGCACCATCATGTCGAGCGTGTCCTTGATCGAGTTGGAACAGACGGCCAGGCGATAGCCCTCGCGGTGAAGGCGACTCACCATGTATTCCTTCTCAAAGACCGGCCGGCACTTCGTGAAGATCTCGTCGCGCGTGTAAACCTGCTTGAGGCGGTTGAGCATCTGGTGGAGCGCCAGGGGCAGCCCCTTTTCCACGCTGAGCATTTCGAGCTTCTTGCGCGTCGGAAGACCGTTGTACGCGGTGAGGTGTTCGTAGCGGCTGATGTCGAAGCCGAAGAGTCGCAGCGCGCGATTGAGCGCCTCGTAGTGCCACTCGGTCGCGTCCACGAGGACGCCGTCGAGGTCGAACAGGACGCAGGAAATCCGCTTCACGCCCAGGCCTTCGCGGGTTCAGGAGTCGCCGTCACCGGATCGACCAGATACTTGTCGCCGGGAACGCTTGGAAACTTCATCACGAGCGTCGTGGTGGGTTCGAGCGCGTGGAAGCCGGCAGGATCCCCGGGCTCCAGCACGAGGATGTCACCCGCGGTCAGCTCGCGTCCGGCCATGATGGCCCGGCCAGACACGATCACCGTGATCTCTGTCGCTATCCGATGGACGTGTTCCGCTTCGACGTCGCCGGCCTCGAAGCGCTGACACGCGACCTCACAGGCGCTGGTCCTGTAGCAGGTTGGTGCAAAGTCGCCCACAACCCAGCCACGGTGCATGTCACGAAGGTGCGCGCTGGTCATGCAGCCTCCAGGTGGCCGAGCTCGACGAGCATCTCGTCCAGAGCGGCCGGGTAGTCGGTGCAGATGCCATCCACACCCCATCTGATGAAGTCGCGCCACCGGTCCGGCACCATGCGCGGCGGATAGTTGTGCAGCTCCGGTGAGACGGCGTAGACCGTGCGTCCGGCGTCCTTCAACGCCCGGACATCGTCTTTTGTGCACCACAGGTCGTCGAACTCGTCCACCCAGATCACCGACGCGGACTCGATGTCGAGCGCGCGCGCGACTGGTTCGTGCCGGTCGCTCACGCGCGCCGCGAGGCGAACAGTGGGATGGAGCGTTCTGATGTGCTGCGCCGTGTGTCCAGGAACCGCTTCGATGAGCTCCATGTCGAAGAGGAAGACCTGGTCAATCACCCGCTGTTCCTCGAGGTAGGCGACCAGCTCGGCCTCGGCGCCCGTTTCCTTGAGATTGAGCGCGATGGTGGCGTGAGGAAACTGCCGGAAGAGGCTGCAGAAGGCGTCAGCCGACCGGCTGGCGGGCCGGGTGTGCAGGTCGTGCGAGATGTAGAACCGGCCCTGGCTCTCACGCCGCAGATCTGTTTCGATGCCCCACCCGTGCTCGAGCGCCGATCGCACTGACGACAGCGTGTTCTCGCGAGGGCCGGGACCATTGATATTCCCTCGATGCGCGAGGATGGTCGTATGGCGTGCCATGCGCCCCAGCCGAGCGCAAGTGATGTGCCAGCCGCACCAGAACGGGAAATTCCTTCAAATCCTGCCTGAAACACATCAGACCTGCGCTCGGTCCTGGTCGGAAACCCGGACGGCTATCGGAGCCCCGACACCTCTACGGCCCTCCGGGCCTTCAAGGTCGCCCTTTGTCGGCCGATTCCATTCATCGAGTAGGCGTCAGTCAGGCGCCACAGTCCAAGGTGTGACCGTGATCCAGGGGCAGAAACCAAACATCCTCATCATCGGCTCAGAAACGACTCTGGGCCGGCACGTGCGAGAGGCACTGGCGCGCCAGGAGTACCGCTATACCTGTGCGGCATCGGTTGAAGAGGCTGTGTCGGCGAATCGACACCTCGGCGTTGATGCCGCCCTGGTCGATATGGCCAGCCTCGGAGCACCGGCCGGACTCAGTCTCGCGGCCTCCCTGCGCCGCGCGTTGAGTCATCTGCCGATCGTGGTGCTGACGAGCGCACCCGGTGTGGCCATCGCATTCGAAGCCATGAGACTTGGCGCGACTGACTGTCTGCGTGCGCCGGTATCGCCCACGGATCTGCGCGAGGCCGTCGAGCGGGCCGTACGGTGGCGGCGAAGCGCCGCCGGTCGCGCTGGCGCCCTCGACCGCCTGGCGCGCGAGATGTCGTCGCGCACGAACGCGCTCGTGAGTGCCTGTGCTGAGTCAGGCATGGGTTCGTCCGTGGCCCTCGAGGAGTGGGTGTCCGCCCTCTACGGTCGGGACCGCTGGATGTGGGATCACGTCAGACGCGTCGCGGACCTGTCGGTCCTCATCGCCACCACGATGGGCGCAGATCCACGCGTCGTCGCCGAGATCGGCAGGGCAGCGCTCCTGCACGATGTGGGCAGGCTCGCGATCCCTGCTGGTGTCATTCAGAAGCCGGCGCCGCTGACCCGCGACGAACAGACGCTGATGCGCACACACGTGCAGGCAAGCTACGAAGTCGCGATGTCGTTGCCGTTTCTCGAACCGCTGGCGGTGACGTTGTTCACGGTGAGGGAGCGGTACGACGGCAGCGGCTACCCGCTGGGGCTGACCGGTGACTCGATTCCCTTCGGCGCGCGCGTGATCGCAGTGGCCGAAGCACTCGATTCGCTGTCGCCTGAAGACGCAGACGAGACATCGGTCGCGGAGGCCAACGCCGGACTGGTGCAGGGCGCCGGGACGCTCTTCGATCCGTCGGTGGTTCGTGCATGGCTCCGCTATCTGGACAGCGGAGTTCGGAGGTCGGCATGTTATTGATCGTCGGGGCAGTCATCGTCATTGGTTCCGTGATGGGTGGATACCTGATGCACGGCGGAAACGTGCTGGTACTCAATCAGCCTTCGGAGTTCCTGATCATCGGAGGAGCGGCGCTCGGCAACCTGCTCATCGGAACCCCACCGTCGGTCTTGAAGCAGCTCGTGGGGCAGACCACCGCGATCCTTGGTTCAGGCATGACCAAGACGGACTACAAGGAGCTGTTGGCGATGCTGTACCAGCTCTTCAAGCTCGGTCAGCAGTCGGGTGTGATGGCGCTCGAGTCTCACTTCGACTCTCCAGCCGCCAGTCCGATCATGTCGAAGTACCCCCGGTTCCTGAAGAATCATCACGCCGTGGACTTTCTGGCCGACTCCATCAAGGTCATCATGACCGGCGGCATCGGCCCGCACGACCTCGAGGCCCTGATGGATCAGGACCTTGAAGTGCGGCACCACGAAATGGGCAAGGCAGCCGGCGCGCTCGCCAAGATTGCCGACGCCCTTCCCGGTCTCGGCATCGTCGCTGCCGTGCTGGGCGTCGTCATCACGATGGAGTCGATCGGCGGCCCGGCCTCTGAGATCGGTCACAAGGTGGGCGCGGCACTCGTCGGAACCTTCCTCGGAATTCTGCTCTCATACGGCTTCGTACAACCGCTGGCCACGAGTCTCGAGGCTCGGGTGGGCGACGATGGGCATTATGAGCAGTGCATCAAGACAGGCCTGCTCGCCATGTACAAGGGCTTCCCGCCGATGGTCGCGGTCGAGTTTGCCCGGCGCGTATTGCCGTCGGAAGTGCGGCCGAGTTTTGATGAGACAGAGGAACTGGTGAAGGGCGCGAAGGTGGAGGCTGCCGCGTGAGCGTCAAGGGACAGCCTGTCATCATCATCAAGAAGATCAAGAAGGTCCACGGTGGCCACCATGGTGGCGCCTGGAAGGTGGCGTACGCAGACTTCGTGACGGCGATGATGGCGTTCTTCCTGGTGATGTGGCTCGTCAATCAGAGCCAGGAGGTCAAGGCAGCGGTGAGCGGGTACTTCCGCGATCCTGGTGCGTTCGAGAGCCAGGGTGGTCTTGGGGTGCTGCCGGGTGGGAACGGTGTGGATCCCGAGGCGGCACAGCAGCCTGCAACCGACGTCGAAACCGCACAGAAAGTGCTCGAGGATGCCGCGGACAAGATTCGACAGCAACTGGATCTCGTGCCATCACTCGCGTCGTTGAGAGATCAGATCGAGCTCTCGGTGACACCCGAGGGCCTGCGTATCGAACTCGTCGATGAGGATCAGTCCAGCTTCTTCGATTCGGGCAGCCCGAGACTGAGTGGCGTGGCCGATCTGATTCTGGCGGTGATCGCGCAAGAACTGGCGGATCTTCCGAACGAGGTCGTCCTCGAGGGATACACGGACAGCCAGCCCTATTCGAGCAACGAGCGGTATTCGAACTGGGAGCTCTCCGCGGATCGAGCGAACGCCGCGCGTCGTGTGCTCGAGGATCGGGGATTCCCGGCAGCGCGTGTGGCTGGTGTGATCGGTCATGCCGATCGAGGCCTGAAGTTCCCCGATCAGCCGCTCGACGCACGCAACCGCCGCGTGTCGATCCTCGTCAAGCACGAGGGCATGACCTCGACGTTCTGACCGTCGAGCAATCGACGCCCCCGCTCAATAGAACTCTTCGTGGCGCGTCCCCGCGAACGGGCGCGTGCGCTATGATCGACCCGCCCGGATGCGAGACTCGAGCGGAACGGCGACGACGCGAGAGGCGACCCGTGGGGCTGTTCCCGGCCGCGCCCGCTTCGGTGTGCTCGTCGTCAGCCATGACGCCAGCCTCGAGGGAGCGGTGCACGAGGCGCTCACCCCCACGGGTGCGATCGTGTCGGTCACGCGCGAGACAGTGCTCGAGAACGTCCGCGGGTCCCTCGAGCGCGTCGAGTACGACGTGGCGCTGCTCGATGGGGATCTGATCGAAGGGGAGCTTGCCGGGAGCCTGCGAGTCCTGTCCGGTCTGTTTCCGCCGGCCGTGGTGCTGGCGAAAGATGTCGGCCAGGAGGAACGACTTCAACGGGAGGCCGCGCATCTTGCGCACGAGGTGATCCTGACCTCCGAGGTTGGATCACGCGCCCTCGGAAGGGCCATCCGCCACGCGATCGAGGTCCGGCAGTTTCGTCAGCATCTCGGCATTTCGGATCGAATGGAGGCCGTCGGACGGTTTGCCAGCAGCACCATTCACGATCTGAGCAACCTGCTGACGGTGATCCTGGCATCGAGCGAGCAGTTGAACGCGACCGTACCCAAAGGGCATCCGCTCGAGAAGGACTGTCAGACGATCCATGAGAGCGCGGCGCGAGCAGTCGCGCTGACGCATCAGGCGCTTTCGTTCAGCCGCCCCAAGCCTTCCGAGCCCGCGGTGTTCAGCATGAGCGACCTGGTCACCAACAGTGAATCCGTGCTGCGCGTCCTCGTCGGCACACGCGTGGAGCTCAAGACGACACGGGCCGGAACGTCGGATCTCGTACGAGCGGATCCGACGCAGATCGAGCAGGTGCTGTTCAACCTTGTGGCCAACGCACGCGACGCCATGCCCGAGGGCGGGCCAGTGCACATCCAGACACAAGTGCAGCACGTTGGCGGCACGACTCGCGGCCTGCACATGAGTGCGGGACGCTTCGTTGTCCTGTCCGTCTCCGACGCCGGGGTCGGCATGGACCCCGAGATTCAGGCTCACGCATTCGAACCGTTTTTCACGACGAAGGAAGTGGGCCGGGGGACCGGGCTCGGGCTGAACACCGTCTACCGCATCGTGCGTGGCTGGGACGGTCACGTGCACATCGATAGCGCGCCCAATGCCGGCACGACAGTGACGGTGTATTTGCCCGCGGCTGAGGCGGTGGCGCCTTCCTCCGGACGTGCCGGAGCACCGGCAGCAGCGCCTGCGGTTGGCGGTCGCGAGACGATTCTCGTCGTCGAAGACGAGGAGGCGGTTGGTGAGCTCGTGGAGGAGATGCTGTCGGCGGTGGGCTATCAGGTGCTCTGCGTCGGTCACCCCGCGCTTGCGCTCGAGGTGTGCCACAGCTTTGAGGGCACGATCGATCTCCTGCTGACCGATGTCGTCATGCCCGAAATGAGCGGCGTGGAGCTGGCTGAGCGGATCCAATCCATCCGGCCCGACATTCGCGTGGTCTACATGTCCGGGTACTCGGATCACTCGGCCACGCCGGGTGGGTGGCTGAGTGAAGGGATGCGGCTGGTCTCCAAGCCGTTCGACCGGCGGGAACTCGTGACCAGCGTCAGGGAAGCGCTGGACGGAGAGCGGTGATCCGTGACTGAACGCCAGTCGGACGAGTCGGGCGCCAGCTCAATCGCGCGAGCGGGATTCGGTCAGCGTTTCGAGGATCGCTGGGTAGGCCGGTTCGTCGCCTCACCTGACGGGCGTTTCACCGACGTCACGCCTGCGATGGCCGTACTCCTCGGCATCCCTGACCCCGCAACCATTCGTGGCCGGACGCTGGGAGAGTTCTGCGTGGACGAGGCGCCCGTCCAGCGGCTGCTGACTGTTGTGCGTGGTGTCGGGCGCGCCGGTGTCGCGGATTTGGCGCTGGTGCGTCCTGATGGCGAGCGCGTGCGCGTCGCGCTGGCGCTCGAAGCGGTCATCGACGCCGATGGGCACTTCAGGTCGATCCGGGGTCTGGCGTTCGACTTGAGCGAGTCGGTCGAGACGCGTCAGCGTCTCGAAGGTGCTCAGCGCATGGAGGCGCTTGGTCGCCTTGCCGGGGGAATCGCTCACGAGTTCAACAACCTGCTGACCGTGATTACCGGGCATGGGGATCGCCTGGTCGAGTCGTTGAGCCAGGACGTCGCACTTGGGCGTTCGGCAGGGGCCATCCTGCGTGCGGCACGACGCGCGTCGGTGTTGACCCAGCATCTGCTGGCGTTCAGCCGGCGCCAGGTGCTGCGTCCTCGGGTACTGAAACTGAACGAAGTGATCACGGACGTCAGTCCCCTGATCGTTGGCGCACTCGGGGAGCACGTGGACTTGCGGTTGCAACTGTCGCCCGAGCTCCCGAGCATCAACGTCGATCCGGCGCAGGTCTCGCAGGTGCTGGTCAATCTCGCCGCCTATGCCAAGAGCGCGATGCCGGACGGAGGCACGTTGACATTGAGCGTGTCGCGCTTTTCGCAGGGCACCCGGGTGTCTCAGGAGCGACCCTGGGTTCGCCCGGGTTCGTACGTGCGTGTTGATGTCGCCGACACCGGGTCAGGAATGGACGCCGCAACGCAGGTGCACGTCTTCGAGCCGTTTTTTTCCGGCCGAAACGTCGGCGCCGCTGACGGTCTTGGACTCTCCTCGGTTTTCGGCATCGTCAAGCAGAGCGGTGGATATATCTGGGTGCAGAGCGAAGTGGGGCGCGGAACAACCTTCAGCATCCTGTTTCCGACGCAGGCCGACAGCGGAGCGACGACGACTCCGGGACTGCTGCATGCGGATGCGACGATCCTCGTCGTCGAGGACGATCGAAGTGTGCGGGCATTGATCGCGGACGAGTTGAGAAGGCGTGGGTATCACGTGTTGGAGTCGGCGTCAGGCGAGGAAGCGTTCGAGGTCTTCTCGAGCCATGGATCGCGAATCCAGTTGCTCCTGACAGATCTTGTCCTGCAGTCAGGGTCTGGTCCGACAATCGCGCGCCGGCTGAGGGCGTCAGACCCAGGAATTCGTGTCCTCTATATGACCGGGCTGCCTGGGCACGTCGCGGCGGATGCCGGCGATGACAGCGGGGCGCCGTTCATACAGAAGCCGTTTTCCCTGCAGACGCTCGCCGACAAGGTTCGGGCTGTCCTGGCTGCTGGCGAGGAGTCCCGGCAGGCCTAGGCCGACCTGTCTTATCGCTTCTTCATCAGATAGAGACGTCGCTCAGAGTCGCCAATCGAGTGAACGGTGTCGATCGTGAACCGTTCGGAGAAGGCCGATTCGAACGCTTCGAGTGTGTATCCGGCCGCATGTGCGGGCAGGCGCGCCAGCATGCCGCGGACCTGCGAGTCCGCAGGTGAAGGGAACTCGACCACCAGGGTATTGGCGGAGCGAGCGAATGATTCCGCAATCATCGAGAACGGCACCTGGTTGGTGATGCGCAGGTGATGCACCAGGCCCAACGCCAGGATGAGATCTGCCGGGCCCCGTTCCAACAGTGACATCCGCTCTTCGTGGCACCAGCCGATGCCGCTGCTGGGATTGGCGAGATCCATGACCAGTGGGAGCACTCCGGTGTCGCGCCGCGATCGGCAGTCGCGGAAGTGGCGCTCTACCGCCGTGGCATCGCCGTCGAGGGCGATGGTGTACGCGCCGCGGGTGGAGGCGAGCTGGCTGAACAGGCCCGTGTTCGCGCCAAGATCCCAGACCACCGACGGGTGTGATTGCTCGATGAAGTCGCCAACGACGCGCTGTTTTTCGGCCATCGCGGCGGCCGAATAGTTGGTTCTGTCGTAGTAGTCGGCCCACGGACCGTCAGCACGGTTCTCGGTCATGGCGTCGATCGCCGATTCGAGGTGGTCGATGAGCCCCATCATGGCCGCCCTCGTGAACGTGGTCTGTCGCCCCTGGGTCGTCTTCAGACCATGACGAGACTGCGCACGGGCGTGCAGGTGCAGATGCATCAGCAGCGCAGGCCGAAGTCGCGTCCGCCACGGGAGGAGGTGGCTCGCAAAGTCAAGCGGCACTCCATCGATGAACAGGCGGGACAGCTGTCCCAGGCGGACATCTGTGTGGCTCATCAACGCGAGGGGCGCAAGAAAGTGCTGACAGAACTGCCGGTAGGCCACCCAGGGTGAGCCCTCGTGCCACGCGTCGAACGAAAGGGTGTCGATGAAAACCGGATGTGTGCCGATGAATTGGATGTTGTACGCGCTCGCATCCTTCAGGGTCATACCGCGCTCGATGGCGAGGCGCTGGATGCGGAGCGTCAAGAGCGCCGCCTGTTTGAGCTGGCTGAAACACCATTCAAACGGGTACGAAATGAACCGAATCCGCTCGGGCTCGAGGATCCTGTATCGCTCGTCCGACGATCCCAGCGGTTCGTCGATCTCGACGTGGGAGACCAGCAGCGACTGATCGACAAGCGTCTTGTAGAGGCCGCCTTGGACGAACTGATCGTACGTGGCAGAGTAACTCGTGTTGACCTGCCGAAGAAGCCGGCCCTCGCGTGTAAAGACTCGACCGCTCGGGTCGCGAAAGGATGCGGCAGATACGTTGACGGCCTTCTGCATGAGCCTCAACGGGTCCGTCGAACCGCAGCCGTCGCGTGCGTGGTGTCTTCGCGGATCTCGAATCCAGCCGACCGGATACGGTCTAGCAGCAGCGCACGGGCTTCGGGTTCGGTGAGGGTGGCCGCATCGCCCGTGTGGCCTTTCACGCGGCCCGACACAAGGTCGCCGTCGTCGAGACTCATCTCGAACCACTGGTTCGCATCGACGAGCATGACAGACGACACACCGTAATTCGGCGGACCACTCTCGAGAAGATGGCGTGCACCTGAAGGACCGGTTCGGGCCTCCACGTCCGAAACACCGAAGATCCGACGATCGGACTGTGTAGCGCCGACAGGCAACAGGGGTTGCCCATCCATCCACGTGGGGACTGGTGCCTTCAAGTACGCGAGCATCGTAGGGGCGACGTCTGCGAGCTGGACGTTTGTCGAGACGCGTCCTCGTAACTCGCGGTTGGGGAATCGGATCATCAACGGAACACGCTCGGTGATCTTCCAGTGCGAGGCGTGGTCGGAGTTGACGACCACGATTGTACGTTCGAGTAGACCAGTCTCCTCGAGGCTCTCGAAGAGCGTCCGGATGTTGTTGTCGGTCTCCCGAATCTGACTGTCGCGCGCGTCGATGTCGGGTGATGTGCTCCCCGAGAAGTGCAGACGGTCCGGCAGCCACTGGCAACAGTGCGTGTCGAGCATATGGAGGTGCACGAACCACGGCTCCGGTGCCTGCTCGAAGTACTCCACAAGGGTGGTGACCCGTCTTTCGTCGCGCCACTGCGGCACGACCTGCCGGCCTTCGACGTGGGCGAACCCATCGGCTGCCGGTGAGAGCGCGAGCAGACGTCCGAGCCGCTCATCGATGCGTTCGGCCACCGTGGTCCGAAACACATCGGTCTCATCGAACGCCGGCGCGCCATCGGATGCGTCCTCGAGTCGTTGCCAGCGGTAGTTCGCCGCGTCGAAGCCCTGGATATTGGCGTCTTCGGCGTCTGCGTAGTGACGCATCCCTATCTGCAGGGTGGTGTAGCCCAGGCGTTTGAGGAGCGCGGGTAGTGTTCGACTCGAATCCTCACCCTGAAGCAGCGTCGGCGGGAAGGTCACGTGGGTCGAGAAGGGCGATCGTCCCGTGAGAAGCGTCACCAGAGAACCGTGCGTACGCGCTGCGTTCGAAAACGCATTCTCGAAGAACAGGGTATCTTCCCGGATGCTTTCGAGAAACGGTGTCGTGGGTCGCGGATAGCCGTACGCCGAGAGGAGGGCCGCGTCGAGGCCATCCGCACCGAGAAACAGGATGTTGGGGCGGTTTCGGCCTGCCGCGGACCCTTCCAGCGCCGGAAGGACGCTCGCGTCGGGATGGCGGGATGGCTGACGCGCGGCGGCCACCAGGGGCACCGAGAGCACAACGGCGGTGATGGCCAGGGAGACAGGGGCCGTCCCCACGCGAAGGAAGACGCTGGCCAGCCAGCTATGAAGTTTCCAGCCCACGAGACCCACGATTAGGCAGAGGCCTATCGTGTACACGATACGAAGCACTTCGCCGGAGCGCGTGATGCCGACACCGAACAGGGTATAGGTGAAGTTGTCGATCAGGACCAGACAGAGAAAACCACACACGAATGCCGCAGGCACGAGAGCAAGACCGCGCAAGCGTGGGAACGCGATGACTGAAAGAGCGCTCGCGATCGCCTGAACTCCGAGAAGCGGCAGCAGGGCGGGAAGGGGAGACTCAAGAAGAACACGAAGCTGCGTCGCGACAGGCAGAGCCGATGTCGGAGACGGCTTGGTCACCAGAAAGAGCCACTCGAAGGTGAGGTAAACCACCGCCGACAGGGGGGCCAGCGGCAAGGTCGCGGCTATCCAACGCGCGGAGCAGCCGAGTGTGCTCGGGTGCTTTGCGTCGTCAGCGTGGGCCATCGTCGGCGACTGAAGAACGCCGCCCCAGCCGGCCTACGATGCTTGCCCAGAACCTCCGGATGGCGTATCCCGCGCCAAGAAGGCCGGCCATGGCGATCTGCAGGACGTAACTGCCGGTTCCTGGGTCAATGTAGGCAAAGAGCACTGGGAATTCAGACATGGCTTTTCACGGGTCTTATCGGCTTCGAACGAGGTCTGCTTGAGTGCCCGATTGCCAAGGCAAACTCACAGGGCTCTACTGCCGATATCTGAAGCGAGTATGTCCGTTTCCCAGGCCGGGAGGCCGGTTCTGGCCTCTCGTGGCATTCCGGCCTCGAAATGAAATCGTTGTGGTTCGGCGCCGCGCGCGGGTGCAACACGCTGTATTTCGTCGGGAGCAGCCTCTACTGCCTGCTGGGGTATAGCTCCTTCGCCAACGAACAGTTCATCCGTCCGCAGCTGATCTCCTGGCTGCCGGGCCTGGTGACCCACCACCACGAGCTGTTCTGGCTCGCGTTGCTCCTGACGCTGCCAACGCTCATGCCGACGTTGCGGCGTGGTTCGAGCCAGGCGCGCGCCGCTGCAGCCGCGTATCTCGTCATGAATGTTGGCGTCGGGCTGTGGATCGTCGTGAATCCTGTGCTTGCGACTGTCGGGCAGGACGACGGCACGCTGAGACTCGCGCTCCTGTTCCTGCTGCCTCCGCTCGCGCTTGCCTGCCTCGATCACGCCACGGTGCCGGAGCCGATCGTCCGACGGGTTGACGACCGTCATGTGTTTCTCACGTTCGCGACCGCCGCTGTGCTGGTCTGGGTGACCTACGCGCTCCTCGTACCCTGGTATCTGCCGCGAATGCCCGGTACGAATCCGGGCGTGACAGCACTGGGGGTCGCCACCGGCGTGTCGTTGACCTCGCATCTGCTGCTCTTTGCCGCGATGTACCTGGTTGCCGGAGCGTCGCTCTGGGTGGTGTCCTTCGTGCGAGCACCGATCGTGGACTACTGGGTTCTCTGTGTCCTCACAGCGATCGGTCTGGCACTGGTGCTTCAGCGGGTGGTGGCGGCCACGCTCTCGTTCGGACACCCTGAAACGTGGATTCTGTGTGGCGGGATGAGCCTGGTGATCATCGCGGTCTGGTCTGGCCTCTGCTGGCAGCAAGCCGCACGAGATACGGCTCGCGGGTCCACGACCCGCGATCTCGGCCATGCCGAAGACGATTCAATCGACATCTGGTTTCAGCCGCTCACGCTGGGCCACCGCTGGGTCGCACTTGCCGGCATCGTCGCGATGCCCATCCTTGCGGCCGGACTGCGCGCGGCCGTTGAGCGGTTCGACTGGAACTTCCTTTTCCAGCGCCTGGGTGTGTGCGCGCTCTGGGTTCTGGCGTTTGCCGTCGCGACGGAGATTTCCCGCCGGGCTGCGACGAGCCTCCGTCTCGTAGGCCGCAGGACTGGCGTGCTCGCCACGATGCTCGTGTGCATCGGTCTTGTCGGGGTCCCCACCGTATCGCGACTGTCGGCGTGGACCGGTGATTCGCGGCTCGATCCGGAGTTCGTGCTGGATCGCTACTCGGCGCTCGATGCGTCCTATCAACTGATTCGAGGGCTGCTCGAGGCGCGCGCCAGTGAGCACGCCGAGTTCTACACCTTCCTCAAGGCTCACTCAACGTTGGGTCGCGTGGCGGTAGCGCCTATCGACGTGAGTTTCGTGACTGGATTCGACACGACGCAGCGCCGCCCTCACGTGTTTCTCTTCATCGTGGACAGCCTGCGTCCTGACTATCTCTCGCCGTACAACGCGAAGGTGAACTTCACGCCTGCAACCCAGACCTTCGCCGCCGAGTCTGTCTTGTTCGAGCGCGCCTTCACGCGCTATGGCTCAACGGGTCTCTCGGTGCCGGCGATGTGGGCAGGTGGGATGCTTCTGCACAAGCAGTACGTGAAGCCGTTCGCACCGATGAATGCTCTCGAGAAGCTGCTCGACGGCGAGGGCTACCGTCGCTATCTCAGCGACGACCACCTGGTGACGCAACTCTTTCGTCCGTCTGCTGCGACCACGCTCCTCGATCAGGAGATCCAGGAGATGGACCACACGATCTGCGCCACCACCCGGGAACTGCAGTCGAAGCTCGACGAGACGAAGGGCGACCCGCGTCCCGTGTTTGCCATGACGCGCCCGTTGCAGCTGCACACGGCAAGGCTCGTGAGGAATCCACCGATCGATGCGTCGGCATATCCGGGCTTCGAGCCCAACTACGCCGCGCAGGTCGTTGCATTCGACCGGTGCTTTGGGGAGTTCGTCAACTATCTCAAACGTACGGGCCTGTACGACCAGAGTGTCGTGATGCTCACGTCAGACCACGGAGAGTCGCTGGGAGAGGACGGAAGGTGGGGGCATGGCAATGCGCTTCACCCTGAGCTCCTTCGGGTTCCGTTGATCGTGCATCTCCCGACGGACGCCAGGCCCAGATTCACCGCCGATCGGTCGCGCGTCGCGTTCTCGACCGACATTACGCCGACTCTTTATCAGTTGGCTGGGCAACACCCGCGCGATCGCGGTCCGCTGTACGGCGAGCCACTGTTTGGCACCTCGGAGCAGCCGCTCTCAGCGCGATCGAGTGAAGCCTTTCTGATGTCGGCAAGCTACGGTCCCGGATACGCGCTGCTGCGGCGAAACGGAGAGTTGCTGTATCTCGCCGACGCTGTCCAGGGGCGTGACTTCGCGTACGCGATGGCGCCGGACGGCACGATGGTTCGGCAGACCGTAACCGACGCACTGCGCAGCGTCAACCGGGCGATCATCAGGGACCAGATCGGTCAGATTGCCGCCGAGTATCATTTCTCTCCTGAAAACTAGTGTCCCGTAACCGTAGAACGTGAAACAACTGGCGCGGCCCCGTCGTACTCGTCTACAAGGAGGCGAGCATGCGACTGGGACGCCCCAAAGTTGCGTTGATTCTGACCGACGAGGAACGACG
>JABFSA010000157.1 GCA_013140775.1 Acidobacteriota bacterium | reverse complement strand
GTCGTCGTTCCTCGTCGGTCAGAATCAACGCAACTTTGGGGCGTCCCAGTCGCATGCTCGCCTCCTTGTAGACGAGTACGACGGGGCCGCGCCAGTTGTTTCACGTTCTACGGTTACGGGACACTAGCCGGATGCGTGGCGGTCGCGCTTGGCCTGTGGGCGTTTTGGTTTGAGCCTGCCAGCCTGACGCTGATAGAAGAGCGAATCAGCCTGTCCGGTTCGGCGTCTGAACCCCTGCGAATCGCCGTACTGACCGACCTTCATGTGGGTTCTCCCTTCAACGGCATCGCCAAGCTCCGCCAGATAGTCGATCGGACGAACGCCGCCAGGCCCGACGTCGTTTGCATTCTTGGTGACCTTGTCACCCAGGGCGTGGTTGGTGGACGCTTCGTTGCGCCCGAGGACATCGCTGCCGAGTTGAAGCGTCTTCGCGCCAGCGCTGGCGTTGTTGCCGTCCTGGGCAACCATGACGGTTGGTTGAACCATGACCGCGTGAGGGACGCTCTCGAGCGAAACGACGTTCGCGTCATTGAGGAGACTGCTGCGAAACTCAACACAGCGGCTGGCCCTGTGTGGTTCGCTGGCATCAGCGACTTGTGGACCGGTCGGCACGATATCGCCGCCGCGTTGGGCACAACCAGGAATGACGGCGCCCCAATTATTTTGATGACGCACAATCCCGATGTGTTCCCGCTCGTTCCCGATCGGGTGGCGCTCACGCTCGCCGGTCATACACATGGCGGCCAGGTGCGGCTGCCATTCATAGGGAGACCGATTGTGCCGTCCCAGTTCGGGGAACGCTTTGCTGCGGGCCACGTGGTTGAAGATAATCGCCATCTCTTCGTCGCGACCGGCCTTGGTACGAGCATCCTGCCGGTGCGGTTTCGCGTGGCTCCGGCTGTTACCATGCTCACGGTGGTATTCGAGTAGATGGTGACACGACGACGAAAGCGAATCTCTGAGCGGCCGACCGGCAAGGAAGCTGTTACCGTCAACCACTTCAGGCCTCACCCGTGGCATGGGTTGGACGTCGGTCCGGATCCGCCTGAAGTTCTCAATGCATACATTGAGATCACTCCATTCGACCTCATGAAATACGAGGTCGATAAAGTGTCCGGATATCTCCGCGTCGATCGCCCGCAGCGTTCCTCCGCGCAGCACCCAACGCTGTACGGGTTTGTTCCGCGCACGTACTGTGGTGAGCGCGTGCGGAAGCTCGCACCTGGCACAAGGCGAGGCGATGGGGATCCGCTGGACATCTGCGTCCTGAGCGAACGGGCCATCACACGGAACGAAATCATTGTCCGGGGCCGTGTCATCGGCGGGCTCCAGATGATTGATGGTGGTGAAGCGGACGACAAGATCATCAGCGTGCTCGAAAACGACTATGTCTGGGGCGGCGCGCGCAACGTCAGCGACGTGCCTCCTGTGTTTGTCGAGCGACTTCAGCACTACTTCCTGACCTACAAGCTCGTACCCGGACAACGTCCGAAGGCGCGGATTGCTTCGGTGTATGGACGTGTGCACGCGCTCAAAGTCGTGCGTGCTGCCATGGCTGACTATGAGGAGAGCTTCGCGATCTAGCGTCGCGACGTTGACACGACCTAGCCGATTACTTCAAGAAGGCCGTCGAGCACCGCGGCAAGTTCCTCGTCCGAGGCGCGACCCAATCGCTTGCCGATGCGCTCCGTCGAGAGCGTGCGGATCTGACTGATCTTGATCCATGAACGCTTGGGCAGCCTGGCGGTTGTGAGCTCCAACGTGAGAGGGTAGCCGGCTCGCGGCTCCTGGCTGGTCAGCGCTACCGCGATGACCGTGCCCGAGCGCTCGTTGAAGACATCGTGGCTCAGCACCAGAACCGGGCGCTCGCCCGCCTGTTCATGGCCGCGGACGGGATTGAGGTCGGCCCATCGAACCTCGCCTCTCAGTATTCGGGCCACGAGTCGCCTGACGCCGCGAGTCCTTCGTCGGCCAGTTGCTGTTCCTCGACCGGGTCGAGCTTGGCGCACTCTTCAGCCAGCCGTGTCCTGGCCAAACGTGCAAGTTTTTCGGCCAGCGCGGTTTCGATGGCCTGGCTGCGGTTCCGGAACCGCTGGCGCGCCACCAGGTGGTCCACGCGTTCCAGCAGTTCAGCGTCGATTGTGAGGGCGACTTTGGTCTTGGCCATAGCGGTATGATGAAACATCATACCAACGAAGCTTACGCTCTCGCAAACGGGGCGCTTGTCGCGGCCTCAATAGCATCTGAGTCGAGCTGGATTCAGCCTACTGAGGCCAGGTGGCAGCAGGATCGAGATTGATGATCGACTGCGGCGCTGCCGTCGGAATCATCGGACGCAGGTACGGCCTGCCAACTGCCTTGTGGCAGGAGTAGCACGCCTCGAGTGTCTGCCGGTACGCGGGGACGAAGCGGGTACCGTCTTTCTTGTCGATCGTGTCCTTCAGATCCTTCAGGACGCTCGTGTCGATGCCGTCGAAGATCCCCTGCAGATCGACAAGGTCCCCCGTGGGTCCCTTCGGTTTCGGGTTGATGCGCACGAGCCACCGGATATGGTTGCGGCCCTCGTTGTAGTAGTAGGTGGCGAGAGGCCAGTTCCCCTTCTGCGCCGCAAACCAGAGATTACTGAAGTGGAAGCCCACATCGGCCATCGCCACGGACGCCGAAGGAGCCACACCCTTGAGCCGGGCGAGCTCTGCCTCCACAGCAGCGGGAGTCATCGTCGATTCCCCGGGCGTCGCCAGTGTCACTGCCGGCGTGTCTGCCGGCGCGGCCTGCGTCGGTGCTCTCAAGAAACGCCATTCAAGCAGCCCACCGAGGATCACCGCCGACACAATGATGACGAACAGACGTGGATAGGTAACGTTGCTCACTGGGGCACTCTCCTTCGTGAATCCAGCACGGCGGCCGAACGGTAACACGAGGAGGCGCCCTCGCTGCCAAGAGACAGAATCTCAAGATCGAGCAACCCGTGCTACCTTCCTCTCGGAATCGGACAACGTCCTCATCCACACACCCGTTTGGAAGCGCGGCAACTCAGTCGAAGGATTGTTTATGCGCCAACAGATCACGCTGCGGCCCTCGCCACTTCTCTTCCTCTTTTTCGGGACGATGATCGGTGCCAACGGGTGCGGTACGCCTGCGGAGGACGAGGCTAGTTCCATCGAGAGCGTCAGCGTCGAGACTCAAGGTGGCACTACAACGACGGCGGCAGCGGCATCTCGGAACCTCCCTGTGCGTCCCGAGACCAGCATCATCGTCAACGGAGCGGTGCTGTCGAAGGAAGCCGTGCAGCAGCTACAACAGATCTATCCCGTCGCCATCCCGGCTGGACGATATTGGTACGACGCGATCTCGGGCGCATATGGACGCGAAGGTGAGCCCGTCGCCGGTCAAATGGTCCCCGGTCTCACGCTTGGCGGACCGCTCTCGTCGAACGCATCGCTCGGAACGTCCGGAGTCTTCATCAACGGTCGGCAGATCACGGCAGGAGAGAAGTCGTATATCGAACAACTCTGCCAGACGCCGGTGGCACCCGCACGCTACTGGGTGATGTCTACCGGTGTGGGCGGATACGAGGGCCAGCCTGCGGCTTTCAACCTGGCCCAGTGTCCGGGAGTCGCCCGGCAGGGCGGGGGATCCGGCTCCTCGACGCGCACATACTGTGATGCCAATGGCGCCTGCACCTCATCGGGCATTCTCGGCAGCATCTTGACGGCACCGAACTGAACCGGCCGCACGCGTCCTGAGACCGCGGGTAAATGCCTTCGCAATGAGCAGCATGGACAGGAGCATCAGCAATGTCGGGTACTGGTCGGGCCTGGCTGCCTTTACCGCGACCGTGGCGTACGGTGTCGTGCAGATTCTGCAGATAGCCGGCGTATTTCGGTTTCCGGTTGATGAGCTTCTGATCTACGGAACATCGCTCTGCATCGTTGTGCCATTCATCCTCGAGATGCTGGCCCTTCATCATCTGACTCCGCCAGGCAAGCAGTTCTGGACCCATGCAGCACTGATCTTCACGATCATCTATGCGGTGTTCGTCACTGCAAACTACGTGGTCCAGCTGGCAACAGTCATCCCCGCAAAGCTGAGCGGGACATCAGAAGCCATTCGAGTTCTGGAACAAACGCCACACTCTTTGTTCTGGGACTACGACGCCGTGGGCTACGTCGCGATGGGCCTCGCATGTCTGCTGGCTGTTCCTGCGGTCGAGCGCGTGGGCTTCGAGCGCTGGGTCAGACGATCCCTCATCGCCAATGCACTCGTCACCCCGCTCATCAGCGTCGTCTACTTCTATCCGACGTTCTCAACGGGGTTGCTGTTTCTTGGTTTTCCATGGGCGATCACCGCCCCACTGTTCATGCTCATGGTGGCGCTCATGCTTCGAAGACGAGAGAGCGCCGCTCACGGCTGAGCGGCCCCTCGTCAGGCAGGGAGGCTTCACGTGACACAAGTCTTCGTCGCTCAACACCCAACGGAAGCTCATCTCGTCCAGGGCCTGCTCGAGGCGAACGGCATTGCCGCGGAGGTGCATGGCGAAAGCCTTTTCGGCGCCAGAGGCGAGGCTCCGGTCACGCCGGACACTCTCCCGTCAGTGTGGGTGCTGGACGATGACCAGGCGTCGAGCGCGAGAGCGGTTCTGGCCGCGTATGAGTCTCGAGAGGATACCAGCCACGGCGTGGCATGGGTGTGTCCGGCCTGCGGCGAACAGATCGAGTCTCAGTTCACCGAGTGTTGGAAGTGCGGAGCCGACCGACCGAGCGGGAAGGCAGGCGAGTAGAGATGACCGGAAGTCTGTGGGTGGAACCTGTTGGCGGGTTGATCGTCGCCCGCGTGCGCGGTCAGCCGACCGAGGCGCTCCTGTGCGAATGCCAGGACCGCGTGATTCAGATCGCACGCGACACTCCTGAGGCGGCGATTCACAAGGTTCTCTACGATGCGCTCGAGATGGAATCGCCCCCCGTGGATGTTCCGCTGGCCCAGCGGCAACTGGACGAGGCCCTAGGGTCGCTCCGTCTGCGACGAGCCATCGTGGTACCGAACACACGCCTCGCTTATCTCGCACGTCTCGCGTTTGGGGAAGGTGACTATCGTGTGTTCTACAACGACATCGCTGCGGCGGTGTCCTGGCTGTCTCATTCCCCCGAGTAGAGGCGGCGCACAATGGGGCGTCAAGCCATGGTGGGTGCGCTGCGGCGTCTGGTGTTTGATCTGTTGTGGGCCCCGCCGGTCAAAAAGGTGCTGCAGCGGGTGCCGCGGGTCAGACGTATCTACAACGGATGGAGACGCCAGCACCCGTTTGATCTGACGCTCGGCGTGGATACAAGCGGGGCGAATGAGGCCAATGCCCTCGGTGTCGATCCGGACCTGGCGGCGCATTCCAGTCCGTACGGTGGCTCGCAGCCGAGCATCCTGCGACGCTGCCTCGCAGCCTTACCCGACCCGGCGCAGTACGTCTTCGTCGATCTGGGTTGCGGCAAAGGGCGGCCGTTGCTGGTGGCTTCCGAGTTTCCTTTTGAGCGGGTAGTGGGCGTTGAGATGGCCCCCCATTTGGCGGAGATTGCGCGGCGAAACGCCGCGATTGTCAGCCGCGGGGGAGTCCAGCAGGCTCCGATCGAGGTCGAAGTCGGCGACGCGACGACGGCCGAAGCGCCGGCTGTTCGCGTGGTCTACTTTCTCTACAACCCCTTCGATGCGGTGCTCATTGAGCGTGTGCTCAAAACATCGCTGCCCAACTGGGCGAGCGCCTGCGGCACGCGTTTATCGTCTACTACAACCCGGTTCACGCCCAGGTATTCGACCGGTCGCCGCACTTCGTGCGCTGGTCGGCACAGCGTGTGCCGTACGCGGCTGACGAGCTCGGTTATGGCCCTGATCTCGATGACTCGGTGCTGGTCTGGCAGACCGTTCCCGCCCGGTACCTGCCGCAACCGCACGCCGAGCGGCACCTGATCATCGACCGGGACCACACCCGGGCCGTCGTGGTGGACTGACCGGCCAGCGACGTCTTAGAGTCCCGGTTCCCAAACCGCTGCCGATCCCTTTATGCCCCCCGAGGGCCAGGCCAGCAGGGAGGGGTCGCCCGGCTTGCCCGGAACGGCGACCTCGCCTATCATAAGGGTTTGCTTTCCTTGGACTTAGCGTCGCAGGTCTAGGTATTTCCATGTTCGAGTCGTTCAGCACACGCATTCAGGGCGCCCTCCAGTCGTTGCGGGGAGAGGTGCGGCTGACGCCCGACCATATCGAGGCGGCACTGCGTGAGATCCGGCTGGCGCTCCTCGAAGCCGACGTCAATTTCAAAGTTGTTTCCGCATTCATCGACCGCGTCCGCGACCGGGCGATGGACCAGGCTGTTCTCAAGAGTCTCAGCCCGGCCCAGCAAGTCACCAAGGTTGTTCGCGACGAGCTCCTCGCTCTCTTCGGCGATGCCGAAGGCGGTCTTCGCAAAGACGCGCCGACACCTCGCGTCATTCTGTTGCTCGGCCTTCAGGGATCTGGCAAAACCACAACCTCCGGAAAGCTCGGCAAGTGGTTGACTCGCCAGGGTCGGCACCCACTGATGGTGTCTACGGACGTCCGACGGCCCGCGGCTATCGAACAGCTTGCTGTCCTCGGTACCAAAGCCGACATCCGCGTCTATTCACCGGAGACGATGGACCCGGTCGCGCGTGCTGCGGGAGCGCTCGCCGAGGCCAAAGCCAAAGGATTCGATACGGTCATCGTGGACACCGCAGGTCGTCTGCATATCGACGACGATCTGATGAACGAGTTGCAGGCGATCAAAGACGCCGTGCGTCCGACTGATCTGCTCTATGTCGCGGATGCGATGACGGGCAACGACGCCATCAAGAGCGCCGGCGAGTTCAACCGCCGCATCGGCGTCACGGGAGTCGTGCTCACCAAACTCGACGGCGACGCGCGCGGCGGCGCCGCGCTCTCGGTGGTTTCGGTGGTCGGCGTACCAATCGCGTTCGTTGGCAGTGGTGAGCGGCTCGAGGATCTCGAGCTCTTTCACCCCGATCGGATCGTCTCGAGACTCCTGGGCATGGGCGACGTGCTGTCGCTCATCGAGAAGGCCGAGCAGGCGATCGACCAGAACGACGCCGAAGAACTCGAAGAGAGACTCCGCAAGAACCAGTTCACGCTCGACGACTTTCGCAATCAGCTCAAGACGCTCAAGCGTATGGGGCCGCTCGAAAGTGTCCTCGGCATGATTCCGGGCCTCGGCAACATGAAGCAGCTGGCCGAGAACAAGCCCGACGAGAAGCAGATGGGCCGCATCGAGGCCATCATCTCCTCGATGACCGCTGGCGAGCGTCGCGATCACACGGTCATCAACGGAAGCCGTAGAAAACGGATCGCGAAGGGCAGTGGCACGACGGTGGAGGACGTCAACCGTCTCCTGAAGCAGTTCACGGAGATGCGTCGAGTGCTCCAGATGATCGGCCAGGGCGCGCGTCCCGCGGCCGCCGTCAAGGGGATGCGACAACCCGCAATGCCCCAGGGCGGGTTTGCGATGCCGGGCAAGAAGCGGAAGAAGGGCGGTCCGTGGGGACTGATCAAGACACGGTGACGGCCCAACCAGAGACGAAAGACTAAAGTCTAGAGACTGAAAGAGTGGAGGAGAGATGTTATCGATTCGAATGACGCGGGTGGGGTCCAAGAAGAAGCCCTTTTTCCGCGTGGTGCTTTCCGAAGCACGCTCGGGACTTCAGGGCGACGTCGTCGAGAATCTGGGCACGTACAACCCGCGCTCGAAGCCGGCGGTGGTGTCGCTCAACAAGGAGCGCATCCAGCACTGGCTCGGCCGCGGAGCCAGGCCGTCAGACTCTGTGCGCACGCTGTTGAGCAAGCACCTGACACGTGACTTGTCAGCGGTGGTGGAAACACCAGCCGCGCAGTAATGTCCGTGACGAACTCTGGCGACGTGTCGCCGATTCGGGCAGTTCTCGAGGTTGTGGTTCGGGCCCTCGTGGATCGGCCCGAGTCCGTGCGAGTGACAGAGACCGAACGGCGCGGGATGAGCGTGCTCGAATTGAGGACGTCACCCGAAGACATGGGAAAGATCATCGGGCGCCAGGGTCGCACCGCGGCGGCATTGCGGACGCTCGTTGCCGTGACGGCCGAGAAGCACGGCAAGCGCGCGCAACTCGACATCAAGGACTGATGCCCCGAGCATCATGACGTGGGACGACATGGTGCTCGTCGGGCGTGTGGCGCGGACGCATGGCTTGCGCGGCGACGTGGTCGTGAATCCGGAGACGGATTTCGTGACCGAGCGATTTCGGCCTGGCGCGACGATGTGGATTCGAACGGCTGCTGGTGACGAGCAACTGACGGTGACGTCAGTTCGCCTGCAGAACGGGCGACCGGTGGTGGCTTTCGAAGGGTTTTCGAGTATCGACTCCGCGGGTCGTTTGACCGGGCAGGAGTTGCGGGTTCCCGAGGCGTCGCTGCAGCCACTCGGACCTGGCCGGTACTACGAGCACCAGCTGGCCGGATGTTCGGTTGTGACGGTCGGTGGGGAAGTGGTTGGCGTGGTCGATCGGGTGGAGAGTGGGGCTGGCGCGGCGCGGCTGGTTGTGCAGGGCGCCCGCGGGGAAGTACTGCTTCCGCTGGTCGAGCACATTTGCCTGGAGATTGACGTTGAGGGTCGGCGCATACGCGTTGATCCCCCTGAAGGATTGCTGGAGCTGAACGAGTCGAAACGAAGCCCGCGGTGAAATTCGACATCGTCACGATATTTCCGGGCATGGTCGGGGCGGGTCTGGCCGAGGGCGTCGTGGGTCGGGGCGTCGAGCGAGGTGTGTTGGACGTGCGGATTCACGATCTGCGCGACTTCACGAGCGACCGTCACCGGAGCGTGGACGACGTGCCGTACGGCGGCGGACCGGGGATGGTGATGAAACCCGAACCGCTGGTTCGGGCGGTCGAGACGATTCGGGCGACGCGAGGTACACCCGACACGGTGGTGTTGACGTCGCCCCAGGGGCTGCCGTTCACGCAGGGTGAGGCGGTCAGGCTGAGCGGGCTTGGGCACATCGTGCTGCTGTGCGGCCGATACGAGGGGATTGACGAGCGTCTTCGCTCCCTCGTGCCGTGCGAGGAGCTGTCGATCGGTGATTACGTCCTGAGTGGTGGGGAACTCGCCGCTCTGGTGATTGTGGACGCGGTGAGTCGGCTCGTCCCCGGTGTGGTGGGTGACAGCCGGTCGGTGGAAGAGGACTCGTTTTCGCGGGGATTGCTCGACCACCCGCACTATACGCGTCCCGCGGAAGTGTCCGGGCAGAAGGTGCCCGATGTGCTGCTGTCGGGCCATCACGAAGAGGTGCGGCGCTGGCGCAGGAAGATGGCCATCCAGCGAACGCTCGAACGTCGTCCAGACTTGCTGGATACGGTGGAGCTGGATGATGAGCAGCGGGCCTTGCTGGACGAAGTTCGTAAAGAAGGAAAGAGGGAGTCATGAACGCGATCGAGTTGGTGGAGAAAACACAGGTCACGACCCGGCCCGACATGAAGTCAGGTGACACCATTCGCGTGCACGTGAAAGTGCGCGAAGGCGACAAGGAACGTATCCAGATCTTCGAAGGCATCGTCATCGGCATGCATCGGGGTGGCGCGCGCGCGTCGTTCACGGTGCGTAAGGTGTCGTTTGGCCAGGGCGTGGAGCGCATCTTTCCGCTGCACTCGCCGACGATCGCCAAGGTGGACGTTGTGCGCTCGGCACGTGTCCGCCGCGCGAAGCTCTATTTCCTGCGCGGCCTCAAGGGTAAGGCTGCCAGGATGAAAGAGACCAAGCGGGTCGTTCAGTAGGGTTTTCCCGATGGCTCGCGCCCGCGCGACGAGAAGCCTCGAACTCGCCATGCGGCGATGGGGCTTTTACCGCGTGGCCGGGTGCGACGAGGTGGGGCGCGGCTGTCTGGCCGGGCCCGTCGTGGCCGCAGCCGTGGTGCTCGACGCCGGGCGCCCGATTCCCGGCGTTCGCGACTCCAAGCTCGTGCCGCCCGACGAACGGGAGCGGCTCTACGACGTGATCGTTCGCCGGGCCGTCGCGTGGTCGGTCGCGTCGGCGTCGGTGGATGAGGTGGACGACATCAACATCCACCAGGCGTCATTGCAGGCAATGCGGCGTTCGGTCCTGGCGCTGGCGCCGCTGCCGGATCTGGTTCTCGTAGACGCATTCAGGATTCCTGACCTTCAGATCGCGCAGCGTGGCGTCATCCACGGGGATCGCCGATGCAGCGCCATCGCCGCCGCGTCGATTCTCGCCAAGGTCACGCGTGATCGCGAGATGGTCGCGCATCATCTCGTCGATCCCAGATATGGCTACGATCGCCACAAGGGGTACGCCACCGCGTTGCACCTCGCAGCAGTCGCGCAGCACGGATATTCCGCGCTTCACCGCAAGTCGTTCAGGCCTCCCTCCCTGTTTGATACGATCGCTACGATTGATTCCTGATCCTGCACGACGCTCCGCAACCGGTCGGGCCTGGAGACACGGCCGGTGAAGCGGCTCGCCCTGGTCGTGTTCTTCTTCGAGGTCGGTGTCGTGCTGATCTTCATCCCCTGGTCGGCGTTCTGGGACAGGAACTACTTCGCGCAACTGGTCCCGTCGCTGCAGAGCACCATCACGAATAACTTCGTCCGTGGCGCGGTGTCTGGTCTGGGCATCGTCAATGTGGTTGCCGGGCTCACGGAGCTCGTCTCGGTCGTCTTCGGGCCGTCTCCCGATCGGCGTCCTTCCCTGACACCATCCGGTTTCGCCGAGGATTAGTACATCCCCGCATGCGTCCGGTGAGTTGCCTGATCACGCCGAAGATTCAAGGGGACGGAGATGCGGCCATCCTGCTCGATCGAATCGGCGCGGCGGCACGCGCTGGCGTGAACCTTATTCAGATCCGACAACCTGAGATGGATGGCGGACCGCTTCAGACGCTGGTCGAACATGCGCTTGCCCGGGTGAAGGGCACTGGCGCGCGCATCCTCGTCAACGATCGCGTTGATGTTGCCCTGTGCGCCGGGGCTCACGGGGTTCACTTGCGTGGCAACTCAATGGCGGCCTGTCGCGTGCGGGCGATTGCGCCGAGAGGTTTCATCATCGGGCGGTCGGTACACTCGGCCGAGGAAGCACAACAGGCCATGGCGGATGGTGGGTTGGACTTCCTGGTGTTCGGTACTGTCTTCGAGACGATGTCCAAGCCTGGCGCTGTCTATGCCGGTGCGACGAAGCTGGCCGAGACCTGCGCCGCGGTTCCGCTGCCGGTGCTTGCTGTGGGTGGGATGACGATTCCCGTTCTGCGTGAGGTTGCTGCAGCGGGGGCAGCCGGGTTTGCCGCCATCGGCCTGTTCTCAGATCCGCCGATAGAGGGACTGAGTGCCCTCGTACAGGAAGCGAACGCGTCATTCGGGGCAGGCGGCTGAGGACTTGGGCAGCCGTTACGCGACCGCCGCATTCACGGTAGGAGTCTTGACCTGATGGACGCCGGTTACTCGACGCCGTTTCTCGATTTGATCAAGACGGGCCAGGTCGATCGCGACACGAAGCTCATTGCTGCGCAGGGGACGCTCGGCTTGCGCGTGGACGAGCATCGCGCTGTGCTCGAATTACTCGCCGGTGACGCCGACCCAGACATTGCGCGGACGGCAGCGGCAAGCCTGACCAGTGGCGTTCTGGATCAGGCGGTCGGCGGCGTTGCTGCGGAGTCGCAGGGCGAGTCCGAAACGTCCGGTCAGGCGGGCGAGGAAACGGCCGAGAGGGCTCAGGGCCTGCTCGACAAGCTGGCGGCCATGAACCCGGCGCAGCGCATGTCGAGGGCCATGAAAGGGACGCGCGAGGAACGGACGATTCTCATCCGCGACCCGAACAAGATCGTCGCAGTCGCGGTGCTGAGCAGCCCGAAGCTGTCAGAGGCAGAGGTGGAAGCCATCGCCAAGATGACCAACGTCTCAGACGAGATTCTCCGGATCGTGGGGAACACCAGGGCCTGGATGAAGAGCTATCGCATCATGTCGGCGCTGACGCGGAATCCCAAGACCCCACAAGCGCTCGCGCTCAACCTGCTGTCACGCCTTCAGGAAAAGGACGTCAAGATGATTGTGACGGACCGGAACATCCCTGACGCGGTCCGCACGGCGGCGCGCCGGCGACTGTCCATCAAAGGGTAGGAGTTCGGAGGCGGTGGCCTCACAGCCCTCTACGCTTTGGCCCCCAGCTGGCCCAGAATAGGCGCGCATGAAGATAGCCACGAGCGTTGCGACTTTGCTCTGCCTCGCTGCCGCAGTCGACGCAGGCGCCCAGGGGCCTGCGCCGGCGCTGCTCGCCGGGGAACGCGCGGCAACGATCACCGCCATTCCAGGCGTTGTGGCCGCCGACGCGAAGTGGGAGTTAATTTGGGCCAGCTTTCTCACGGCCGACGGGATCGTCGGCACACCCGACGGCGGCGTCCTGTTCGCGCAGGAACAGTCCGACACCATCAGGAAGCTCGATGCTGCCGGTAAGGAATACATCTTCGTCCGTGACACTCACGGGGCGGGATCCGTGTCGCTCGATGCGGAGGGCCGTCTCTTCGCTGTGCAGCGGGCATGCACCGATACGGCCAGGCCGTTCAGTGCGGCGTGCCAGGAACTGACCGCAGTCGGGGTCCTACATCCCGAGCGCAGGACGCTGGCGAACGGCTTTTCAGATGGCCGTCCGTTTGGCCGACCCAACGACGTGATGGCTGATGGCCGCGGAGGCGCGTACTTCACGATGGCCGGCGCGTTTCACGTGAGTGCCAAGGGGATGGTGAGCGTGGTGGCCGACCAGGACATCCGGTCCAACGGCATCATGCTGAGTCCCGACGGCGGGACGCTGTATGTGACCAATCAGAAATCGATCCTGGCGTTCGACGTGCGACCGGACGGCACCACGCAGAACCGACGCGACTTCGCATCACTTGCCGACGATGAGGGCGCGGACGGCATGGCGGTGGACAACGTCGGTCGTCTGTACGTCACAGCCAACCGCGGCGTTCACGTCTTCTCGCGGCAGGGACAGCACCTCGGCCTCATCCCGACCCCGCGTCGTCCGATCTCGCTTGCCTTCTCCGGTCCAGACAAGAAGACGCTCTATGTGCCACAGATGGGCGCCGTCGGTCCCGACGGCAAGGCGTGGATGACACCGGAGGGGGTGCGGAACACGGCGATGACGATCTACCGCATCCAGATGCAGGCCGAAGGCTTCAAGGGCCGGCCGAAGTAGCGGCGCTAGGACTTCTTTTTTCGCGCCCACTCGCGGCGCATCTGGGCCAGGCCTTCCATGTAGACCGTGGCCTTTTCACGTTCTTCCTCTGAGGGCAGGCTCTTGAGCAGTTCGATGGCGTGCGCGATGTCGTTCTCGATCGTACGTTTCGTGGTCTTGAAGTAGATCTTTCGAATCTCGGCGAGCGCTGCTGCGGGATCAGGCGCGCCTTTCGACAGGGATTTCAGCGAGACGAACGAAGGGCTGTCGGCCACGGCTATCGTGGCCTACGCACGGGTGAGGCCGTGGCGTTCGATTGAGAAGTTCAGAATCCTGGCGCCACCGTCCTGGAGCGCGACCCGGATCGCCTCACGTTTTTCAGGTGGTCCAAATGCCACGAGGCACCCGCCACCTCCGGCACCGCATACCTTGGCCGCGGTCGCCCCGGCGGCCATGGCGCGCTCGATGAGCGCATCGATACCCGGTGTGGAGACTCCGGGTGCAAGACGCTTGCGATGCTCCCATTCCTCTGCGAGCGCCCGGCCCACTTCGTCCCAGTTTCCAGCGGTCAGTGCCTGACGCATCGCTGCCGCGGTGTCACGAATGCGTTCGAAGCAGTCGAACACATGCCGATCGCCGTCGATGTGTCCCTTGAAGATCTCCCAGTTGTTCGTGCCGGAGTTCCTCGGCTCGCCCGTGTAGCAGAGCACGAGTCGCCGCTCGAGCTGGGACGGATCGACATCGAGTGCGACTCGCCTGACGCCGTCCGCTTCGAGCTCGAGCGCGGCGATACCGCCATAGAGTGCGGGCCGGTAATCCTGGAGGCCGGTCGGCACATTGATCGCCTGGGCTTCCACGTTCATCGCGACCTGCAGGAGCGCCTCGGGCTCGTAGTGCGTACGGCTCCACTGCGCCAGTGCAGCGCAGACGGCGACGTTCAGCGCCGACGAGCCTGCAATTCCGGCTCCGGCGGGAGACTCCGACGTGGTCGTGAGCGTGAGCCCCCGCGCTTCGAAGAAGTGGACGAGCAGCGACAGCAGCCGCAGCTCGCGCTGGTCCCACAACTCCCGCCAGTCATCGGCCTCAACGGTTGCGCCGGTGTCTTGCGATCGGATGAGGATACGGTTATCGGATCGGGATTCGATGGTCGCGCGCGCTCGAATGCTGATGGCCGCGTTGACCGTCTGCGCGCCGGGATGGAAAAGGTAGAGCGGCCAGATGTCCAGCGTGCCCCCGGCAAGGTCAATTCGTGTGGGGGCTGAGGTCTCGATACGCACACGGCATTATAGAACCTCGTTCGACTCATATAATGAGCGGGTGCCTGCGAGTGTCCGTCGCGAAATAGGTCAGCTCCTCATGGGAAGCCTTCCGGGTGTCACGATTCCCAGCGAGCTCCGCTCGCTCGCCCGCGAGTTCAATCTGGGCGGCGTGATTCTCTTTGCCCGCAACATCGAAGCGCCTGAGCAGGTCGCCGAGCTCTCTCACGATCTGCAGTCGCTCTCCACCGACACGCCGCTCTGGGTGAGCGTGGATCAGGAAGGTGGGAGGGTGGCACGCCTGCGCTCGCCATTCACCGAGTGGCCACCGATGGCCACTCTTGGCCGCAGCGGCGATACGACGCTCGCCACACGGTTCGCCACGGCGCTCGCGGCCGAGCTCAGGGCCGTCGGCGTCAGCCTGGACTATGCGCCGGTGCTGGATATTCATACGAATCCGAAGAATCCGGTGATTGGCGATCGCGCCCTTGCAGAGGACGCAAAGATGGTCGGCGTCCTTGGCTCCGCCATCATTACCGCGCTCCAGGAGAACGGGATCGCGGCCTGCGGGAAACACTTTCCTGGTCACGGCGACACATCCACTGATTCGCACGATGAGCTTCCGATCGTCGAGCATCCCCCCGATCGAATCAGGCGTGTTGAGTTCGTCCCCTTCAGGAGTGCGATCCAGGCCAACGTTGCGTTCATGATGACGGCCCACGTCCTCATACCGTCCCTGGACGAGGAGAAGCCCGCCACGCTGTCTCCCAGGATCGTGCGAGCGCTGCTCCGTGAGGAGCTTGGGTACGACGGCGTGATCCTGAGCGACGATCTCGAAATGGAAGCGCTCGCGAAGTCATACTCACCGGCCGAATCCGCGGTTGAAGCAATTGCGGCCGGTTGTGACGGCGTGCTGGTGTGCCGTGCCAGGGTGGAGGACCGGACGCGGGATATCGAGGTGCAGGTCGAGGTGCTCGAAGCACTCGTGCACGCGGTCGAGGATGGCCGGATCCCATTCAAGCGCGTTGAAGATGCGCTCAGACGCCAACGCCTCGCCAAAGAACGGTTCTTGAGGGATGCTCGCGAGACGTCCAATCCCTCGCGGCGGCGAACGCCGCTCGCCGCTGTGCTCGGCTGCGATTCCCATCGTCGTGTCGCAGACGAGATGGCGCGGTTCCTGTAGCGAAATGTCGGTGATCGCTCCTCGCGCGCTGGCCCCGGGCGCTCGCATTGCCATTGTTTCGACAGCGAGTGTGTGCAGCCGTGATGAATTCGACCTTGGCGTCGCTGAACTCCGGCGTCTGGGGTACGAGCCAACCTACGGCGAATCGGCATTCGAGAAATCGATGTTCACGGCGGGAACGGCGGCCGTCCGCGCGGAGGCGTTCAAGCGTGCGTGGGATGACCCGTCGATTGCGGCCATTATCGCCACAAGAGGCGGTTACGGCAGCGTTCAGATCCTGCCCGAGCTCGACGGCTGGTTTCCACAGCGAGCTCCAAAGCTTTTCATCGGATACAGCGACAACACGTCACTGCTCACGTGGCTGACGTGTCAATGCGGCATCGCGGCTCTGCACGGCCCGATGATTGACGGCCGGCTGTCGAAGGGTCCTGACGGATACGACCAGAGGTCGTTCCTCAGCTTGCTGCAGGGGAGGGGAGACGGCCTTGAACTACGGCCGGGTGGCCTGTCGGTGCTCCAGTCAGGAGAAGTCAGCGGACCTCTTTACGGGGGGACCTTGACGCAGCTCGTGGCGTCGCTCGGCACGCCGTACGCCTTCGATCCGCCTGAGGGATGCATTCTCTTTATCGAGGATGTGAACGAGCGTCCGTACCGCATCGACCGCATGCTGACGCAATTGCTGCTCGCCGGCGTCCTTCGCCGGGCACGGGGACTCGTGTTTGGTGAAATGCGGGGATGCGATGAACCCGGTGGCAATCCCACCGCCGCTGACGCCATTCGCGCCTTCACGACTGACTTTCCTGGCCCTGTGCTTTTCGGGTTCCCATCTGGACACACCGCCGGACCGTGCTGGACGTTGCCCTTCGGTGTCCGCGTGTTCGTGAACACGGACCAGGGCCTTATTCGTATCGAGGAGTCGCCGGTTGCGTGATCGACAGCGTATTCATCTGATTGGTGTCTGCGGCACAGCGATGGCCACCGTGGCCGCGCTGTTGAAACAGCGTGGTCACGACGTTGGCGGCTCGGATCAGAACGTCTATCCCCCGATGAGTGATTTCCTCGAAGCGGAGGGGATCCGGACCCTGAACGGTTACGCCGCCGACCACATCACGCCAGACATCGATCTGGTCGTCGTCGGCAATGCGATCTCGCGAGGGAATGCAGAGCTCGAAGCAGTGCTCGAACGAAAGCTTCGGTACTGCTCGCTCCCTGAGGTGGTGCGCGACTATTTTCTCTGGGGAGCGCGTCCGGTCGTCCTGGCGGGAACCCATGGCAAGACGACCACCACGTCGCTGACGGGTTGGTTGCTGACCCATGCGGAGCGTGACCCGACGGTGCTGGTGGGTGGCATTGCGCTGAACCTCGGCGCGGGAGGAGCGAGTTACAGACTCGGCGCCGGTCCTGAATTCGTGATTGAGGGCGATGAGTACGACAGCGCCTTCTTCGACAAGACCGCCAAGTTCTTGAAGTATCTCCCCGAGATCGCCGTGATCGGCAACATTGAATTCGATCACGCCGACATCTACGCAGATCTTGACGCCGTTCGCCTCGCATTTCGAAGACTGGTGAACCTCGTCCCTCGGAATGGACTCCTGCTTCTTGGCGCCGACAGTCCGCACGCGGCCTCGCTGCAGGCTCACGCGGTCAGTCCGGTCGAAACGTTCGGCACTGACGTGGAGGCCACATGGCGAGCGTCCAACATCAGACATGCCGATGGCATCACACGATTCCAGGTGAACCGGTCAGGTGAGCTCTTTGGGGAGTTCGAGTCACCGCTCCTTGGCATTCACAACGTCCGGAATACCCTTGCAGCGATCGCGGTTGGAGGCCGGCTGGGCATAGGTGCGAGCACGCTGTCCGCGGGACTGAAGCGCTTCAAAGGAATAAAGCGACGACTGGAAACCGTGGGGATCCGGCGCGATGTCACGGTGCTCGATGATTTTGCGCACCATCCGACAGCAGTCCGAGAAACACTTGCGGCACTCCGAACGGGCTATCCGTCACGACGCGTTTGGGCGGTCTTCGAGCCGCGCTCAGCGTCCTCCTGCCGGCGCGTGTTTCAGGACGACTTCGCGGCAGCGTTTGGCAAGGCCGATGAAGTGGTCATTGCTGGCGTGTTCAGATCGTCGCTTCCGGACGCCGAGCGTCTCTCGGCGGAGGATCTCGTGGCCGATCTTCAAGGTCGAGGGCAACGCGCTCGCCACATTCCCGAGGTTGACGGAATCGTTCGCACCATCGTGGATGAGCACCGGCCAGGTGACGTCGTCGTGTTGATGTCCAACGGCGGCTTCGGTGGAATCCACCAGAAGCTCCTAAAGGCGTTGAGCGCGTGAGTCGAGACCAGGGTGTGCGGGTTCGAGAAGTTGGAGACGCCGCGCTGGTCCTCGAACTGGCTTCAAGCAGCGCCGCCGACACGTATCTCGACATTGACGTGAATCGCCGCGCTACGGGTATAGCCAGGGCCGTGAGCCGGCTGGCGATTCATGGTGTGCGCGACGTGGTTCCAACGTTTCGATCCGTTGCGGTGTCGTTCGATCCGTTGTTGACAGACGTGGCGGCGGTCGCCTCGGCGCTTCTCGAAACCTCTGACGTCAATACCAGTGACGATGGCCCTGTGCATGAGGTGCCAGTCGCGTACGGAGGAATGGACGGACCCGATCTCGAGGACGTCGCATTGTTCGCGGGCTGTTCGTCGCAGGAGGTCATCGAGCGGCATGTGTCCCGTACCTACCGGGTCTTCATGCTTGGGTTTCTGCCGGGCTTCGCATACATGGGTGCCGTCGAGGAGACGATCGCCGCGCCACGGCGAGCGACACCGCGTGTGCGGGTTCCAGCCGGCTCAGTTGGCATCGCAGGACGGCAGACAGGCATCTATCCGCTCGATTCGCCTGGGGGATGGCAGATCATCGGCCGAACGACGCTGACGCCATTTGCGCCACACCGAACGCCGCCGTCGCTTTTCGTCCCTGGTGACACGGTGCGGTTCGTCCCGGTTCCTGCGGCGGCGGTGCCACCAGCGAATCCTGAGACGCTTATGGCGACAGCGACGACCGTGGATGCTGGAGCGTCCAGGTATGTCACGGTCTTGCGTCCCGGGCTGCACACAACGGTTCAAGACAGCGGGCGATGGGGAAGTCAGGCGCTCGGTGTCTCGGTTTCCGGATCAATGGATCGAGTGTCCCATCGTCTTGCGAACGCGGCAGTCGGCAATCGCGACGATGCGGCGACGCTGGAGGCCACCTGGCTGGGTCCCGAACTGAGAATCGAGCAGGATGCGACCCTGGCAGTCGCGGGCGCCGATCTGCATCCAACGCTGGACGATGCCGATGTGCCACCTCAACGTGCGGTGTCTTGCCGAGCGGGAAGCGTGCTGCGTTTCGGGGAGCGTCGTTCGGGTGCGCGGGCGTATGTGGCGTTTGCCGGCGGCATCGGCGTGACTCCTGTGCTCGGCAGTCGTGCGACCCACGTGCGGAGCAGGCTTGGCGGGTTCGACGGCCGTGCGCTCAGATCTGGAGATCGGGTTCCACTTGGGGAGGTGTCCAATACCGGGCGGGCATTCCCCGTGGTTGCGCCGAGGCTGCCAACATGTGGCATCAAACTACGCGCGCTGCCTGGTCCTCAGCTCGAATTCTTTTCACCCGCTGCGCTCGAGACGCTCCAGCGCACTCGATACACCGTTTCTGCCGACTCTGACCGGATGGGCTTTCGCCTCGTCGGTGGCGCCCCTCTGGAGTCCGTGGTCGGAGGCGCAATGGTGTCGGACGCGACGTTTGCCGGGGCTCTTCAGATCCCTCCGTCTGGCGATCCGATTCTTCTGATGGCCGACAGACCGACGACCGGAGGGTATCCACAAATCGCCGTCGTCATCACGGCGGACCTCTCTGTGGCGGGCCAGTTGTCTGCCGGAGACTGGGTGGAGTTTGAGATCTGCAGCCGAGCCGACGCCCTCTCCGCGCTCGTTGCTCAAGAAGGACAGATTCTTGCCGCGACTCGCTGATCCCCCGCGAGGGGTTCAGCCTGACATCCCGCTCGCGCCATCGACGACGCTCGGTGTGGGGGGCAGCGCACGCTGGTTTCTTCGAGCCACGTCAGCGGAGGAGGTCGCGTCGGCGTACGCATGGTGTCGCGATCGAGACGTGGCGTTCACTGTCATTGGCGGCGGCAGCAATCTCGTTGTGGCCGACTCTGGGATCGATGGGCTCGTGGTGCAGATCGCTATCGGGGGAATCGACATCAGCGAACGGGGAAAGACTACGGTCGTTCGCGCCGGCGCCGGGGAGGTGTGGGACACCGTCGTTGCCGCGGCGACTGGCAGGGGTGCCCAGGGTCTGGAGTGTCTCTCGGGTATCCCTGGCACAGTAGGTGGCACGCCGGTGCAGAACGTTGGCGCGTATGGACAGGAGGTGGCAGACAGCATCTCCGAAGTCACCGTGCTCGACTGCGACTCCGGTGAGATGGGTTCGCTCCGAGGATCAGAGTGCGCGTTCGGCTATCGTACGAGCCGGTTCAAGGCCGGCGACGCGGGGAGGTTCGTCGTGTGTGGTGTCACATACGAACTGACCGATCGACAGCCGACGGTGACCTATCCGGATCTCATCCGAGTGCTCGAGCGGCAAGGCATTCGAGCGCCAGCGGTGGCCGATGTTCGCGCAGCCGTATTGTCGATCCGCCGCAGCAAAGGTATGGTCGTTGACGCGACGGATCCAGACACGCGAAGTGTTGGTTCATTCTTCATGAACCCCATCGTCGATGCCTCTCACCATGCGAGGATGGCCTCCGCGGCTGGACACGCGCCCGGATACTCGATGGCAGATGGTCGAACGAAGGTGCCCGCTGCGTGGTTGATTGAGCGTTCTGGATTCTCGAAGGGCTACGGAGCCGGCCCGGCAGGACTCTCTTCGAAACATCCCCTGGCGATCGTCAACCGGGGAGGAGCGACCGCGCGGGATGTCGTTGGCCTGGCGCGACATATTCAGCAGCAGGTCGCCGATCGTTTCGACGTGTGGCTCAAGCCGGAACCGACGTTCATCGGATTCGGCGATGACGATCTTGTTCGGAATCTCGTGAGGGCAAATGTCGACTCTGTTGATTGAAGGAGGGCACCGGCTGCAGGGCCGGGTGTCCGTGGAAGGAAACAAGAATGCCGCGCTGCCGCTGCTGGCGGCGTGCCTGCTGACGACTGACGAGTGTGTCCTGACGAACGTCCCCAGGATTGGGGACGTCGATGTGATGGTGCAGCTGCTGATCGACCTCGGCGCGCAGGTCGAGGGAGCGGGGACGACCACGCTTCGAATTCGCACGCCTGAGGTTCGAAGTCATATTGCGGATCGAGCGCTTGTGGGCCGGCTGCGTGGCTCGGTGCTGCTGCTGGGCCCACTCCTGGCACGAGTCGGTCGAGCGCATATTGCTCCACCGGGCGGCGATTTTCCCGCGCGTCGCTCCATCTCAACACACCTCGAAGCGCTGACCGCGATGGGCGCGAGACTGACGGAAGGTGTGGACCATGTGCTGGAGGCTCCTGACGGTCTGAAAGGCGCCTCGATGTACCTCTACGAAGCGTCGGTTACCGGAACCGAGACGGCGCTTCTTGCGGCAGCTGCTGCCGAGGGTGTGACGGAGATCAGGCACGCCGCTACAGAGCCACACGTGGTGGAGCTCTGTGAGTTCCTCAAGAAGATGGGGGCCGGGGTGTCCGGTATCGGTAGCTCGAAGATTCGAGTGGAAGGCGTTCCGCGTCTCGGCGGCGCAACGCATCAGCTCGGAGGCGACTACATCGAGGCGGGAAGCTGGGCCGTTGTCGGCGCGATTACCGGCGGCGAAATCGATATCGAGGGCGCGCGGGAGGAGGACATCGAGGTCGTCGCCGCGGTCATGAAGCGCATGAACGTTCGCTGTGGCATGCGCGACGGCGTGTTCGAGGTCAAGCCATCGAAGCCAGTCGCGGTGCGGCGTATCGCGACCGGCCTGTGGCCCTCGTTTCCGAGCGACCTGGTCAGCCTGATCACTGTCCTTGCGACCCAGGCCGAAGGCCGCACGCTCGTGCACGACTGGATGTACGAGCTTCGATTGTTCGCGCTGGAGCAGATGAGTGGCATGGGCGCCGATCTCTTCCTGGCCGACGCCCATCGGATCATCGTGACCGGTGCGACGCGATTGCGTGCCGGGCGAGTGCTCGACAGTCGCGATCTGCGATCAGGAATGTCGCTCATTGCGGCGGGGCTTGCCGCCGACGGTCAGACTCGTGTGGTTCCGCTCGAGACCGTGGAGCGGGGTTACGGACAGCTGGTTGAGCGTCTGCAGGGCCTCGGAGCGCGCGTGACGAAGCTCGAGTAGCGTGCGCGCGGCTTAGTCGCAGAGGTCGCGACGTGAAGAACGAGGAACTACCGTTGCTGCCCTGGAGCAGCCGGCTGCGGCGGTTGGATCGGTGTCGCGGGCGACGTTCCGGCTGGTGGTGCCTGCGGCTGAGGCTGTCCGGCCGGGGGCGGAGCCTGAGGTGGTGGCGGCTCGAGGACGATGGGCAGATCGATAACGCCACCCGTCCCTGAGCCCGCGCGTCCGACACGGAAGGGCCGAAGGTCGTCTTCGTCGAGGTTAAGTACGCGGACGATGCGCGGCGTCAACGTCAGGACGATATCCGACTCCTGGGTCTGACGACGGTTGTGCGCGAAGATTCGCCCGACCAGGGGCAGGTCACTGAGGCCAGGGATTCCCTCGAGGACGCGGCGCTCGTCATCCCGGATAAGGCCGGCGAGCATGTTGGTTTCGCCGTCCTGCAACCGGATCATCGTGTTGATCTCACGGTTGCCAAACGTCGGCAGATCCCCGAAGCCCGTCCCCGAGATACTGCTCACCAGAATCTTCAGTGCCAGCGACACCTGACCATCGTGGTGTGTACGCGGCGTGATCTCGATGTTGACGCCGATGTTCTCGTAGTTGAACGACGTGATGGGTTGCTGCGCGACACCGCCCGTGGCAATTGGCGCGAACGTCGTCACCGGAACAGGAACGCGTTCGCCAAAGCGCGCCTGGGCCGTCAGACCCTCTGACGTGCGGAGCTGAGTGTTGGCGAGCGTCCGTGTGTTGCTGTCTGTCTTGAGCAGGCGATAGAAGAGGCCAGGAACGCTCGTCAGGAAGACGTCCGAGGTCGATAAGCTTCGCAGATCGCCGAGCGTCAGATTCTCGCGGTTGATATCGGCGCTGCCGTCGATGCCGGGCGAGCCCGGCGAGGCAATCTTGAGCCCATACTCCCTGAGCCTTGTGCGATCGAACTCGAGCAGCTCGACGTCGATCACCACTTCAGGCCGCGCTTTGTCGATCGCTGAGATCAACGTGGCGGCGGCCGCTACGCGCTCGGGTGTGTCTTTGATTGAGATCGCGTTGGTCGCCGTGATTGGCGCGAGCCGCCGGCTGTCGATGACGATCCTGAGGAGATCGAGCGTCTCTTTGACGTCGGCGTTGCTCAAATAGAACGTGCGGACGATTTCTTCCTCGTACTCAGTCCGCTTCGCGGGTGTATCAGGGATGACGGTGATCGTGCGCTGCGATGTGACGCGGTAGAAGTTTCGCGTGGCCGTGGACAGGGCGATCAGCGCGTCTTCGAAGCTGACATTCCGCAGGTCGATGGTGACTGCCTGATCGCGGAACTGGGGGTCGAACACGACGTTGACGTTGCCGAGGCGGGTGAGGGCCGTGTAGATATCGCGGCTGCTCGCGTCGCGAAACGTCAAGGATGCCGGCAGACGGATGTCGGACGGAAGCTCGAGGCCCGCTGTCCGGAAGGTCTGGGATCGATCGACGAGCGTTTCGAGGTCTGTCTTGCCTGGGCTCGCCAGCGTGGTCTTGGTGCGCAGCTGAGTACGGATGGTGTCGAGCAGGTCGTTGACCGTGGCGTCCGCGGGGTTGAGCTCAGCGGCCAGTTCGAGCTCGACCTGCGCTTCGTTGAGTCGTCCGCCGCCGTAGAACCTGCGGCCGCGCGCGTAGTGCTCCTGCGCTGCCCGGAGTTTGGACCGCAGAAGGCCCTGCTGCGCCGAGCGGTCATTGGCATTCCTCTCGATGGCCCGTGTGTATTCGACGATGGCCCGGTCGTAATCCTGGGCGACTTCGGCGCGTTCTCCATTGCGGAGTGCGGACGTGGACGCGCACGCGGAAGCGGCCGCCGTGACGAGCGCGACGAGAAGGAATCGTCTAATTGGTTGTGCCATCAGTGACTACATCGACCCCCCGAGGGACCCGGAAGACAAACTCCTTATCGGATATTCCCGTGTTTTCCTTCAGGTTCGTGAAGGTCAGCGTGGAATCCCCCCCCTGGCGATCCCGGGTCGTCAGGGCCCGGATCTGCAGGGTTGCAGGGTCGAGGGACACCATCAGGTACTCGTATTCGGGCTCCGACCGCCGGGGGGTCAGCTTCAGTACCGTCGTGCCGGCCGGGGGATTGTCAGCGTAAGCAGCTGTGAAATCTCTGGAAATATCGCCCTTTCCGGTCAGAAAGAGCGCTGGCGTCCTGGCCTGGTCCTCGGACGGGAGGGCCGAGACGATCACCTGCTTGTCCTGGGTCAGGTACGAATACACCTTCTGCCCGTCCGACACGAATTCCTTGCGTTCAGGGCTCGTGTACACCCACCTCATCCGGCCGGGTTTCTTGACGAGGACCGTGCCGCGCTCGGAGGTCTGGGTACGCAACACGCCTCCCCGGTAGGTCTGGACAAAGTCCGCCGAGAAGTCGCGAATGCCCTGATACCGGGTCTGAAGGGCCTTGGCCATGGCATCAGGCGTTCTTCGCTCCTGGGCAGCAGAAGCCGTCACGAACAGAGCCAGACCCGCGACGATGAGGGCAGCGCGCAGCATCGAAACCTCCTTCACTATCAAGCATCGAGCCAACCAGGACCAACGATATCAGGCCGCTAGAAGGCACCAGTGGCGCTTCTTGTGTCAAATTGACGCACAGGTGTTGTAGCAGAGAGGACCCGCCTGGCCTATCGGCGAGCGCGCTTCCTGGCGACGAACGCATGCACGTCGGTGACACTGCGGGTGTTCAGGACATGGTCCGGGCCGAGCCAGCCCCTTCGCGCCGTCCCGACGCCGAATCGCATCTGGCGGCTGAGCGATTCCACGCGGTGACAGTCGCTGTCCACCACCACAGTGACACCGGCTGCCACGGCCCGGCGCGCAACCCGGCCGTCCATGTCGAGGTGGCCCGGCGCTCCGTCCACCTCCATCGCGGTGCCGGTTTGGGCGGCTGCTTCAAACAGCCGATCGAAGTCCACGTTGTATCCCGGCGATACCGCGGGTGATCGGTTCGCAGGATGCGTAATCACGTTGACGAGAGGGTGTCGAATGGCGCGAAGGTATCGTTCTGTCAGGCGTAGGTGGTCCTGGTCGGCCGGGTCGTGAAGGGACGCCAGCACAATGTCGAAGCCTTCAAGGACGCGATCGTCGAAATCAAGGCTGCCGTCGGCCATGATGTCCACTTCGACGCCGTGCAGTATTTCGATGCCGCGCACGCGGGAGCGCAACATGTCGATCTCGTCCCGCTGCTTCTGGATGTCTGTCAAAGCAAGCTTGCGGGATGACCAGGCTCGTTCGGAGTGGTCAGTGATCGCGAGGTAGTCGTAGCCGAGTTGCTTTCCCGCGCTCACCATGTCGGCGATGCTGTTGCGCCCGTCACTCCAGTTGCTGTGCATGTGGAGATCGCCGCGAATGTGCTCTTCGCTGAGGAGGATGGGCAGCGTGCCGCGTTCCGCCGCGTCGATCTCGTCATCCCCGCTGCGAAGCTCCGGCGCAATGAACGGCAGATCCAAGGCCGCATAGACGTCTTCCTCGCGGGCGCAATCGACGACGGCGGCTTCTCCCGCGCGGGACAGGATGCCGTCGTCAAACCGCAGACCGGCCCGTTGCGCCCTGAGTCGGAGCAGATCGACGTGCGCACGGGAGCCCGTGTGCCACAGGAGCGCGGCGCCTGCCTGTTCGGGCACTGCGAGGTGAAGAGTGACGTCGCCCCGCCCGGTTCTGATGGTGATATCCCTCGACCCGGCGGCCTTGACCTCGGATACCACCGGTAGTCGCGCGAACGCCTTCAGAATCTGTCCATGGCGTGCGGCCGCCGCGATGCCCAGCAGTGAGACGTCGCCGATGTCTGGCGCGAATCTCCGGATGCTGCCGACCGCCGTAACGGAGTCCAGGCTGAACCCGGCACGCCGGGTTTCGCGGATCACGGACGACGCGAGCAGGTCTGCCCTGCCGAGAGGTGTGCGACTGGTCACTGGTTCGGGGACGTTCGTAGACGAACGCACCTGCATTGTGTCTTGCCCAGTGGCCGTTGTTCAAACGCATCCCGAACCGGTGTGGAATGCCCGAACATCGGGGGGCTGATGAGTGGAACGATTGGAAGTGGATTGTTGGTGGACGGCAGGAGGATCGAACTCCTGACCTCTGCATTGCGAACGCAGCGCTCTCCCAGCTGAGCTAGCCGCCCTTTCCCAGGAACTGAAGAACCTTCAGTGTAACATGTACCCGCAGCCGCGAATCCTGCGGTCGATCCTCCATTTCAACAATGCCTACAGTTCAGAAAATCGGTGTGCTCACCGGGGGCGGAGACGCTCCGGGCCTGAATGCTGTCATCCGGGCGGTGGTCAAGTCCGCACACAACCGGGGCATTGAGGTGATCGGCCTCGAAGACAGCTTCGACGGGCTGATCTATCCCGACAAATCCCGAAAGCTCACGCCACGAGATGTCACGGGTATCCTGCGTCTCGGTGGAACCGTGCTCGGCACGGTCAACCGTGGCGACCCGTTTGCGGCGCCTATCGTCACGCCCGAGGGGACCTTCAACTATGCCGACCGCGTGATGGAACTGTTCCATCGGGCCGGACTCGATGCGCTCGTCTGCATCGGCGGCGACGGCACGCTCGCGATTTCGCACGAGTTCAGCAGGCGCGGGATTCCTCTGGTCGGCGTGCCGAAGACGATCGACAACGACATCGTCGGCACAAACAGCTGTTTCGGCTTCGATTCCGCCGTCAGCTTCGCCACGGATGCGATCGATCGTCTGCACACCACGGCCGAGGCGCACCGTCGGATCATGGTCGTGGAAGTGATGGGCCGCTACGCAGGATGGATTGCGCTTCACGCCGGCGTGGCCGGGGGAGCCGACGTGATCCTGATGCCCGAGATTCCGTACGACCTGGAAATGGTCGCCCAGTGCATTCGCGATCGCGATGCCTGGGGAGCCCGGTTCAGTATCGTGGTGATTGCGGAGGGGGCGCGGCCGAAGGGTGGGCAGGTGTCGCTCATCGAAGAGGCCAGCAGGGGGCACGTCGAGCGCCTGGGTGGCGCGGCGATGACGTGCGCCAAAGAGCTGGAAGCGCGGACGGGGAAGGAGGCCCGCTATGTGGTGCTCGGGCACCTCCAGAGGGGCGGCGCCCCGACGTCCTTCGACCGCACGCTCGCGACGCGATTCGGAAGCAAGGCCGTCGATCTGATCGTCTCCGGCGACTTCGGGATGATGGTCGCGAACTGTCCGCCGGATCTCGTGCCGGTGCCTCTTGCCGATGTTGTCGGAAAGACCAAGACCGTGCCGCTCGACTCAGACCTCGTGCAGGCTGCGCGCGCGCTCGGTGTGTCCTTCGGAGACTAGTGGCCCAGTAGTTCCTGGTCCTTCCGCTTCTGAAGCTCGTCGATCAGCTTGACGTGCTCGTCAGTGATCTTCTGCACCTGATCCAGGCCCTTCCGCTCGTCGTCCTCAGAGATCTTGTGCTCCTTGAGGAGCTTCTTGAGGCGATCGTTGGCGTCCCGGCGTACCTGGCGGACGACGTTGCGGCCTTCCTCGGCCTGTTTGTGCACCTGCCGGGAGAGCTCTTTGCGGCGTTCGTCGGTCAGTGCGGGAATCGGAATGCGTACGACCTTGCCGTCGTTGGTTGGGTTGAGCCCGAGATCGGACTGGGTAATGGCTTTCTCGACGGCCTTGATCAGTGACGGATCGAACGGCTGAGCAATCAGCAGCGCCGGCTCCGGCACGGACAAACTTGCGACCTGGTTCAGCGGGACTCGGGCTCCGTAGGCCTCGACGTGCACGCTGTCCAGAATGGTGACGGTAGCCCGTCCGGTTCGCACGCTGGCCACTTCACGTCGGGCACGCTCAATAGCGGCGTCCATGCGGACCTTCACCTCGCTGAACATGCCTTTCAGATCGCTGAACTCCATCAGACCCCCACGGTGGTGCCGACCGTTTCGCCGAGCACGACGCGGCGAATGTTGCCGGGTTCACGCAGATTGAACACGACAATCGGCAGTTTGTTGTCCATACAGAGCGAAATTGCGGTCGAGTCCATCACTTTGAGCTGCCGCTCGAGCACCTGCAGATAGGAAATCGAGTCGTACATCGTCGCGGTCGGATCGAGGACTGGATCCGCCGTGTAGATACCGTCCACCTTGGTGGCTTTCAGGATAACGTCGGCCTTGATCTCCATGGCGCGCAGCGCCGCGGCGGTATCGGTGGTGAAGTAGGGGTTGCCGGTGCCGGCGGCGAAGATCACGACGCGGCCCTTTTCGAGATGGCGGATCGCGCGACGCCGGATAAACGGTTCGGCGACCTCGCGCATTTCGATGGCCGTGACCGTTCTGGTCACTACGCCTTGGCGCTCCAGGGCATCCTGTAAGGCCAGGGCGTTGATCACCGTGGCAAGCATCCCCATGTAGTCGGCGGTGGCGCGATCCATGCCACGGACGCTCGCGGCCAGGCCGCGGAAGATGTTGCCTCCGCCGATCACGATAGAGGTCTGAACACCCAGGCCTTGAATTTCACCGACGTCGCGGGCGATGCGCGTCGTGATGGCGGGATCGACGCCGAACTGCTGGTCGCCCATCAGCGCTTCGCCGGACAACTTGAGGAGCACGCGCTTATAGCGCGGAGCAGGACTCGTCGATTCTGACATCAAGCCAGCATTATAGTCGCGCTGGAGGGCGCGTCCTTACTCGGAATCGCCAACGCGGAATCGCACGAAACGATTCACCGTGATGTTCTCACCGGTCTTGGCTGAGGTCTCGGCGACCAGTTGCGTGATGGTCACGTTCGGATCGCGGACGAACGGCTGATCGAGCAGCACGAACTGCGAGTAGAAGCTGCCCAGCTTGCCCTCGACGATCTTATCGATCACGTTGGCAGGTTTGCCGGACCCTTCCATCTGTGCCCGGTAGATGTTCTTTTCCTTCTCGATCGCGTCCGACGTGACGTCCTCACGGCGTACCCACTTGGGGTCGGCGGCCGCGACGTGCATCGCCAGGTCCTTGACGAGGTTCTGAAACCCTTCGGTCCGTGCGACAAAATCGGACTCGCAATTCACCTCGACGAGCACGCCGATCTTGCCGCCCATGTGGATGTAGCTCCCGACGAGGCCCTGCGCGGTGGTGCGCCCGGCCCGCTTGGCTGCCTGGGCCAGTCCCCGCTTGCGGAGAAGCGTGACCGCTTCCTCCATATTGCCGTTCGCCTCGGCAAGCGCGGCCTTGCACTCCATCATGCCGGCGCCCGTCTTGTCGCGAAGCTGCTTGACCTGTTCTGCGGTGATTGCTGCCATGGGAATCCCTTGTCTCCGGCTGTTCGAAGTGGCGTCTGGACTGAAGGCGTCCGAGCGCCGCTGTACAAACCACGCGCCGGCAAATGTCGCCGGCGCGTGACGTTCTCCGTGCGGTTACGCGCCGGCTGGGGTGGCTTCGGCTCGACGCTGCGGTCGCGTCGCCCTGGTGAGCCGTGCGGCGGCGTCCGCGGCTGCGGCTTCCTCGGCCTGGGCATTCGCTTCTTCAGCCATCTTGGCTTCGCGAAGGCCGCGTCCGCTGGTGACGGCTTCGGCGATCTTCGAGGCGAACAGCCGAATGGCGCGAAGCGCGTCGTCATTGCCGGGGATCACGAAATCGACTTCATCCGGATCGCAGTTGGTATCGACCACGCCGATCACTGGGATCTTGAGCTTTCGCGCTTCATCGACGGCGATCTTTTCCTTGCGGGTGTCTACCACGAAAATCGTGTCAGGCAGCCGCGACATGTGACGGATGCCCTCGAGGTTCTTCAGGAGCTTGCGCTTCTCCTTCTCGTTCCGGGCAATCTCTTTCTTCGAGAGCGTGTCGTAGCGCCCGTCGGTGACCATCGTCTCCAGATCGCGGAGGCGGCCAAGACTGCGCTGAATGGTGGTGAAGTTCGTGAGGAGACCGCCAAGCCACCGCTGGTTGATGTAGAACATCCCGCAGCGCTGGGCTTCCTCCGAGATCACATCCTGCGCTTGCCGCTTGGTGCCGACGAAAAGGACCGTCTTGCCACTTGCAGCCAGGTTGGTGACGAAGTCTTCGGCCTCGCGAAACTTCTTCGCCGTCTTGCCCAAGTCGAGGATGTAAATCCCGTTGCGCTCTCCGAAGATGTATTCCTTCATCTTCGGATTCCATCGCTTGGTTTGATGGCCGAAATGCACTCCGGCTTCGAGCAGATCCTTGATCGCGATACCCGGCAAGCGTCCTCCCTCTCTTGTTAGCGTTTGCTGAACTGGAACCGTTTCCGGGCGCCAGCCAAACCGTATTTCTTGCGTTCTTTGACGCGTGAATCGGACGTCAGCAGTCCGTCCTTCTTCAGCTGGCGGCGCAGCTCGGCGTTGAACGCGACGAGCGCGCGCGCAATACCCAGCCGCATGGCGCCAGCCTGTCCATTGACGCCACCACCGGCAACCGTCGCCAGGATGTCGAATTTCTCACCCGTCTCAGTGAGGAGCAGCGGCCTTTTCACCTGCGTCCGCAGAGAGTCAGTGGTGAAGAACTGCGCGAACTCTCGGTGATTGACGGTGATCGCTCCCTGGCCGGGACGAAGGAACACGCGGGCGGTAGAAGTCTTGCGGCGTCCTGTTGCGTAGTATTCGATGCTGGCCAATTACGCGACCTCGATGGTGTGGGGTTGCTGAGCGGCGTGCGGATGGTCCGAGCCGGCGTAAACCTTGAGTTTCCGGTACATCGCGCTGCCCATCTTGGTCTTGGGCAACATCCCGCGCACGGCTTCCTCGACGAGACGGATCGGCTGACGCTTTCGCACGACAGTGGCGCGCTCTTCTCGAAGGCCACCTTCGTATCCGCTGTGCCGCCGGTAAAGCTTTTGATCTTCCTTGCGCCCGGTGAGTTTCACCTGGGCGGCATTGATGACGACCACGTGGTCGCCGGTATCAATGTAGGGGGTATAGGTCGGCTTGTGCTTGCCCTGAAGGAGTTTCGAGGCCAGCGTCGCGACTCTGCCGAGGACCTGGCCGTTGGCATCGATCACGTGCCATCGGGAGTCTGCGCTCTTGGCGCTCGCAACAAACGTCCGCATGGTGATAGTGGGAATCCTTCGCTGCGAGGTCTCGACTAGGGGATATCCCGGTCTATACGGAGAAGACCTGCAACCGCAAACCCCAATGATACGGAGGGTTGTCAGCACTGTCAAGGTGCCGACGCCCACATCTATCTCCATAGCCAGGTCATCGGCCCGGGCCTGCCCCGGCCGGCAGCGCCCAGGTTTCCACTTTCAAGATTGACAGTGTTGCTCCCGGCTGAGCGTCCGATAAAGAGACTCGACGGGCACTGACCGGTCCGTCCCTTGCACCAGCGTCAGAAATTGGAACGTTTTTCGACGGTTCTGTAACGAGGTATCCGTGTTTGGCAAAAGCAAGACTGTAATCGGTCTCGATATTGGCTCGAGCGCTGTCAAGGCGGTCGAACTGAAGGCGGCGGGCAAGGCCTTTCGAGTGGTGGCCTTCGCAATGGAACCCCTGCCTGCGGACGCGATCGTAGACGGCGCGATTATCGACGCCGGAGCCGTCGCAGATGCCGTTCGACGCCTGTTCGAGGGCAACAGGGCCTTCAAGTCGAAAGAGGTCTGTGCGTCGCTCTCTGGCAATGCCGTGATCGTAAAGAAAATTACGCTTCCGGTCATGACGCAGACCGAGCTCGACGAGTCCATCTACTGGGAAGCCGAGCAGTACATCCCCTTTGATATCCAGGACGTCAACCTGGACTACCAGATCCTCGACCCCGGCACGGGCCCGGATTCCCGGGGCAGCATGACCGTGCTGCTCGTTGCGGCCAAGAAAGAAAAGATCGGCGACTACGTTGGTGTGATCGCGCAAGCCGGCCGGACGCCGGTGGTGGTGGACGTGGATGCCTTCGCGCTGCAGAACGCCTACGAGGCCAACTACGGCCTCGAAGCCGGCCGCGTCGTCGTGTTACTCAACGCGGGCGCCAGTGCGATCAACATCAACATCCTTCAGGGCGACCAGTCGGTGTTCACCCGCGACATTTCGATGGGTGGAAATGCCTACACCGAGGCCGTTCAGAAGGAGCTCGACCTGCCCTATGACGTGGCGGAGGAGTTGAAGAAGGGCACCCCTGTAGACGGCGCGACCTTCGACGACGCGCGTCCGGTTCTTCGGGCCGTCACCGAAAGCGTGCTCCTCGAGATTCAGAAGACATTCGATTTCTACAAGGCAAGCGCCGCGTCCGACCAGATCAATCGAATCGTGGTCAGCGGGGGGGCCTCACGCGTCGAGGATTTCCGGGAACTGCTTCAGCAGCGCTTCGGAACGCCGGTCGAGGAGTTCGATCCATTCCGCACCGTGGCGTGGAATGCCAAGAGTCTTGGCGCTACGCCAGCTGATGTGGCGGCATCGGCCGCAGTCGCCGTGGGCCTCGCGCTGAGGCGGGTGGGCGACCGATGATTCGCATAAATCTTCTCGGCAGCGAAAAGAAGAAGGCGACGCGGGCCGTTGCGGCCTTCGGCGCTGGGCAGCGCCTCACCGTCATGTGCAGCCTCATCGTGGGGGCGGCGGTCGCGGGCATCGGCTGGTGGTACTGGTCACTGGGCCAGGAAGCCGCGCAGGTCGACACGGAGATCGTTGCCGCACAGCAGGAAGCGGCGCGTCTGCGTTCG
>JABFSA010000077.1 GCA_013140775.1 Acidobacteriota bacterium | reverse complement strand
CCGCCTTTCTCGACGCCCCGGATGAGGCCGTCGGGAGCGCGACGCCGCTGAACGGCCCGCGGATCACCTATGTCTCCTGGGCAGCGTCATGCAGCCGCAGCGATCACACCGCGCGCGAGCTCGGCGGACAGTCGCACATGGTGTACGCCGGCAGTCTGGGCAGCCGTCCCTCGACCATCCTCTTCAAGTACGCCGCCCAGTGGATCCGGACTGCGCGGATCCTGCGTCAGGAACGGCCGGACATCGTGTTCGTGATGACACCACCGCTTTTTGCCGCCTTGCCCGCTTTCTGGTACGCCTGGCGGCGCGGCAAGCGCGTCGTCCTCGATGCCCACACAGCGGCATTTCTTCATCCGCGGTGGCGTTCGTGGCAATGGCTGCAGCAGCGGCTCTGCCGGATGGCGGCCACCACGCTGGTTCACAACGACCATATCGGCGGACTCATTCGAGACGGCGGCGGAGACGTGACGCTTGTGCCCGACGTCCCCATCGTCTTCAGGCACACACAAACCTTCTCGCGTCCCCCGGGGTTTGCGGTCGCAGTCGTCTGTTCGTTCAATGACGACGAGCCGTTGCCTGCGATTCTGGACGCTGCCCGCCGAATGCCAGACGCGAGCTTCTTCCTGACGGGAGATCCCAGGCACTTTCCGTCGCGTCTGGCAGATCAGGTTCCGTCGAACGTCACGATGACTGGCTTCCTGAGTACTGAGGCGTATGGTGGGCTGCTCGCCGGTGCGGATGTGATCCTGACGCTGACGACACGCGACCACACGATGTCGCGCGGTGGCTACGAGGCTATCTACCAGGGGACTCCCGTCATCGTGTCGGACTGGCCGATCCTGCGAGCGGCGTTTCCTGACGGCGCCGTCCACGTGGACAACACCCCAGATGGAATCGTGCAAGGACTGGAACGGATGAAAGCGGGACTCGAAGAATACCGTGCAGGTGCCGCCCGCCTGCGCGATGCGAAGCGCCGGCGCTGGTCTGATGTTCGAAGTCGGATCCTGGCCAGGATTGAGTCGGTCACCGAGCACGCGAGGAGCAATGGTGGCCGCTAGCGGACTGGACAATCCTCAGCGATCGTTCGGCAAGACGGCAAAGCTGTCCGCCGTCTGGGACATCGGCGGGCGTGTCGCACAACAGGGCTTCCTGTTTGTCGTTTCGATCTTCATTGCCCGGCTGCTCACGCCTGCGGACTTCGGTATTACGGCGGCTGCGCGCTTCTTCGTCACGCTCGCGACGCGCATCACGCAGCTCGGCCTCAACGTGTCGCTCATCCGCATGAAGGAGATCAAGCCGGAGCACGCCTCGTCGGTCTTCGTAGTAAACCTCGTCATGGGTGTCCTCGCGTTCTTCACCCTTTATCTGGCGAGCCCGACGATCGGACGTCTGTTTGGGAGCAGCAGTGTTGCAGAAGTCCTTCCGGTAACGGCGGCCGTGTTCCTGATCACGCCGCTCGCCTCCGTACCGGGAGCGATGATGGTCCGCCAGTTGCGCTATCGCGCCTCGACGGCGATTCACCTGCTGGACGCGGTTGCGGGATCGATCATCACGCTGGGACTCGCGTTCCTGGACTTCGGCTACTGGAGCCTCGTCCTGGGCGCGCTCGCCGGCACGGTGCTCTCCACGGCGGTCAGGGTGTACATGTCGCCATGGCGTCTGTCCCTCCGGTTTTCGAGCAGCGCACTCCGCGACACACTCAGTTTCGGAACGGGCTTTCAGGTCAAGCAGCTGCTGACGTTCGGTGCCACCAATCTGGACAACCTCGTCGTGGGACGCCTCCTCGGCGTCACGAGTCTCGGCTTCTACGACAAGGCCTACGGGTTGATGCGACAGATGACGGACCGATTCGCCTTCGACACGGCGCTGATGCGGATCTTCGCTGTCATCAACCATGAACCGGATCGGTTTCGCAAGGCTCTGCTCAAGGGTACGCTCGCGACCACCCTCGTCACCTTTCCTATTCTGTGTTTTGTCGGCGTCGGCGCCGACGAGCTGATTCTCGTGCTCTACGGCTCTCAGTGGCTGCCCGCGGTTGGCCCCTTTTACTCGCTTGCGGTGGCAGGCGTGTTGAAATCCGCCATGCGGCCGATGCATGCCGCCAACGAGTCATTGGGTCTGGTATGGCTCCAGACCATACAGCAGCTCGCCTATGCCGTGCTGATTGTGGTGGGCGTCGCGGTGGGGTCGTACTGGGGCGTATCGGGAGCGGCCGCGGGCGTGCTGCCAGGGTTGTTGGTCCAGTTGGCTTTTGGGGTGCGCCTGCTGACTCGCAATTCAACGGTGACGGCAGGCGATCTCTGGTCAGCTGTGTGGCCATCTATCGCCTCGAGCGCGGCAATGTGCGCGGGTGTCCTCGGTGTCGAAGTGGCATTGAGGTCGTTGGGCGTACTGCCGTGGCTCGTACTCCTGGCAATGATCGCCACCGCAGGTGTCTCGTACGCCGCGTTGCTGTTGTGGACGCCTTTCCCCACGGTCGCTGCCGTGGTCCGCGAGAGCGTCGATGACGTGGCTCCCTGGGCGCGACGCTGGGTCGCCTTCGGAATCCTGAGGGTTCGTAGTCAGAAGAATTCCGATCGCGACCTCGACGCTCCCGGACCCGCGGCCAAAGCGAAGGCGACGTCGTGACCATCGGGGGGCACAGCGTGGCTAGCGCCCCGCCGATGCGTATCGTCGTGGCCATTTGTACGTGGAACCGGTGCGAACTGCTGCGACAGACGCTGGAAGGGCTGAAAGCCCTTGTCATCCCCGCGGACGTCACGTGGGAGGTGCTTGTCGTCAACAACAACTGCACCGACGCAACTGACAGCGTAGTGGCTGAATTCACCAGGATGCTTCCAGTGCGGCTCGTCCACGAGCAGGTGCCTGGGCTTTCGAACGCTCGGAATCGTGCGCTGCGTGAGTCTCGGGCTGACTACATCGTCTTCACCGATGACGACGTGCAAGTTGAGAGCGGATGGCTGCATGCCTTTGTCGAGGCGGCACGGACGTGGCCGGCTGCGGCCGTGTTCGGCGGCCCCGTGCACCCGTGGTTTCCGGTACTGCCCGATCCCGAGCTCTTCGAAGCATTCCCGGCTATCCGCAACGGATTCTGCGGGATCGATCATCGACGCCTTCTGGGACCACTTCCGTCGCCGCTCCGGCTCACCGGAGCCAACATGGCGTTCAAGCTCGACACGCTCGGCACCCTGCAATTCGATCCTGCGCTCGGCGTGAATCAGGCGTCGCTGGGAGGCAGCGAGGAAACGGCATACATCACCGCCCTTCGGGCACGCGGTGAAGAGGTCGTCTGGGTTCCCAGCATGCTGCTCCGCCACTACGTCGACCCGGCGCGCATGCAACTCGGGTACTTGATTCGTCTGGCCCGCGACCGTGGAAGGAGCGCCGTTCGCGAGAAAGGAGTGCCGCGAGCCGCCAAGATCGCCGGCGCGCCCGTGAGGTTCTGGGTGCGACTGGCCACGGCTTCGGTACGAGCTGGCCGCGCCTATCTGTCCGGACATCGAATCCGCGCGGCAGGTCACTTCGCCACGGCCGAAGCTGCTCGCGCCAAGATCTCCGAGTGCTGGGCGGTGCGGCGAAGGGCCGGCCTGCACCGGCGCGGCCACGAGGTCTCCCGGTGACAGGGGTCAGGTCGAAGGTGCGTGCGGATATCCAGGCGCTGCGCGGCATCGCGATCCTGCTCGTCGTGGCCTATCACGCACACGCGCCTGGTTTCGACGGGGGCTTCGTTGGCGTAGACGTGTTTTTTGTGCTGTCCGGATTCCTGATTACCAAGCTGCTCGTCGACGAACAGCAGCGAACGGGCAGCATCAATCTCATGGAGTTCTATGCTCGCCGCGCGCGGCGCCTGCTGCCCCCGGCGGTCGCGGTCACGCTCCTGACCGTGTGCGCGGCTGAACTCATCCTGTCGCCACTCGAGCAGCGCCGTTTTGTTGGCAGTGCGATCGCCGTCGCTCTGTACGTCAGCAACATGCTCTTTGCGCGCGACGCAGAGAACTACCTGGCGTCGCCGCCGGACGACAATCCGTTTCTCCACACGTGGTCGTTGTCCGTGGAGGAACAGTTTTATGCGTTGTGGCCCTTGATGCTCCTGGCGGCAGGCTACCGCGCGCGGACTCGGGGCAAGGCTCTCGCGGCCACGATGCTGATCGTGATGGTGTCATCGTTCGGGCTCTGCATCTGGCTGATGAACGCGGCGCCGTCGTGGGCCTTTTTCTCGGCGCCGTCCCGGGCGTGGGAATTTGCCATCGGTGGATTCGTTGCGCTGATCGGCGGATCGCTGGGCGCCAACGCGTCCGATGCACGTCGGGAATGGCTGGCAACGGGTGGCATGGCCGCGATACTTCTGGCTGGCGTGGCATTCAGCAGCCGGACCGTCTTTCCCGGGACCGCCGCTCTGCTACCGGTGATAGGGACTGCGATCGTCATCGCCGCGAAGGCCGGCAACACGAGGATGGGTGCATGGCTGTTCTCCCGGCCGTTGCAGCAACTCGGCGATCTGTCTTACGTCTGGTACCTCTGGCACTGGCCGGTCCTGGTCTTTGCGCGCGCGCTGGCACAGGGCGAGATCGGGCTTGGGCCACGGCTCCTGTGCGCGCTTGGGTCGCTCGTGCTCGCGGCCATCACTCGCCGCGTGTTGGAGGATCGGATCCGCTTCTCGCCATACTTGATGCCCCGTCCCGCGTTGACACTCGGTCTGGCGGTTTCCGTGACCATCGTCAGCGTCGGGTCCTACGCGGTGTGGCGTGAGGCCGTCATCGCTGGCTCCGAGGATTCTGGGCAACAGCAGTTTGCCGAGGCCCGCAGAGATCTTCCGCTGACTATCGCAAGGGGATGCCTGCTCAACTATCCGGCCCTCGTCTCGCCTGAATGCGTCTTTGGAGCGGCCACTTCCCAGACCACGGTGGTGCTCTTTGGAGACTCCCACGCAAACCATTGGTTCCCCGCGCTCGAGGCGATCGCGCAACAGCAGGAGTGGAAGATCGTTTCGCTCACCAAGGCGGGCTGTCCGGCCGCGGACTACACGCCCTTTGTTGCCAACCTCCGGCGTCCGTACACGGAATGCGACACATGGAGACGCACGTCTATCGCACGGGCGATCGGTCTCCGTCCGTCACTCGTGCTCATCAGCAACTCGACTGGTTTCGTGAGGGATGAAGAGGGGCAAGGTGGTGCGATCACTCGAGCAGAATGGGCGGCGGCCCTCCGCCGCACGTTGACCGAATTCGATCGGTCCGGGCTGCGCACCGTTGTTCTGCACGATCTGCCGGCACCGGGCTTCGACGCTCCCCTCTGTCTTGCCCGTCTCGCAGCCCGTCCCTGGACCATGCGCGCCGGGTGCGAATTCTCGCGCGAGGAGAGCGTCCGGCCGTTGATGGTTCTCAGCGAACAGGAGGCGACGCGGGGCCTCCCTCACGTCCGAGCCCTGGACATGTCTTCGGACATCTGTGCGACAGCCCGGTGCGGCGTCGCACGTGATGGAATGGTCCTCTACAGTGACGACGATCACCTGTCGGCCACTTTCAGCGCCGCATTGGGAACAAGCCTGGGCCTGAAGCTTGCCGCACTCCCCTGGGGTGACGTGGCGCCTGATGGAGGCGAGCAATGATTCCACCCAATCTGCTCCGGCCTGGTCCGGAAGAAAGACATCCGGCTGGAAGACTTTTGGCGGCGACCTCTGCAGAAGGACCGCGCGTTTTAGCCCGTCGCCCGGGCTATTCGGCGGCGAGCCCAGGTCGGAAGGCGTCTGGAATGAGTCTGGCAGGATGGGCAGGTTCGAGTCGTCTGCCCTCATGAGGTAGCCGTTTGTATGATTCCGCTCGGAACTGACCTCAACACGAGCCACGAAGAGCTCCAGCAGGCGGCGATCGACTTCGCGAAGGACGCGCTTGGCCACGACATGATCGAGCGCGATCGAGAGCAGGCGTTCGATCGCGACGATTGGCAGAAGTGCGCAGAGTTTGGCGTACAGGGCATGCCGATCCCGCAGGAGTACGGCGGGCTGGGGCTCGGGATCCTTCCGTTAATCGGGGTCATGGAAGGGCTTGGTTACGGGTGCCGTGATTCCGGCCTCCTCTTTTCGCTCAATGCCCATCTCTGGACCAACTCCATTCCGATCCTCATCTATGGCACCGAGGAGCAGAAGACGCGATGGCTGCCGCCACTCTGCGATGGTTCGTTGGTTGGCGCGAATGGCGCCAGCGAGCCGGATGCCGGGTCCGACATCTTCTCCATGCGCACTCGCGCGACGCGTCGAGGGAATGAGTACGTCCTGAACGGCGCGAAGACCTTCGTGACCAATGCTCCAGTCGCGGACCTCTTCGTGGTGTACGCCACGATCGATCCGGCGCTGGGGCCGATGGGCATCACCGCGTTCATCGTGGAGCGTGACCGGCCGGGCCTCAACATCGGCAAGCACATGGAGAAGATGGGACTGCGCACGTCTCCCATGGCTGAGGTCGTGCTCGAGGACTGCATCGTCCCGATTGACAACCGACTGGGCCGCGAGGGTCGTGGCGTTGAAATATTCGAGTGCTCGATGGAGTGGGAACGGGGCTGCATCCTGGGAAGCTTCCTGGGAGTGATGCGCCGGCAACTCGAGGGCTGTATCGCGCACGCCCGCTCCAGGAAGCAGTTCGGGAAGGCGATCGGCAAGTTTCAGTCGGTTGCGAACCGCATCGTGGACATGCGCGTCCGGCTGGATACATCGCGGCCGATGGTGTACCGCATTGGTGAGCTGAAAGAGCAGAACAAGACCGCGGTGCTCGAGGCGTCGATCGCAAAACTATACGTGTCCGAGGCGCTGGTACAGTCGGCCCTCGATGCGGTGCAGATCTATGGGGGCTACGGCTACATGACGGAGCAGGAAGTCGAACGGGACCTTCGCGATGCGGTGGCCGGCACGCTCTACTCCGGCACGTCCGAAATTCAACGCAACATCATCGCGCGGTCCCTGGGACTCTAGGCGTATGTCCGAACAGTTTTCCTCGTCGGCTGCTACTGCGATCATACCTCCACTGGGTTCCGCTGTCTCAGCGCACCCAACGGGTCAGACCGCAGCCGCGGCCATGGCTCAGCCGGACCTGGTGCGCTACGTCAGCCTGATGGCGCAGCTCGGACTCCTGGTCGTCTTCTTCCGCGTCTTCCGCATCGAAGAGCAGGCCTTCGAGCTCCTTTCAATGGTGGTCGTAGGCGGCTTCGCCATTCACTACTGGCTGCCGTTTGAGTGGAAGGAACGCTTCTACATCGGATGGTCTCTCGTCGGCGCATTCATCATGCTGCCGCCACCAGCAGCGGCGTGCCTGATTGTGGCGGGCCTGCTGCTGTTCGGCATCGTCGCTCTCCCCCTGGCATTCCGATGGCGACTGGCGATCGTGGCGCTTGTCTGTGCGGTGGCCGTGTATGCGCGGGCCACTCTGAGCTTTGGCATCCCGTTCGAGTTCTGGCCGGTCTTCGGGGCGATCTTCATGTTCCGCTTCACGATCTATCTTTACGATGCCGCCCACGCGAAGACGCGACCCCAACTGAACGAGTTCCTGACCTATTTCTTCACTCTGCCCAACTACTACTTCCTTCTGTTTCCCGTCATCGATTTCCAGACGCATCGCCAGACCTACTTCCGGCGCAACATCAACGACATCGCGCAGCAGGGGGTGCTGTGGATTGCGCGGGGTACCGTTCAGCTCCTGATCTACCGGCTGGTGTATCTGTGGAAACCTGCTTCGAACGCCCCGGACGAGGTCACGACATTCGGCTCGTTGGTCTTCACGATGGTGATGACGTACCTGTTGTACCTGCGCGTGTCCGGGCAGTTTCACATCATCATTGGCTTCTTGCATTTGTTCGGGTACGACCTGCCGGAGACCCATCGCAAGTATCTGTTGTCGCGCAGCCTCACCGACTTCTGGCGACGCATCAACATCTACTGGAAGGACTACATGGTGAAGCTCGTGTACTTCCCTGTGTACTTCCGGCTGCGGAAGGGCGGGCACGTGAAGGCACAGGTCATCGCCACGGTGATGGTGTTCATCACGACATGGTTCCTCCACGCCTATCAATGGTTCTGGCTCAGAGGGGAGTTCCTGCTGACCTGGCCGGACACACTGTTCTGGGCAATCCTCGGGGCTCTTGTGGTCATCAACCTTCTGATGGAAGGACGACGGCCGGCACGGGCGGCGGCAACGAACGCGTGGAAGAAACGCCTCGAGCCGCTCAAGGTGGCGGGAACCTTCTGCCTGATTGTCACACTCTGGTCACTGTGGAACTCGCCATCCGTGGGCGACTGGGTGGATCTCGTGACATGGTGGAAGATCGGGTAGGACAGCGACTGGATCAATCGCGGCCATAGATTAACGGGAGTATCGGCAGACATGGACCCAATCAAGGAATCACTCCGAAGCTTCATCCTGGCTGAGTATCTTCTCGGCGAGTCGCCGGCGAACCTCACCGACCAGACCCCCTTGCGGACGAGCGGCATCCTCGATTCGATGGCGACGCTGGGGCTCGTCAGCTTCGTGGAAAAGACATTCGGTGTGATGCTGGATGCTCACGAAACCGGGATCGACAACTTCGATCGCATCGAAGATATCGCCGCGCTGGTCGCCCGCAAGAAACTCGGCCAGTAGTCGCTATGCGCAAGAGTGACAATCTCTGCGACTATCTGGCCCGCAGTGCGGCTGCGGTACCGGATCATCCGGCCGTCGTTGATCCAACAGGCCAGGTGCTCACCTATCGGCAGCTCGACGAGCTGTCCGACAGGGTCGCAGGCTATCTTGTCGATCGTGGTGTGGTTCCCGGCGATCGCGTAGGCGTCATCGCTCCGAAGAGTGCCTCGGTCGTCGCCACACTGTTCGGCGTCATGAAAGCAGGCGCCGCCTATGTGCCGGCTGACTACTCGGCGCCGGCCTCGCGCAACCAGACGCTCCTCAACGATTGCGCGGTGAAGGCCATGTTTCTGCACGCGGAGTGCGCCGCCATTGCCAGTGACTGGCCGTCGGCCAACCTGCCAGAAGTCGTCTGGTTCGACGCAACTGGGCAGGATGCTGTTCCGGGCGGCATTGGCGTGCCGTGGACCGAGGTAGCAGGGCATGCGCCACTCCAGGGCGACCGGCTGGCGGACTCGAAAGGCCTGGCGTACATCCTCTACACCTCCGGGTCGACTGGGATACCCAAGGGGGTCGTGCTGACACACGAAAACGCGACCAGCTTCGTCGACTGGTGCTCGGATGAGTTCGCACCGACTGGAACCGATCGGTTCAGCAGCCATGCTCCTTTTCACTTCGACCTGTCGGTCCTCGATCTGTATCTCTCGCTCAAACACGGGGCTACGCTCTACCTCGTATCCGAGTCCGTCGGGAAAGCCCCGCAGGAGCTCGCTGCGTTCATTGCTGGGCATCACCTGACGGTGTGGTACTCCACACCGTCGATCCTCAGCCTGCTCGCACAGTTCGGTTCGCTCGAGAAGCACGACTGCTCGTCGCTTCGTACCGTGTTCTTTGCCGGGGAAGTCTTCCCGGTCAAGCACCTGCGCAACATCGTGGAGCGGTGGCCGCAAGCAACGTTCTTCAATCTTTACGGGCCCACAGAGACCAACGTTTGTACGTTTGCAAAGATTCCGCAGGTGATTCCTGCAGACCGTACAGAGCCCTACCCTATCGGGTTCGTGTGTCCGCGCTGCGAGGCGATGGTGCTGGATGCGCCCGGCGGCGCAGAGGTCACCCGCGGAGAAGAAGGTCTCCTGCACATTGCGGGAGATTCACTTTTTCAGGGCTACTGGAAGAAATCCGAAGGGTTGTTCTTCGAGCGGAACGGCCGCCGCTGGTACAACACCGGCGACGTCGTCTGCGAAACACCGGATGTCGGTTTCGTGTACCGCGGCAGGCTCGATCGGATGGTGAAACGCCGCGGCTACCGAATTGAGCTCGCGGAAATTGAACGCGGGCTGTATCAGAACGAGCGAATTCGTGAGGCGGCTGTCATCGCCGTCCCGGACGTGGCAGCGGGTGTCCGAATCATCGCGCATCTCGCCCCCGAGGGAAGCGATCGGCCGTCCATCATCGAATTGAAGGCGTTCTGCAATCGCAACCTGCCGTCGTACATGAGCCCCGACGTGTTCGTCTTCGTGGACGCGCTGCCGCGGACATCAACCGACAAGATAGACTACCAGCGCCTCTCACAGACGCAGCGGGCGCAACAGACGCAGGAGAAGCTGTAACCATGGGACGCACCTTCTTCAAACCGGAGCGATCATGAAGCGACTGTTCGGCACCGAGGTGTCCCGTGTTTTTGCGGTGCTCGTTGTGCTCCTCTGTGCCAAGGGCATCCAGCTCGCAGGCTGGACCCCTGATGGCGGCACCACACTGATCGATACCCTCTCGAGCCGCCTCCTGAACCGGGAGGCCCGCGAAATGATGACGGCGGGATATTACGAGAGTCTCATCAACGAGAGCTCCCGCGTCAGTTCGATGAATCGCCTGGTGACCGGGAACCGCCGCATCACGTTTCAAGATCGCTCGCAGCCCGATAGGCGGGCAACGCACGACTTCCTTTTCTACGAGCAGATACCCAACTCCGACCTGCCGGACTATCTTGACGAGCGTCAGCGATACCGCCGAAAGACAAACAGCGTCGGGATGACCGATCGCGAATACACGCTGGTGAAGCCTGAGGGCGTGCGCCGCATCGCGCTCATGGGAGACTCGGTTACACGTGGCCAAGGGGCGCCCTTCCAGGAGAACTATGAGTCGTTCCTCGAGCGGAAGCTGAATGAGGATGTCGTCGGAAGCTCGATCAAGGGCGTCGAGATCCTGAACTTCGCAGTGGGATCCTACAACGCCACCCAGATGATGGAAGCGGCGAAGGTCAAAGCCACGCCGTACAACCCCGACGTCTATGTGATCGCGCTGTCGAAGTTGAGCGTGTACCGGCAGTGGGGGCAGCACATCGCCCTGCTGATGAATGCCGGGATCGATCTGAAATACGACTACCTGAAGACGATGGCCCGGGAAGCGGGCCTGAACCCCACCGATCCCATCGGCGTGTTCGACGCCAAAATGGCGCGGGTCCGCATTCCCACTATCAAGTGGATCCTCAGCGAGCTTCAGGCGCACGCCACGTCACATGACGCGAAGCTCGTGGTGCTGCTGATACCGGTGGCTGAGCCGGCCAAGTGGGTCAACGAAGACTTCCTCGGCGTGGCAGAAATGATCAGAGATCTCGGCATCCCCGTCGTCGACCTGCTCGACGCGTTCCCCGACGGGGACCTCCCCACGTTACGCGTCGCGGCCAACGACACACATCCGAATGCGGAGGGTCATAGGCGGCTGTTCGAGCTTCTCTACAAGAGGATCAAGGCGGATCCGGAAGTCACGCAGATCCTGCTCGGACCGAATCGTGATCAGGGGCCGCAACAAGCGACTGAGTAAGGAGAAGGACGTGAGCAAAACTGTTCTCGTATTGCTGTTCTGCGTGGCGGCCGCTGCGTGCGGTTCAGGCAAATCAAACCCGACATCGCCGTCGCCGTCGCCATCACCGTCACCTTCGCCGTCGCCGTCGCCATCACCCTCGCCACCCCCTGCACCTCCACCGGGCCTGCCGACGGGTCCGAACGTCATCTTCCGTGACACGTTTACAGAGGAGCTGGGCAAGCTGCTTACGGACCACAGGCCGGACCTGGGAACCGGGTGGAGCCTCAATGAGGATACGAGCGGTCCGCTCAGAGGCTACATGATTGTCGCGCCCGGTGCGGACTGGCTCACGCCTGACCAGGACGCCCGCGAGGCGCGGGTGAGCTATTACGCCAACCCACAGCCGCGGGTCCCGGACTATTACCTTGAAACGTTGCTGGCCAACTCGGCCGAGGGGTCATCCAACTTCTTCGCGTTTCTCATGCTTCGACGCGTGGATTCCGGCACCTACTACGGAGGGGGCTGGTATGCCGCCGCCGTCGCGCCTGATTGCTACATCTTCAGGGTCGTAGGGGGCGTCTACACCCAACTGGCTGTTGGGGACTGCAATTTTACGGGGGACGGGTTCAGAAACTCGAGCATCATCAGATTCTCGGTGCAGGGCGACACGCTCACCCTGTCGAACAATGGCACCCCGGTGCTGACTGCACAGGGAGGAAATGCGATTCCCGGACCGGGCAACGCCGGGGTGGGAGCAGGGAACATCCGCAATCCGACCGACCAGGTCTCACGAGGCCTGGCGCTCGATAACCTCTCGATCGTGGAGATCAGATAGCGCATGAGGCCGGTGGCGGCATTTCTTTCCGACGCTCCCAAGCAGATTGAACGCGTCTATGGGACGGACAGCGTGCGCCGTCTGGAACAGATCGTCCAGCTCAAGACCGGGATCCTGCGTGCGACAGATTTGCCACGAGCGAGCGAGGTCAACTACATCCTTTCCACCTGGGGGATGCCGAGCGTCGAGGAGAAGGTCTGGCGGGGCCTGCCCAACCTGAAGGCGGTCTTCTACGCCGCGGGATCGGTTCAGTCGTTTGCCAGACCTCTACTCAAAGCAGGACTGCGCCTCTTTTCTGCCTGGGAATCCAACGCTCTGCCGGTCGCTGAGTACTGCATGTCTCAGATCCTGCTCGCGGGTAAGGGATTCCTGCCGGCCAGCCAGGCCTTGAGGCGCAACGGCAAGGCAGCCTGGACTCCGTCCCTCGCCAGAGGCAATCGCGGACTGGTCGTCTCGCTGCTCGGCGCAGGCAAGGTGGGGCGGGCTTTGATTCGCCTGCTGAAACCTTTCGGGATGAAGCTCCTGGTTTTCGATCCATTCCTCGAAGACGAGGACGCACGCGTGCTGGGGGTGGAAAAGGTTGACCTGAAAACGGCGTTTCAGCGAGGGCAGGTGGTGTCGAACCATCTGGCCGACGTCGCCCAGACCAAGGGACTGATCGACGCGACCCTGTTGGGCTCGCTGCCCCAGGGCGCGCTCTTCCTGAACACGGGCCGCGGCGCCACCGTGGATGAAGCGGCGCTCTGGAAGGTTCTCCGGGCGCGGCCCGATCTGTACGCAGTGCTGGACGTCAGTGACCCTGAGCCGCCTGCACCAGGAAGTCCGGCCTACAGCCTGCCGAACGTCTTTCTCTCGCCGCATGTTGCTGGCAGCCTGGGCACGGAGCTCGAAAGCATGGCCCTCGCCATGGCTGACGAGCTGGACGCCTTGATTGGCGGCAGGCCCCTTCGCGCAGAAGTGACCGAAGCCATGCTGTCGACAATGGCCTGACGGAGGGCGGGATGGTTCAGCGTTCAGTCTTGACCGGCGCCGGCGTGGCAGTTGCCAGTGTGCTGATCTTCCTGGGAGTCACTGCGATCACCCTCGAGATCCCCCCCGAGCGGGTCCTGCACGAGATTCGTGCAGGATTCGATGAGGGCAGCATTCTTCGCCAGAACTATCCTCAGCCGAAAGACTACTGGCGACTCGGCCGCGATCAGTGGACCGACTGCGCGACGCTCCAGATGGCCCTCCGCGGGGACGCCCCGTTCTATCAGGAGCTCATCACGCCGCGTCGCTACTCTCTCGCCAGCGCCGACCCGGCACGAGGACCCTGTCAGCTCTTACGGGAGGCGACTGATCCCGCCGGGAGCCCCGCTGATCTGCAGACGTGGAGATATCACCGGTATCTGCATGGCTCCACGGTGTTGACCCGAATCGCGCTCTGGACCACCTCGGTCAACGGCCTGCGGGACGCCATCAAGATCTCTACGCTGTGTTTCGGGGGATTCGCACTTGCGGTGGCCTTGTGGTCGCTTGTGTCCAACCGTCGGCGACCGGCCCACGCCCTGGCCACCGTCTCGCTGGTGGCGGTCTTCCTGGCGTGCTTCGGCATCAGCCAGCATGCTGCGTCGATCAGCCATGGCCCATCTGCCGCGCTGTTCATCCTTGCGCTCTCCCTGATCCCCTTCTGGGACGGTGGGAAGTGGAACCGGCTGCTCGTCATTGCGGCACTGTTTGGGTCGGCGACCGCGATCCTGGAGTTTCTGGATGGTGGAGCTCCCCTGGGCCTCGCGTTGATCCTCGGCATGTCCGTTCTCGATGCTCTCGAGCCAGTGGAAACCGGAGCAGGCCCTCGCGATTCAGCTCAGATTTTTCAGCGGGGCGTCAGCACGGCGTTGGCCTTCACCACCGCCGTCGTCACCGCGCTCGGGTTGAAAGTCGTGTTGAGCCGGTTGGCATTCGGTGGTGAAGGCAGCTCATCCTTTTTCGATCAGCTGGTCATGTGGATCGGCGGGTCTCCGTTGCTGGCGGTCGAGGCGCTGGAAGCGCTGGACAAGCAAGTCGGAGTCATCGTTCCCCTGAATGACACGGCGTTCAGGGTTCTGGTCATCGGCCTTGCCGCAGGGTGCACCTTTGTCCTTCTGAAGATGAAGAATCTCAGAGGGGGCGGAGGCACGGTACTGCTTGCGGTCGGCTCGCTGGCGATCGTACCGGTCTGGTATCTGATCTTTCGAAACCACACGATCGTCCACGCGTGGTTCATGGTTCGCATGCTGGCATGGCCTCTCGCGTTCTGCGCAGGCCTGATCGTCTGGTGGCTGGTTTCGACCTCGACGCCCGTCAGTTGGTCACGTCAACGGGTCTCCTCCGAGAGGGCGTGATCGGCTGGAAAGGGCTGGCCCGACCATGCACGCGCCGATGTCCACGCCTCGCCCGGCAGCGACCAGAACGGATCGTCGGGACCGAGGCCCAACGGCAGCAGCACGAGCGCACACATATACAGACTGCCGGTCGTAATGTAGTTCTCAGCCGTGGCCGGTTGATGACCGCACAAGCCAATCTGCAGCCACCCGTTGGCATCGAACGTTCCGGGTGCATCCAGCGACCGGTGCATCGCCGCCGTCAACGCAGAACGGACCTGGGCAGCTGACACACCGTCGGGCAAGGAGCGCCGGAGCGCCATCTGCGACAGCAGCTGGAACGCACCAACGCGATAGGTGATCGATCGTCCGATCGGTGGAAATGTCCCGTCGGGTGCGACGAGCCGCTCGAGGACGGCGGCGTAGCGACGTGCGCGACGGTCTACCCGAGCCGCCATCTGTTCGGCGATCGACAGGTGTGAGCGGCAGGTGTCGATCACGTCGATCATCATCGGATGCATGACGTAGCTGTTGTAGTAGTCCCAATGAAACTCGGGACCGTCACCATACGCCCCGTCGCCCGCATACCACTGATCGTGCTGGCGCAGCCCGTACTCCACGCGGAGCGGATCCCAGCGCGCCCCGAGCACCGCGAGCCCCGCCTCCACCATCGCCGGAAACAACAGCCAGTTGCTGAGGTTCGGCTGGATCACCCTCGTGGTTTCGAAGGCAGTCACCAGGTGTGCCCTGGTCTGGGCATCCAGCGCTGCTGTCAGTGCCCTGGGCGCACGCACGAGGGCCTGAGCCAGATAGGCGGCATCCACAAGCGGCTGCTTCAGCACCGCATCTGCGAACTTCAGAGAATCCCGTGACGAGGGATCGACCGCGTTGATCAGGGCGCGGCGCACGAGGTCGCGGAACTCTGCGCGAAGGCGGCCTTCCGCTGTGTCGTCGGGCTCCAGTTCGAGCCAGGGTGCGATGCCGGCCAGAGTCCGGCCGAACGCCTCGAGATGGGCGACACCCTGGCGGTCATGACGTCCCGACTGCTCGACAGGCATGCTGGCTCTGAGCGTCCCCGCCGCGAGGTTGCCCACGACCGGGGATGCAATGCGCTCCAGCACGTGCACCCAATAGTCCCGGTCGCGACTCCAGGGGCCACCCGCGGGAACGTGACGAGCTCCGCTGCCTGCCACACCAGGCACAGACCGCACGCTCACGGGCGGATTCACGAGGCGCCGGAGACGCTTCCTCAGATTCATGAAAGCCGATCCCCGCCTCTCGCAACACCACTCATGTGAGTCAGCTGTTTGACGACCCGGCCCGCGCGAATCAGATGCACCCTCACGTCAGCGCGACGTCCGCGTATGGCGTCGAGCATCAACGATCCGCTCTCGCCAGCCAGTTCTCGCACCATCGAGGCACGCAGGTGAGCACAGATGGCTCTCATCGCCTCGGACCGCCGGGAGAGGCGCTTCAGCGCTGCAAGCGATGGCGGATCGGAGCGAATCCCCCCGCCGTAGAAGGGGCGAGCGGCCAGTCCCTCGCGGACGAGCCGAACCTCGTCGCTGAGGAGCGGAGACTGATCCGGACCATCAGCGATCTCCGTCAGGTCCGTCACCGCTTCAGCAAATAGGCTCTTGCCCGCCATGATCACGGCACGCTGCAGAAGCGCCATCCGCCGATGCGTGTCCACATCCAGCCCCGGAGCGAGGTACTCCTCGAGCTGCAGATCCGTGTGCAGGTGCCTGAAGATCTTCTGGTCGTACTCCAGCCACTTCTGCTTCTTCGCGTTGACCGCAAATCGATCCGATTGTGAACCCCGAGTTCCGGGATGCTGGCGCAGGTGAAAAGTCGGGCCGCCGCTCACCTGTGCGCCTCGAAAGCGTCTCGCGATTCGAATCGCCATCTCGTACTCCTGAGAGCGCGTCAGAGACGGGTCGAATCCGCCCACGGCCGAGTAGCAGGAGGTGCGCGCAAAAAGCGCCGCGCCGCTCAGGAAGTTGAACTCCAGTAGCGGTACGAGGAGCCCGCGAGTGTGCGTGTCGGGAATCCTGCTCGATCCTTTTGGCGCCGCCAGGCGGCCATCCTCGAGGCCCGGGGTATACCAGTAGTGGCTGTAGCTGAAGCCGAGGGCCGGATCCTTCTCCAGAGGTTCGACGAACCGTTCCAGCGCATCCGGCAAGGCGATGTCGTCATCGTCGAAGATCCAGACGTAGTCGCCTGACACCTCCTTCAATGCGGCGTTCAAGGCCGACGACTTGCCTCCATGCGGTACCCCCATCGATTGCACCTGGGGCCGAAGCCGCTCCAGCAATTCAGTGGTGGAATCCGTGGACCCGTCGTCGACGACGAGCACTTGTGTGGGCGCGAGCGACTGCGCGAGGACGCTGGCGATCGCCTGCTCGAGCAGTGCCGATCGATTGTAGGTTGGTATCACGACCGAGATTGCAGGCCGTCTCGCGCCACTCATTCACGCTCCCGGCGCTGCCACGACATCAGCCGCGGTGGGGCCTCGTCGGCCTCAACGACCCAGGCCTTTCGTTGTCCGAAGTAGGCTCGCAGCCGGGCATCGGACTCGGGATCAATCTCGCGGGCCCAAACGATCGGCTGTTGATCGATGTCGGAGCCGTTGTACACCCACTCCTGGAATGTGCTGTGCGACGGAACGTACCGCACGAACACCAGGTCGGCGCCGTCGGTTCGCAATAGTTGCTCGCGAATGTCACGTTTCGCGGTCCACCACGCCGTCGAAGTACGTAGGTCAATGGCGTGGCGGGCGGCCATAAGCAACACCGAGGCAGCGTAAACGATGACGATGACCGCGACCGCAGCCGCCATCCAGCTGCGAAGAGGGCCCAACCGACGGTGGCTCAACCCCGCCAGGCCAACCGTCACGAGAAGAAATATCGACACCGTCGCCGGCGCCAGATAACGCCCAGAAGCCGACCACATTGCCACTGAAGAGGCCGCGAGCACCGTCGCCAGAGACGCCGCGGGCAGAAACACCGTGGCAGCGGGTAAAGAAGCGCGCCAGAGGCTTCGGGTAAATATCAGTCCGACGCCGGCGAGTAGTAGCAAAGGCGTCAGATAAAAAAACCGCAGCGCTGCCCCCAGAACGATGAGCTTCTGGCGAGGCCAACCAGCGCGCGTGCGGGCAGAACCAGCTATCGTGAACTCCCGCTCGAACCGCGCCATTTCCTGGTGTCTGAAAACAGGGCCTGGAGAGCGAGACTCCTGCCATACGAAAAGGGGAGTAGCGCTATATGCACGCTCGTAGACGGCGTAGGGCAGGGTGGTCGGGAAGCCAGTGACGCGCCAATTGTAGTAACCCAACCACCCGATGCCGGCAGCGATCACAACGGCTGCGGAGGGTAGGCCCGCACGCCACAGCCGCCCCCGCCCCGGCCAAGGTTGGCAGAGCCGCCACGCCAGAAACACCATTGGTGAAAGGCTGTATGCCAGTCCCTCGTAGGGACGACTGAGCGCGAGCAGGACCAGACCGAAACCCAAAGCCGCGCCGTCACGGGCTGTCGGTCTTGCCGTAAGCCACTTGACCGATCCCAACACGAGCGCGCCGCCAGCCGCTGCAACCGTACCACCCCAGTAACTGTGTGCCCAGTCCACACCAACCCCAAACCGCAGCGTCACGAGTGCAGTTCCGAGAAGAGCCCATCGTGACGGCAGCCACGCATACATCGCGTACCCGACCGCCATGATCATGACGGCCAGGGAGATCCAGACGCCGGCGATCGGAAACCCGGTGACAACCTGCCCAAGAGCCATGAAGAGCGGCGGCCCGGGCGGATACTTGCCCTGGTAGCAGGGTTGCGAGAGCACGTGAAATGTCTCGAAGTGCTGCCAGAAAGGGTGTGTGGTCTGACACAAGTGGCCATGAGCGAAAATGTCCGCCATGACCACCTGTGAGAGTTCGTCGTGGGCCTCGGGCTCTGGAAGCCCCGTCGCGGCAGTGAAAGCCAGAACGCATGCAAGCGAGATGGTCACCAGGAACCCAACGGCGGTTACCGGCCGGTGCGCCGCCCGCCTCCACACAACCGCCAAGCGCCTTGCGACACGCCGGACAGTCACGGCTTCAACGGCTCTTTCCTTGAGGACACGATGACGCTCATTCTTCCACCTTATCGGTCGCGAGCTGACGCTCACGCTGGCCGTTCTGCCCGGCTGTCCAAGAGGAAGCTAGGCCGTCAGAAATGGGGCTGCCCCGCTGAAAAAAGTTCGCATCCAAGGAGACTTTACTGGTATTCGTGCGAGTTGTTAAACGGGTTTCGCGGCACCGTCCTTGCGTCGGGGATTGGTTCTTCCTGAGGATACAGCGATGAATACTGCCAGCGTTGCCCTGCCCACCTCACCGGTAAAGTCGGTGGCCGTCCCAGAGGTTTCAGTGGTCATGCCGTGCTTGAACGAGGCAGACACGTTGGAGGTGTGCATAAAGAAGGCCCAGACTGCGTTCGCGCGATCCGGGATTGCCGGTGAGGTGATCGTCGCGGATAACGGAAGCACGGATGGATCCCAGGCGATCGGAACGCGGCTTGGGGCCCGTGTGATTCCGGTATCGCAGCGGGGTTACGGCAACGCGCTGATGGGTGGCATCGCGGCGGCGCGCGGCCGCTACGTGATCATGGGCGACGCCGACGACAGCTACGACTTCCTTGAGCTGCCGAAGTTCGTTGAGAAACTGCGAGAAGGGTACGACCTGGTACAGGGATGCCGTCTGCCGGGCGGGGGCGGCACGGTCAAACCCGGAGCGATGCCGTTCCTGCACCGGTGGTGGGGCAACCCAATGTTCTCCTTCCTCGTCAGACGCTGGTTCGAGGCACCGCAGGTGCACGACGTGTACTGCGGCCTGCGTGGATTCACGAAGGATCTGTACCTCAAGCTTGACCAGCGTTGCACGGGCATGGAGTTCGCCACCGAAATGATCATCAAGGCGAGCGTGTACGAGCACCGAATTGCCGAAGTGCCGATCACGCTCCACCCTGATGGGCGCAAGTCTCACGCCCCGCATCTCAAGACGTTCCGCGACGGCTGGCGCACGCTGCGCTTCTTCCTGCTGTACGCGCCGCGCTGGCTATTCCTGATCCCTGGCGTCCTGCTCGTACTGGCTGGACTTGTTGGCTATGGGCTGGCCTTGCCTGGTGTGACCTTTGGTCCTGCCACCTTTGATGCGCACACGCTGCTCTTCGCGAGCCTGGCTATTCTCTGTGGGTATCAGTCGATACTGTTTCATATCTTTGCAAAGACGTTCGCCATCGGCGAGGGCTTGCTGCCAGAGGGGCGGAACATGACCCGCTTCTTCCGGATCGTGAATCTGGAGCGCGGGCTCGTGGCGGCGACCATTCTGATGTTGGCGGGCGTCACGTTGCTTCTGCTCGCCGTCAACCAGTGGCGAGCAGCAGGCTTCGGTGCGTTGGAGTACGCGCGCACCATGCGCTTCGTGATTCCGGGAGTCACCGCAACGGCGGTTGGATTTCAGACGCTCCTTTCCAGTTTCTTTGTGAGCCTCCTGGGCATGAGGCGCAAGCTGTGACAACCTGAAGGTGATGACCTTCACCGATCGTGTTCACGGCGGGTATGTCCACAGGCGCCGCGTGGCCGTTTTGGCCGATGAGCTCAGCAGGCTAATCGCGCCCGGCAGCAGTGTCCTCGACGTCGGAAGCGGCGACGGGTGGCTTGCAAGTCGCGTGCGGGACGCTGCACGCGCCGATGTACGAGGGATCGACACGTTAGTCCGCGCATCCACACACATCGCCGTCGAGCCGTTCGACGGATCGCGAATTCCGCACGCCGATCGCAGTTTCGACTACGTGATGCTGGTCGACGTACTCCATCACACCGACAATCCCGAGGTGCTGCTCAAGGAGGCCGCCCGCGTGGCGCGGACCGCCGTGCTCATCAAGGATCATCTGCTCGAAGGGCTGTGGGCCAATTCGACGCTGCGCTTCATGGATAAGGTGGGTAACGCACGTCACGGCGTTGTGCTGCCGTTCAACTACTGGCCACGCGCACGCTGGGAAGAGGCCTTCCGAAAGCTCGGTCTCGGCGCGACGTTCTGGAAGATCGATCTGCGGTTATACCCGCGCATCGTCAACTGGGCGTTCGGGCGTTCGCTGCATTTCATCGCACGGCTCGAGCCACAGCGTCGCGTCACTGGTTAGGTCCGCCCAAAGCGAGTCGAATTGCGAAGCGCACGCTTCGGGCGCCAATTCGGCCCAGGCCGCCTGCAGTGCTTTCTTCGAACACAGAACGAGATGGCAGAACAGCTGATGACTAACTCACACCAACTGCCCTCCGACCAACTCTGTACGATTCACGCTCTCGGAAGAGGTCAATCGACGGCTAGCTGCGTAGATCCGAGCATCTGCTTGCACGACTTTCGCTGGATTACCAGCCGCAACAACCATGGGAGGAATGTCTCGCGTGACAACGCTGCCAGCCGCAATGACGCTCCCACGACCAATACGCACGCCTGGAAGCACGATGCAATTCGCACCCATCCAAACGCAATCTTCAACGACAACTGGAATGCCATCGCTCGTGGTGTTGATTCGATTCTCGACATTGTCGAAACACAACTCGTGTCCGCTGCAATCCAGGATTTGGCAGTTGCCTCCAATAAGGCAATGGTTACCGATCACGACCGAGCGGTATGCATGGATGCAGGTCCCGTGAAGCCTCGTGTTTTCGCCAATTCTGATAGTTGCTCCCTCCCTGTCGGCTACCAACTTTGCAGGACTGTGCATGTTGAAATGGTAGCCGGCGTTCAGTGAGTTGATCTGCGTTCCTTTGCCGATGAAGACCTGTCCGCCTTTGCGAATTTCAATCAACGGCAGTCCTTTGAATATCACTCCGTCGGCAATCGTCAGGCCGGCGATGCGAGATAGTCGCCGTTGAAGATAACGACCATCTGCCTCACACATTAGATCGCTCCAAAGTGTAATAGCCCGACGTGCCAAGTACTTACACCGCCTGAGCAGCGTGTTCATCTCCAGCCCCTCCACTGAGGATACGCGGTATTCATACGTGAGATCTCATGGACCGCCTCTCAGATCCGAATCGCAAGCACCGTTGCGACTGCGTAATTCGTGGAGTGGCTCACGCCCAGTGTGAATCGATAGCGGTGAGATAAGCTCCGGTCCACCAAAACGACCTCGGGCCTTCCATCACGATGATGGATCTGGATTTCTCGCATGCGAAGGTTCAAGAGATCTGGGGCCGATTTCTTGACAGATTCCTTGGCGCAAAAAAGACCGCAGAAAGTGGCAACCGGGTTAGCGCTCAACAGTGCGTACGCGATTTCCTCTTCGGTAAACTGCGCTGAATAAAAATCATCTTTAGCGGGATCGGACGCTTTGGGAAACTGCGAAAACTCTTCAATGTCCACGCCGATGAAGAAACTCTCAGCGCCCAAGTCCGGTGGGCGAGATCGCAGTGTCGGCTTTGGCAGGCGAGTAGGGATTTCTTCGTCAACTATCGGCGAGCCCGTCGCAGTAGGTACTTCTCCCGCAGTAAGTACTTCTCCCACAGTCATCGAGTCTGCCAGCAGCGGCAGTGCGCGTCCCGCGCGGGCTTCGAGCGCGCTCTGCAGTTTGAGCAGCGGCAGCGACGAGGTGAACCCTAGTAAGCGCAGGGATGTGTCAGCTGTCACGCCATCCAGCGAGACGCCGCCAATTCCTGCGATAATCCTCCTCACATGTTCGAAACTTAATTTCCCATCACGCATCGATAGCAAAGATAGCCTATCTCCCCATCTTCCTGAAGAACGACATGCATCACCGCATCCCGGCGGTAATCGCCATAAAGCGCACGCAGGGAGATGCAGCAGCGACCGCAAGAAAGATCTTGCTCGACAACAGGTCCGGTGGTGTCGACGGCTGCCTCTGTTGTGCCCTTGGATGTTGTGTCATAGCTCAACAACTTCCCCTTGAGCGCATTCAGGAATGCCGCCACCTCTCGCCCTGACAACACACGGTGGTCGAAACCCAGGGTGAGCGTCATGGGAAACCCGGGCAGCCCCTTGTCCCCGCCGACCCCAAGAATGCATGATTGAAACTCGCTGACGAGGGGGTGAAATCGCAAAACGGCATCCGCTGACAAATCACTCACCGTGAAAGTGCCCCCGGAGAAATCTTCAAGCGACAACCGGTTTTCCAGATACGCCATCGCCGAGTCCATTGTGGCGCGATGGAGCTCATCGGCGGACAATTTCGCGGCATCCTTGATGACCGGCGCCTTGAGCCCTTTTCCCAAGTCGACGCCGACGGCGAGATTCACTTGGTCATAGTAGTGAATGCTGCCGTCTTCATAATAGGCCGTGAAGGCCGGGTTCGCTTCGAGCAGGCGCACGAGTTCGAAGAGGATCAAGGGGGAGACTTGCGCGTTGAGTAGCCGTTTCTCGCGCAGTGAGTCGCGGATGCCCTTGCTCAGGAACTCCACCGTCGTAGAGCTCATGAAGTTCGCGGGGCGGCCATTGGTCAAGCGCTCGATCTCGACCTCTTTTAGTCTCGAGATTCGCTCTGAGCGCTTGGTTGTGGGAGCAGTTTTGTGGGTTCTGCCGCTGACCACCTTCGGTCCTGCAGAGTCGAGTAGATGAGGTCGTCTCTCATGTCGTAAGAGCAACAGTTCCCGCTCAAGTTCGGCCAGCTCATCAAAATAGGTTGCGAGAACCTGGTCAGGCCGTACGAGTTCCCGTGGCACGCAACGCTGCAACACGTACCCTTCTCTATCGGACTTGATGGTAAAGATCGCCTTTTCCAGGCTGATGTCGACCAAGTCGGCATCTAGGTGCACGAACTCCTTATCTGCGACATGCCAGTGGGCGACCTCAATGTCCGCGTGATCCGTGGGTCCGATATCTGGCAGAACAAAATCTGATCTCATCCTTCCGCCTGTTCCATTCGTTCGATGCAGAGCGTCTGATGGAAGGTTGTGTGAAGCGTTGTTTGATCGGTCAAATCATAGTGCCAGAAAGTTCCATCGCCAGGGGTGTCACTGTCACGAGAGAAGCCCATCTCTTCGAAGAGCATTTCCACAAGCTGGTTTTTTGCAGTCGGGATGTATTGGCCACGAATACATACCAATTGCCTCTTGATCGCTTGGCGTACGATTTCCTGGAAAAGAAACAACTCAAGGCCGCGCTTGAGAACGCGGCAACTCATCAGCCAAGTGTCTACGCGGAGCTCTCGACCTGAGCTGATCTCGCCAATGAAAGCGGAGACCAGCCCATGGTCCCCGAACCGATCGCTCAATCTCGCAAAAGCCGTAATGAACCCGTCATTGCCGACAATCCTCGACACATCCGACTCAGTACGGCGTTTCGTTGTGACGTTGAACTGATTCGTCTTGTTGATGAGTTGGGTAATACGACTCAGGTTCGCCAGGTCGAAAGGGCGAACACAAGCCTTCATCTCGAGGGACTTCAAGAAGTCTTCGTAATTGCCCACCGTTGTCAAAAGCTCGTGTCGCAACGAATTTCCGCGATACTGCTCCGTGCGCTTCAGGTCGTCGCCGGTCACAGCGACCGTCTCAAAATAATGAGCTCGACTCAGAGTTGCAGTGTAAGTCGATGGATCCTCACCCAGCTCAACCACCTCAATCTGAGGCAGGCTCTGGCGCACGTAATCGCGCTCCATGGGGTTGTCATCGACAAACACCATGGAGTCGAGGCCGATCTCCAGCTGCTGCGAGATGGCGACCAGGTTCTCGGGCTTGGGGCGCCAGTTCGCGACAAAGCAACTGATGTCTTCGAGCTTGAGTACCATCTCTGCTCGGGCGGTGAACGGTTCCCGCGCCAGCCCTTCTGCGTTCTTGCTGCAAACGGCGAGAATCACGCCGCGATCTTTCAAGCCGCGAACGTAACTTTGGAAACGAAGATACGCCTCGCCGCCAGCCGAATCGTTCCCGATCTGGATTCCCCCGACGCCGTCATCTGCGACCACTCCTCCCCAAAGAGTGTTGTCGAGGTCGAGAACGAGGCATTTTTTCGAGCGGCCGAAGGCGCTTGCACAGACTGCCGCGAGGTTGCGCGCATAAGCTGACAGATAGTCATACGACACAGGCACTTTCGCCATGTCGTACAGCCGCTCATCCCGCCAATTCTTGCGCCCGTGATAGCCCGCAAGAAAGTTGACATCATTGAAGTGCACTGAGCCTGGCGCGAGTTGCGCGAGCTGCGCATTAACTGAGCGAACGAAGTGTGAGGCGCTTGGCTGCCATTTGCACTCAAAGTTTCCGAAGACGCGATGCAGAGGCTCTTCAAACGAGTTCATCACGATGTCGCAGCTCAGCAGCGCTGACGTAGATTGCCAAAGCGCACGCCAGCGCGCGATTTCGTCGGAAACATCCAAGAAACCCAACTGGTCTGACCCCACGCAGAAATAGCAGAGATCTGGGGCGAAACTCACGAGCTGTTTGTCTCTTGAGTGGATGGCCTGCTCGTAGAGCCCGTATTCCGTTTGATGAAAGTCCGCGATGATCTTGTGCTGAAGCAAATAGGTTCGTGTGACCGCGGTGATGAAGTCGCAGGAGTATCCTGCGAGGACGGCGATCTTCTTCGGAAGAAACCCCTGTTCGCGATAAAAAGAACCTGGGATCTTGCTGATATTTCGTGAAACGGCAATGAGGTCGTTGGGATCCTCGGAGTGTTTGACTATTTCGAGAAGCATCTGCAATGCATCCGTGTAACGCGCTTCGCGAATCAGCTCTTTGAAGCCCATCGTCACTAGCTTGCAGCCCCTTTCAGCTTCGTGGCGATCAGGTCCACAAACTCGCCCACGTTGCGAACCCCGAGCGCCTCCTTGGCGGTGATCTTGACTTGAAACTCTTTTTCCATTCCAAGGATGAGTTGCAGGTGTGCGAGTGAGTCCCAATCTTCAAGGTCGTAGGCGGTCGTGGCTCGGCCGATTGTGAGGGTTGCGTCGTCAAATACTCTTCGAAACACCGATTGCGCGCGCTCCTCCAGAGATGCACCCGACATGATTGGTCTCCTACAGTCTTCTGTGTTTTTTTTCGAATTCATTTAGCCGGTGACTCTATGTCACCGACGATTGCTCGGACACGCTCCTGGAAAGGACCCGCCCAAAGCGAGCCGAAGTTGCGAAACGCACGCTTCGGGTGCCAATGCAGTTCTGGCCGTCCGTAGTGCCTCGATGTGACGCCGATACGTCTCTTCGGGGAACTTGGTGACGATCCTCAGGATCTCCCGTTGCATGTCGGCTACCGTCTCACACCTGATGCCGACCTCGCCGACCTGCTCGAACACATGATCCACCAACGGCCCCGACAGGCAGATGACCGGGATGCCCAGCGCGATGGCATCGGCGAGAGAGCCGCTGGCAACCAGTTGGTAGTGTTTCGGATCGCCCAGCCAGACGATGTAATCAAGTGCGCGTATGGTCGCCACGAAGTCGACCAGGGGAAGCACCCCGGCGCCGGGGTGATGAGGTGCCTGTTCTTCTCCACCACGGGAGACACCGAGGCCGCGCTCGCTTCCGACATCGCGTGGCTGATTCCGATCCACCGAAGTCAAGAGCTGCAGGGCGCTGGGCGCCAGGCCCGCCGGAACCGACCCAACCACCTCGAAGTGGACTTCGGGGTGGTCCTGGCGAATGGCGCGCGCCACCTCGAGAAACTGATGAAACCCCTTGGCTTTGCGTCCCGCCCCCACGAATCCGAATCTGAGTGACCGATTTCCGCGACGCCCGGCGTCGCCCGGCAGATCACCGAGTAGTGAAGGAAGCTCGATTGCCACCGCATGTGCCGCCATCCGAGGCGCACGATGTTGCAGGTGAGCCAGGATAGTCTCAGCGAGGACCAGATAGGTCAGTCCGCGAGGGTGCGGCATGGCAAGCGACGCGACAAAACCCCATCGGCGTGATGACTGGCGCCGGCGCTCCAGCACGGCCAGAATCTCGTGGAAAACAGCCATCGCCCGGAGGCCCCTCCACCTGGTGAAAAGCCTCAGCTTCAAGAGCGTCAGGACGAAAGGATCGGTCGTGGCTATCACGACGCTACGTGGAGGGTGTAACCGAAACTCCCGCTCGATCTGGGCGAACAACTGCCTCACCTTGAGAGCCCGCTGCCAGCCGGCAGCTCTTCGTGGCGGTGTCGCAAGAGGGCGCCAGGACAGGCGACTGGCGCTGCCAGCGCGAGTGGACACCAGGAGTTGTTTGAGCTCCTCCAGGTGGGTGGCTTCGCCGTACACATCGACGTTGCAGTCCGGAAACGCCGCGAGGATGGCCGCAACGAGGGCCGCGTTGAACGACCCGTGTTCAACCCCATGGCAGCGCGGCTCGATGATCGCGATTCTCTCTCGGTTCTCGCCACCTGGCATCAGGTTCTCACCTACGATGTCCGGGCGGTACTGGTGGTATGCACGCCCAGATAGTCGGACACAATGCGGTCGAGCGACTCGACCCCGGCCCCGGGATCTGTTCGGATCTCGATGAGCTCCGGAAACGATTCGCGAAGCCGCACGTAGGCATCGCCGAGAGCCGACAGGTACTCGCGCGAATAGTTCGCGCGGCGTTGTGCAATCGTCTCGGGGGAAGCCACCAGCAAGAGCGCCACGTCAGTCACGGGCATGAGAGCCCGTAGCGCCGCGAAGTAGAACCGCTCCGCACGTCCCTCCAGACGATAGTGGACGAACAGGTCGTAGAAGTACCGATTCAGGACGTAGGTTCGCTCCGAACGCCATGATAGACGATAGATTCGAAACGTCACGAACCGGGCGATGTACGTCAGCGTGACGATGAGCGTGAGCGTTTTCTTGCGGTACCCGCTCGACCGCATAACCGGGACATCGTCTGCCCGTTCCGCCGCGCGATCCCTTGCAGGCTGGTTCGTGCGAAGGGGGGAACGCAGGAAGGTGAAACACGGAAGAGTCTGGAAACGCAGGCACGTGGCGTCGCGCCCCGCTGCCCGAAGCAGATCCAAAAGCCGATTGGCCACCGTCGTCTTGCCGCTTCCAACGATGCCGGAAACTGAAATCAACACGTCCGTGCATCCGCTCTCATAGTGAGAGGCCGGGGACGACACTCTCGATTCCGCTCTGCAGCACGGCGATCGTCATTCGACTCAGCTTTGGTCGTGCGACCGGGAGCCCTCCGATACGCGTCGACAGCACTCCGCCTTTTTGAGTTTCCAGATAGTAGCGACTCAGACGGGCACCAACGAATCTGTTGAGTTGCTGCGGGTCGTACGGGTGGATCGCTCGGTACTCTCTGAGGTAGGCATTGAGGCACCGGGTGGCGCGACCCTGCGGAAACGCGATCACCGCGCGGACCTGCAGCAGGTGGGTGACCGGGCGGGCCAGGTCCTGATAGAACTGCCCGGATCCGCAGTGCTCGAAATCCACGAAGCCAATTCGCGCGCCGTCACGGAGCACGTTGTCCAGACGCATGTTGCCATGGATGAATGCCCCGCCCTGATCCGGCTGGCGGTGAGCGTCGTACCACGCCGCGATGGCATCCACCACGGCATCACGGGACGTGACCCGGTCGAGTCGCGTGCGGAGCGTCGCGAACGGACGTTTGGTGGCTTCGGGGGCGTTCGGCGGCAGCCGTGCGTTTGCGTGCAGGGTTGCCAGAAGGCTCCCCAGCGTCGCGAACGACTCTTCCAGACGCGCCCCCGCTTCGGACGAGGGTAGCCAGGATTCGATCGCCAGCGCGCGGTTGAGCGGTTTCCCGGAGATCGTGGCTGCCAGCACAAACGCCGGCGCCGTCGAGACGCGAATCACGCGCGCACCGCCGTAGTCGTGCCTGCTCCCGAGCTCGTGGCCGATCGTGTCCGCGCCCAGGCGCTCGCGATTCATCAACTGCACGTCACCCGCGCGCTGGAGCTTGAGAAACCAGTTGAACCGCGCCGAGACCCGATAGATCGTGTTCCTGTCTATCGCGTGCAAGCGGAACGTGGCGTCACCCAGACCAAATGCCTGACCCAGGCGCGCAGCCGTCAGCGCGTCGGCGTTGGCCTCAATGAGACGACACAGCCAATCGGCCTCGTCTCCGGCGTCAGCGGTTCCTGGAGACAACGAAATACTCGTCGACGAGGAGACCACCGCTGACGCGACCGACGAGCTGCGTGAGGCGACGCACAAGGCCATCGCCCAGGGCGGCAGACACCACACGCGAGCCAGGGAGCCTCAAGGGATGCACCTCGAGAGGCCCGGGCACAATCTCGCGCACTTCACGCCGGCTTGGAAAATGGGCGAGATAGTCCTCCCGCGAACGGCCCTTGGCGCCACCGAGGTGGTAGCGGAGCCGGTGGTACGGGCGCGCGTAGAACTCCACCACGATGAGTCCGTCCCGGCGCGTGGCGCGCTGAAATTCCTGCCAGAGCTGCTGTTTGACGGCGTGCGTGAACTGATGAATGAATCTGGTCGCGTATACGACGTCGAACAGGCCTTCCCGAAAGGGAAGCCGGTCGGCATCGCCAAGCGCCAGCTTCGGCTGATTGCGAAGGTCTGAGGCCCTCTGTCCCGCCTGGCGAACCATGGTGTCCGAGACGTCCATGCCGACGAGGCGGTAATGAGGGGAGGCCTGGCCGAGAAACTCCAGCGTCAGCCCTGGCCCGCAGCCGACTTCGAGAATGCGCAGCTTCTGCGTGCTGAAATGGCTGTTCAGGATCGAGAGCAGCGTGTTGTTACGAAAAGCCCGATAGCCATCCATGTGGCGTTCGGCATATCGGCTCGCCGCATAGTCGTCGCCCGTTGCATTGTAGTACCCGCGTCTACCGGTGGTTGGTGCAGCCATAAAACTGAATCCTGAAGTGATGATGAAGTGTCGCGGCAATCCCGGCCGCGTCAGCTTCCAGCTCTCGCCAGCCAGCCCTCGATCCATCGGTGCGCAGAGGATCGAGCGGTCATGCCCGCGAGCCCGCCTCCGGGACGAAGCGAATTGCACATGTAGTAGGCGATGAAGCAGTCCAACAGGCTCTCGTCGATCACTGCCGGGTCGGAGCGGCCATTGAGGAACGACCGACGCAGCTCTGCAACAACCTTTCGTCCGCCACCGACGATCCTCCATCTCGCCGTCATGTACACCTGATAAAGAAAATACGCGGGATCGAGGTACACAGAGCCTTTCCCCGCCTGCTCCAGGTCCACCGCTGAGACCACGTGCTCCTGCATCAGGACATCAGCCGGCGAGAACTTCCCGTGCACAGCCACCTGCGCGTCCCGCGATCCGCCAAAGTCCTTGAACTGCCTGGAGAATGCCCCTTCGATTCGGCGGATGAAGTCTGCATCCACTTTCCACGCTGTGAGGCGCGCAGTCGCCCCGCTGACGATCGTGGTAGTCAGATCCGCGCTGGACAATCCAATCAGCTTGTAGACGTGGTGGCGAACCCGACCCTGGCCGAGGACCGCCGCAGCCTGAGGCGCAACCGCCGGCCACGCGATTCGCGGCGTGAGGTGGCTGAAAGTACGAAGCCACTCGCCGCACTGCCGGAGCCTCTGGGAGACGTCTTCAAGAGAGTGGAGCCCGATAACCCAGCGCCGGAGGACACGAGCCAGCGGCTCGCCGCGAGATTGGGTCATGAACAGCAGGCCACTCTCCGGCAAGGCCAGGAGCGGTCGAGGTACTTCATGTTTGCCGGCGCCGTGCTCGCCCATGCTGGTCCACACGGCCGAGAGCACGTCGTACTCGTGCGATGTCTCTATCTCGACTTTCTCGCGCTCCGCAGGTGTCTCGAATGACCGGCACTTCAGAATGACAGATGGGCACCCATCGGTGTGCACGCGGTAGATGCCGCGCGTGCCTCGGGCGACGGGAACGATCCGTACCGCTGCCGGCGCAACGCGAACGCCAAACAGGATGTCGCTCTGATGACTCGCTGTGTCGGCGAGACACGCGATGGTCAATGCGCTACCGAGCCCGCGGGCCGTCTCCGCACGACAAACGTCATGTACTTGCCGAACCAGCGAATGCCCGGAGTGTTTGCCAGGGCTCTTTCAATCGCCGCGACCGTGCCGTATCCGAGCACCCGTGCCGCACGTCCCGAGACCGGGAACTTGTAGCCGAACCGGGCAACGATCTCGTGCCCCTTGAAGTACTCCTGGACCTGATCCGGAAAGATGCACTTGTGCCTGATGTTGCCGGTCTTCCGGATGACGTAATACCGCAGAAACTTCAGGACGACCCCGAACAACCCGCTGCGGAACTGCACGACGAGCACGCCATCGGGTTTGACCACGCGAGAGAGCTCGCAGACGATTGCGTGCGCCATCTGTTTTGGCACGTGCTGAAAGAGCCGTGCTGTGAGGACGGCATCGAACTGGCCATCGGGAAACGGCAGGCGATCCACACTGCACTCGACCCAGGTCAAGTTGTCGACACCATCGGTCTTTGCGCGTGCCCTGGCACTCGAGAGCATCGCCGGGCTGATGTCTGCACCAGTGATCGTGAACTGACCGGCGAGCGGTATCGCCATGCGGCCGGTACCAACCGGAGCGTCGAGCACCGTTCGTACGCCATGCGCATGAAGCATGCGCGCGAACAGCTCCTCTTCGAACCTCTGGGCGAACGCGCCCTCGGTCGTCGTAAAGCGCCGCTCGTCGTACCCCGTGGCGTAGTGTTCGCCGTAGCGCTCCTTGGACTCCGCGGTAACGATGGTCGTCTTTCTCAGTTGTGTGTCAGGCGCGTTCATTGGTGATTCTGATTCGAGGCAAGTTCAGGGCCATCCGATCGACTCGCGGCGTCGTGCCGGAATCCACGGAATTTCACTGGATTTCGGATTGTGTCGCAGCGGTGCGCCGCGTCAACAGCAGGACATTATGGGCGATCGCAGCCACGTCCTGAAAAGAGTCTGCTTCCTGAGTGACATATTTCACTCTCCTTCGTGGGTGACATATCCCGTATCGGAAACAGGACGTCGACCTTCAGTTATTGTCGGGACCCACCCGCGAATCCGCTGGACAATAGCCAGGTCGAGCGGGATCCAAGAATTGGGTAATCAAGACAAGAATTGTCGGAAAGTTTCGTGAAAAATCTATACGCTCGCGAGCGCCAGCGTTCGCGTGTGTGACGTTTCCGCGACGCTATTCCCCTTTTGCGCGTTGTGGCGTAGTTCTTGCGGACGGTCGCGCGTCTTCAGGTTTACGCGGTATCCAAGGGAGTTTTTTGCATGACACGCGCGATTACTTCAGCGGCCATTGTCGGGGCGCTTGGCCTCCTCGCTTCGAGCGCACGCTATGTGCCAGGAACCGCCGTGGCGGCGGCCGAGCCGGCCGGCAAGATAGTTTTTTTCGACACGTTCACTGAGCTGGTTCAGCCGTACAAGCAGTTGGTCAACGCGCATGTTCCGGAGATCGGTCTGCGGTGGCAGGTCGACGAGGACACATCGGGAGGTCTGACACCGCCGTTCATCATCTACACGGGCGACGTGCCGCGTGGGAAAGTGGCCATCCCCAGCATCGACAGCTACAACTTCACCACGCCACGATCGGACGGCAAGAGCTGGGGACAGAGTCGTCAGATTCGGAGAAGCTTCCTCGCCGTTCCGGCAGGGCCGCTCAGCCCGGACTACACAGTCCAGTTCAACTTCCGCGAGGTTAACAACTCATCGTCGCAGGATTTCTGGTACATCACCGCACGTCGAACGGCTCCAGGCACGTTCTATGGCGCCGGTTGGTATTACGGGGCGTTGAGTCCCGACTGCTACATTTTCAAAGTCGTTCGGGGCGTTTATAGCGAACTGGTGAGCGGTAATTGCGACCTCACGAAAGACGGCCATGCGGTTGCCCTCCGTGTGCAAGGCGATAGGCTGACGTTCTACATCGACGGCGTTGAAAAGCTCACCGCGCTCGGCGGTCTCGCGATCACGGCGGCTGGTGCCGGCGGGTGGGGCGCCGGCAACATTCGGGGCGCGAGCGACGGGTTCACAGAGGGTGAATCCATCGACGACTTCATGCTGATAGACGGCGGCGGTCCGACAGCGACGCCCGCACCAGCACCTGTCATACCAGCACCGGCACCTGTCACGCCCGCGCCGCCACCCCTCACGCCCGCGCCGCCGCCGGTCACCCCCGTGCCGCCACCAGTCACGCC
>JABFSA010000110.1 GCA_013140775.1 Acidobacteriota bacterium | reverse complement strand
AGATTGAATTCCTCACCACCTGGGTCGACGGCGGTGTCCCGATGGGCGAAGGGGAGCCGATTCCCTACGTCGATCATCGCGTTCACTGGATGATGGGCAATCCGCCCCACGTCGCCAATCCCGATCCAGCGGCGGCGCCACAGAAGCATGCCGACGGATCGACGCGGTTGATCCTCGATCCACAGTTGGCAGCGGACACATGGATCAACGGTTTCGATTTCAGGACAGGCGATCCAATGCTACGCGCCGCGTTCTTTACCGTGCTCGGCACCGGTCAATACATCGGCGGATGGACCCCCTGGTCTACGTCGCTGCAGCTGCCCGAAGGGGCCGCTATCAAAGTGCCTGCGGGCGGTCGCATCGCCGTTGATCTGATCCATGGGCCCGCGACACCGAAAACGAACGCCCGGGCGGAACTTGGCCTATATGTGCCAGCGGGCCCCGTCCGGGCGACCAGCGACATCGTGCTGACGCCGGATGTGACACGTCTGCGTGACGCAAAGGGACGGGTGCAAGCAGCACAGACGTTGGCGACGTCACGGGCTCTACTCGGTGTTCGCGTTCAGATAAGTGCGGGCGGACGCTCGATTGAATTAAGGGCCCGGAGGCCCGACGGGTGGACTGAGCCACTGCTGTGGGTTCGACACTTCTCGCAGCAATGGCAGTCGCCGTACGTGTTCAAACGCCCGGTCACGCTGCCGGCCGGTTCCGTCATCGAGGCTGTCTCGTATTTCGATCCGGCAGACACGGCGCCGCAGCTGATCCTCACAATCTCCGCAGTCGACGCGGCCTCGGATCTAGCGCTGAGCCGTGGGCGCGCCTTCCTGCGGTAGCCTGAACGCGACGAGCTCACCGCTGTAAGTGCCGCCACTGATCGGTACGACCAAGTGCTGCCGGTTATTCAGCATGTACGTCATCGGTGACCCCGTCTGTGGCGCCGGCATGTAGACGGAGCCCACTTCGGCGCCCGTGCGTTTATCGTAAGCGCGCAACATTGCTCCCCTCTGCCCCGTCGGCGTCGTGAAGAAGCCGCCTTCGCCAGCTATCACGAGCGACTTGGTCACGAGCGTACCGATCCTGCCTGGGCGTCCAGTTCTCGGGATCACCAGCCCCTTGAGCGCCGGATGATTGCGGATGTTGTCCGGGGTCTCACCGTGCGCAATTTGCCAGACGATGTCCCCTTTGTTCAGATCGATCGCGGTGATGCGGCCGTACGGCGGCTTCACGAGCGGCAATCCCTGCACCGTGAGAGGAGGGCCGCCCAACTCGCCACCACCGCCGCTGTCGGCCGCCTCCGCCGCTCTTGGGGCGGACGGATCGGGAGCGGTCCCGCGGAGATACAGAAACTCCGACTTCTTCCCCTTGTTCTCAACGAGGCCGATGTCGGAAATCTGTGTCACCGAATAGATGTAGAGATAATTCGTTTCCGGATCGAGCGCCCCGCCTTGCCAATTCGCGCCGCCCGTCACGGATGGAAGCAGTAAGGTCGCCCGTGGTCCCTCCCACTTGCTGACGACGGGCGGGGTGAAGATCGGCCCAATCTTGTAGCGCGACACGAGCTTCACGGCTTCGGCCCGGAAATCAGGGGTGAAGTCGATCAGATCATCAATCGTGACGCCCTGCCGATCGAAGGCAGGTGGCCTGGTGACAAAGGGCTGCGTTGGGCTGGTCTTCTCGCCGGGAACCATTGACTGCTCGACAGGTCGTTCCTCGATGGGCCACACCGGCTGTCCATTGGTGCGGTCGAGCACGTACACCCATCCCTGCTTCGTCGGTTGTGCGAGCGCCTTGATCGGGCGGCCATTGACGACAATGTCGACGAGGATGGGCGCGCAGGGTATGTCGTTGTCCCAGACGCCGTGGTGCACGAGCTGGTAGTGCCACCGCGGTTTTCCCGTTTTCAGCTCAACCGCCACAAGGCTCTCACCATAGAGACCGCTGCCTGGGCGATGGCCGCCATAATAGTCCCCGGTCGGCAGCTCGACGGGCAGGTACACAAGACCGAGCGCTTCATCGATGCTCATCTGCGCCCAGACGCCTGTGTTGCCGACGTTCGCCAGAGCGTCTTTGTCCCACGTCTCCGAGCCTGGCTCACCGGGCTTGGGAATCGTGTGAAAGATCCAGAGCCGCTTTCCAGTACGCACGTCGAATCCGCGGACGTAGCCCTTTTCGTTGTTCTGACGGGCCGGTGCGCTTCCGGCCAGATGTGCGGCCCCGACGACCACCACGTCGCCCGCGATGATGGGGGCGGCGTGCAGGCCCACCTCGCCGGTCACGGGATCCATGTCCTGATCGTCGAACTGCTTCAGATCGACAATGCCGTCGCGCCCAAACCCGGGCACACGGATTCCTGTGCGTGCGTCAAGCGCGATCATCTGGTAGCCGGGCGTCACGTACACGATCCGGGCATCACGTCCGTCGCTCCAGTACGCGAGGCCTCGACCTGATAGCTGCCTGGGTGCCGCTTCGCCGCGTTTGCCTTCATTCTCGCTGTGCATCCACAGCATCTCGCCGGTACCTGCATCGAGCGCTACGACCGCACGGCGGGTGCCCGCTGTCGTGTAGAGCACGCCGCCGACCATCAACGGTGTCGACTGAAAGTTGAACTCGCGTCGTGGGCCGAGAGCGTCGGTCTTGAATCGCCAGGCGACTTCGAGCTTGGAGAAGTTGTCCTTATTGATCTGATCGAGCGGTGCGTACCGTGTGCTGCGCAGATCGCCGCCGTAGGTGCGCCACTCGCCGGCGGGTCGGGAGGTCTGGGCGAACGTGCCAATAGATGCCGCGATGGCTACGGCAAGAGCAGCGGCGGACCAGATGATATGACGGCGGCTCATGATCTCTCCTCTACGACCGGTTGCTCACGAATGTGATCGGCGAACGCACGCTGGGCTCGGAGGAGCGTCAGGCGTTTCTGTCGACCGTTCCTGTCGCGGTAGAAGACCGTCCAAGTGCGGACGTCCTTCGGGGTCACCCTCAACGACAGCCCAGGCGTGGCGTCGTCGAAATAATCGACACGCCCCGCCCCTGGCGGCTTCAGGCTCCGGATCGTCGTGTCATTCAGAATCCGCCGTCGCTCACGGCGGACAGGAGGAGAGGGGAATGGAAGGGCTTGGGACATAAGACCTCAACCAAGGCTCTGGATTTGTTACCCCGATGTTACCCGGAACCTTGGAAAAGGTCACAAATTGGTCGGGATGACTGGATTCGAACCAGCGACCCCCTGACCCCCAGTCAGGTGCGCTACCAGGCTGCGCCACATCCCGAAATTGTCAGAGCGATTCTATGCGCTCGCTCTCTTCCTCTTCGCACTCGCCTGCGGTTTCGGCGCGGTGCGCTTGGCGATGATCTTGGCCTTCGGGGCCGCTTTGCGATCCCTGCCAGTCCTGCTCGCCGCGGACGTTCTTGACGACGACACCTTATCAGCCGTCCGCGCGTTGCCTGGCGTTGCGGGTGGCGACAAATTGAACTCCTCGAACTCCGCTGTCCCTGGCACTTTCGAAAGGACCTCGAGCAGTGAGCGCAGCCCGTGCCGAACCATCGCGATCCGAGCTCGAGCATCGGCGCCGAGTGTCTCGATGACCTCGGCCATTTCCGCTTCGTCGTCCTCCGTCGGCTTCGGCGACGTTTCGTCGATCCGGCGACGCGCGCCGGCAAGTGTCAGGCCCTCGCCAAATACCAGCTGCTTGATCCGCAGCACCTGATCGAGATCGGACTGCCGATAGAGGCGCGGGCTGTCCGGAGACCGCTGCACCCCAATCCCGGGGAACTCTTTCTCCCACGATCGGAGCACGTACGGCTGGAGTCCTGCGGCTTCGCAGACCTCTCCGGCTTTGTACAGCTTCGGCGTCACCGGCCACAGTATACCAGCGGTACGCTCAGGCTTCCCTCGACGGGCGGCGCCCTGCCCCGGCGGGCCGCGCCTCGCGGTGCCGCCGCCGCACGTGGATCCGCAACGGCGTCCCCTCGAACCCAAACTCTTTTCTCAGCTGGTTCAGCAGGAACCGCTCGTATGAAAAATGAAAGGACGTCGCAATGTTTGTGAACAGCACGAACGTGGGCGGCGCCACCGCGGTTTGAGCGGCGTAGAGGACCCGCACCTGACCCCGGCCTGGACTGGCGGGCGGGTGCGCTTCCGTGATCCTCTTCACGAACGCGTTGAGGGCGGGCGTCTTTACCCGGGTGGCACGAGCCGTCGCCACGCGATCGATGGCCTCGAGCAGTTTGGGTGTTCGCTCTCCGGTCGCGGCCGACACGTGAAGGACCGGCGCGTAGTCGAGGAACTTCAGCCGCGAGCGAAGGTCCTCGTCGAATACGGTTACGAAGTCTGACCCACGGTCCTTCATCAGATCCCACTTGTTCGCAGCGATGATGATTCCCCGTCCAGCCTTGTCCGCCTCCCCGGCAATGGCGGCATCCTGCTCGGTGATCCCCGCGCTCGCGTCCAGAACGAGCACGACGATGTCTGCGTCGGCAATGGCCCTTCGCGCCAGCATCACGCTCAAGCCTTCAACCTGTCCGGCGCTGGCCACACGTCCGGGCCTGCGGATTCCTGCGGTATCGACGATCCGAAACTGGCGCCGGTGCCACGTGAGCATCGAATCCACCGTGTCACGTGTTGTGCCCGGCATCTCGCTGACGATCATTCGCTCCTCCTTCAGGAAGCGATTGACCAGCGATGACTTACCGGCGTTGGGCCGCCCGACGATCGCAATGGACAGCTCTCCGGGCTGCATCCTGACGGTGACGCCGGGCGTCGTCTCGCTGTCGGGTGCGATCGTCCCCGGCACGGCCAGCAGGCCTGCTGACTGCAGCGCGTCGATGATGCCGTCCAGGAGGTCGCCAGTTCCGATACCGTGCTCCGCAGAGATCTCGAAGACCTCATCGAAGCCCAGCGCATAGAACTCGATCGAGCCGGTTTTTGCCCTGCGGTCGTCAGCCTTGTTGATGGCAAGAAGGGCCGGAGTGTCGGCCTCCCTGATGACCTTGGCGATCTCCTGATCGCCGGGCACCAGGCCTTCACGTCCATCTACAACGAGCACCAGGAGATCTGCCGAGGCGATCGCCCGGCGCCCGCGATCCAGCACCAGTTCGTGAAGCGGATCCTGGCTCGCCCCGAACATACCGCCTGTATCGACCAGCTCAAAGTGACGTCCCTGCCACTCGGCCCGCTGGGCAATCACATCTCGCGTTGTGCCGGCCATTGCCGTCACGATCGCCCTCCGCGTGCCGCTGAGACGGTTGAAGAGCGTCGATTTGCCCACGTTGGGGCGTCCGACGAGCACGACTGACGGAAGGGGCTTTGACATCTGGATGGTGGCTCTAACAGCGTTTGACAGCGTAAGTGTTTCTTTTTATAGTAGTTACAGCCACGAACCCAGAGGGTCCCCGCGCATGATCAAGGTTGACATCGTCAACGAAGTCTCGAAAATCGCTGACATCACCAAGGTAAAAGCCGAGGTCGCGGTCGATGCCGTTCTCGATGCCATGCGTCTGTCGATGCAGAGAGGCGACCGTATCGAGCTGAGGGGGTTCGGCGTATTCCAGGTCAAACCCCGCAAGCGTGGAATTGGCCGTAACCCACGGACCGGCAAGGAAGTTCGGATACCTCCCGGCCGCACCATCCGGTTCAAGCCCGGCAAAGACCTCCAGAATATCGGGTAACCGGCCCGCATGGGCAATCCTTCGTCCGATCCCCTCGATCTGTTTTCTACGTCCGCGCCGCGCATGGAGCCCCAGCGGCCGTGGACGCCCCAGCCGCCCAGACGTGCACCCGTCTGGCGGCATGTCGTGCTCTTTCTGCTGACAGTCGCGACCACCGCAATCGTCGGGGCCAACCACTTTGCCGTCTTTCAGTTCGATTACAGCACGCAATCCGCGCCCGAGATTTCTTCGATCGCGCTCATGCTCAACGGTTTGTGGTACTGCCTCTCGATTCTCGCCATCCTGGGAGCTCACGAGTTCGGCCATTACTTCGCCTGCCGCCACTACGGCGTTGATGCGTCGCTCCCCTACTTTCTGCCAGCGCCGCTGCCACTGACGGGCACCCTGGGTGCGTTCATCCGGATCCGACAACCCATCCCGGGTAAACGTGAGCTGTTCGATATCGGCATCGCCGGTCCTATCGCCGGGTTCGTCGTCGCGGTGCCGGTACTCATTGCCGGCATGAGCTTTTCACGAATCACCCAGCTCCCGGCTGATACGAGTGGATTCATCGAACTCGGGGAACCGCTGCTTTTCAAAGCCGTTGCGTGGATGATCTGGGGAACTCCGCCAGATGGGTATTCCATCAACATGCACCCGATGGCGTTTGCCGCCTGGTTCGGTCTCCTTGCGACTGCGCTGAACCTGTTTCCCATCGGACAGCTCGACGGCGGCCACATCTCGTATGCCGTGCTCGGCCGAAAGAGCACGGCCGTGACGCTCGTCACAGTGATAGTTCTGATTGGGCTCACGTTCATTTCGAGCTCGTGGCTCGTCTGGACCGTTCTCACGGTGATCATGCTTGCAACGTTTGGCCCACGCCATCCAAGCACCATTGATGAGGACATCCCTCTGGACCGTGCACGTCTGTGGCTGGCCGTCGGTGCCGTGGTGATGTTCATCCTCTGCTTCACGCCAACGCCGATCGAACCATTCGAAATCGTATCGGGAAGATAGCCAGAACCCTCCGAACGACCCGAACGTGCCGAACGAGCTATAAGACAGTCAACGGATCCACATCGACCGTAATTCGGCGTCGCGCCTCAGGCATCGCGAGCAATACCTCTTTGAGCGCGTTCCGCATGTCGGCGCGTCGGGTTCCCTTCAGGAAGAACTGCACCCTGTGTTCGCCTCGAAGCTTGCCGAGCGGCGCAGGCGCGGGACCGAGGATCTGGAACCGTCCGCTTTCCGCCGCGGACGACAGTCGCGCGACGACATCGGTTGCCAGTTGCATCGCTTCTTCGAACTGTCGTCCCCGAACGACGGTATTGATGAGGGCCACCACCGGTGGATACCGCATCCCGCGCCGGTAGTTGATCTCTTTCTCGAAGAACGCCGGATAGTCCTGACGACGAGCGACTTCGATGCTGTAGTGGTCCGGATACAAGGTCTGGACGATGGCCTCGCCCGCCTGCTCTCCTCGACCAGCGCGTCCCGCAACCTGTGTCAGCAGCTGAAAGGTCCGCTCCGCGGCTCGAAAATCTGCGAGGCCCAACCCCACGTCCGCGGAAACCACCCCCACGAGCGTCACGCGAGGGAAATCGTGACCCTTGGCAATCATCTGCGTGCCGACGATGATGTCGATCTCGCCGGCGGCAAACTGCGAGAGCCGTGTCGTCAGGGCGCCCTTCGCGCGGATTGAGTCACGGTCGATTCGGCTGATTCGCGCGGAGGGGAACCGCTCCTTGAGCTGCTCCTCCACCCGCTCTGTTCCGAAGCCGGTCTGTTCGAGATACGGCGCTGCACATTTTCGACAGGACGTCGGGACGATCACCGTGTAGTTGCAGTAGTGACACCGCGCGCGCCAGCGGCTGTGTGCCCGGTGCACCGTCAGCGACACACTGCAGTTCGGGCACTCGAAGTAGTCACCGCACTGCCGGCACAACACGGCTGTCGAGTAGCCGCGCCGATTCAGCAGCACGAGCACCTGCTCGCCTTTCGTGAGGCGAGTGTCGATCGCCTCGACAAGGGCTCTGCTGATCACGACGTCAGGTCCACACTCGGCGTACTCCTCGCGCATATTCACGAGCCTGACCTCAGCGAGGGGTCGATCGAGGACTCGACGCTCCAGCGCGATATGGACGTACTTTCCGGTCACGGCGTTCTGGTAGCTCTCCATCGAAGGAGTTGCCGAGCCCAGGACGATGAGAGCGTGTGACGCCTGCGCCCGAACAATCGCGACATCGCGCCCGTGATACCGCGGTGACTCCTCCTGCTTGTACGAGCCGTCGTGCTCCTCGTCCACGACAATGAGGCCTGGGTTTGGTAGCGGGGTAAAGACGGCGGATCGCGTCCCGACCACGACGTCCACCTCTCCACGATGAATCCGCTGCCACTGATCGTGGCGCTCTCCGTCGGAGAGACCGCTGTGCTGTATCGCCACCCTGGTTCCAAACGCCGCCCGAAACCTCGAGCTGACCGATGGTGTCAGAGCGATCTCGGGCACGAGGATGAGCGTCTGCCGGCCCTTTTGCAGTGTGTGACGAGCGGCCTGCAGATAAATTTCTGTCTTGCCGCTTCCTGTGACGCCGTGCAGCAGCGCCACTCGAAACCGCTGCTCGTCCAGCAGCCCCTCGAGTGTGCGACAGGCTCCATCCTGTTCGGTCGTGAGCACACGGCGGCCGCTGTCAGGCTCAGCGGGCATCACGGCTCCCTCAAACGGGTCGCGCTCGTGCTGCTCGTCGCGGATGACGAGCAGCCCTTTGGCCACCATTCGCCGAACCACCTCGGCGCTGCCGCCCCGTTCCCGAAGCACCGACGCAGACAACCCTGCAGGGGTGCTCGCGAGAACCGTGAGAACCTCTCGTTGCCGGACCGTCAGTTCAGCACTTTGACTCTCAACCGCCGACACGCCGTGGACCGTGGCCGTAATCACGCGCCGGGTGCGGATGGCCGACTTCCGATGTGCCCCTGGCGGCATCGCGGCGCTGATCGTGTCGCCGATTCCCGCCATGTAATAGTCAGCGACCCACTGACACAGTCTGACCACGGGTTCGGGAAGATACGGCGATTCGTCGAGAACGGCGAGGATGTCGCGGACGGGCTTCCCCTCTTCGAAGGTTCCGCCATGTGCGACCACGCAGCCAATCACCTCCCGTGTGCCGACGGGCACACGTACCCGCGCGCCGATGGGGGGCACCGCAGGATGATCCGGAGGGATCTGGTAGGTCAGGGAATCAAGATATGGGACTGGAACAGCGACCGAGACGAGGCGCACTCAC
>JABFSA010000083.1 GCA_013140775.1 Acidobacteriota bacterium | reverse complement strand
GTTCGTTGATGCTCTGGACGAAGCGCTCGGGGAAGTAGTGCGCGTGCACATCAACCGCGCCCCGTGCAGCCGCCGGCGCCTGCGCGCTCGCGGCACCCGCCCGCGCGACACCCGCCATCCCGGCCGCACAGCACCCGAATGCGAGAAATCCCCGGCGGCTGACCTTCGAATCCTCACGACGCCCGTCGTCCATCCTGCATTCCTTTCGAAGTCGTTGTGAACAGCAATGTGGTCGCCCTGATGTTACCCGCGGAGTGTGCGCCACCAGCCCGGCGCCTCCACATTTGTCAGGTTGACGATTGCGGCCGAGTAAGGGAAATTGTAGGGCCCTCAGGAGATCCTAAGTTATGAGCCCTTCGACCACGGGACAGACCACCCTGCTTGGACTATTGGAATCAACGCCTGCCGACCGCACGGCAGTGATTGTCCCCGAGCAGAACATCCGCATCACGTACGGTGAACTTCGACGCCAGGTCGAAGCGCTCGCTGAAGCCCTGGCCGCCTCAGGCGTCGGCCGCGGCGACCGCGTCGGCATCGCCCTGCCCAACGGCCTTCCCAACATCGTCGCGTTCCTGGCGGCCTCGATGGCCGGAACAGCGGCCCCTCTCAACCCGGCGTACAAAGAGGATGAGTTCAAGTTCTACCTCGAAGACACCAATGCACGCGTGCTCATTCTGCCGCCTGAGGGCATCGACGAGGCGCGCCGTGCGGCAGGAAATACCGTCCCGATCTTGACGATCGACATGAACGACGCTGGAAACGTGACGTTGACGGGTGTCACTGCGCGGAAGCCCATCGTGCCCCCGGCGATCACTGACGTGGCACTGGTGCTCCATACCAGCGGCAGCACGGGTCGCCCCAAGCGAGTGCCGCTCAGCCACGCCAATCTTTCGATTTCCGCTGGGAACGTTGCGCGAAGCTACGCGCTCTCATCGGAGGACGTGTCGTTGTGTGTGATGCCGCTGTTCCACGTCCACGGGCTCGTGGCGTCCACGCTGGCAACGCTCTCGACCGGTGGCACCGTGGTCGTACCGGCCAAGTTCGCTCCGCTCTCGTTCTGGCGCATCGCGCGTGACCACGGGGCCACGTGGTACTCGGCGGTACCGACGATTCACCAGCTCCTGCTCGCGCGCGTGGAGCCCGGCGCGCCCAAGCCTCCAGGCGCCGACAAGCTGCGTTTCATTCGATCGTGCAGCGCGTCGCTTCCGCCACAAGTCATGCACGACCTCGAGGCCGCGTTCGGCGCGCCGGTGCTGGAGGCCTACGGCATGACCGAGGCTGCCCATCAGATGGCGTCCAATCCGCTGCCTCCGGGCGCGCGCATGCCAGGGTCGGTCGGTCCGGGCACCGATGTGCGCATCAGCATCAGGGACGGCGAGGGACGTGAAGTGGCGGCCGGCGAGCGCGGGGAGGTCTGCATCCAGGGCCCGAACGTGATCAAGGGATACGAGAACAACCCTGAGGCCAATGCCACGTCATTCTTCGGCGACTGGTTCCGAACTGGCGACCAGGGGACACTCGACGAGAACGGCTATCTGACGCTGGTAGGCCGCCTGAAGGAGTTGATCAACCGCGGTGGGGAAAAGATTTCGCCCCGCGAGATCGACGAGGTGTTGCTGACGCATCCTGCGATCGCCGAGGCCGTGTGCTTCGGAGTACCGCACCGCTCATGGGGTGAGGAAGTCGAGGCCGCCGTCGTACTGCGCCCAAGCGACTCGGGCGCGGGCGCAACCCAGGCGGAGTTGCTCGCGTTCTGCAAGGAACGTCTCGCCGACTTCAAGCGTCCGAAGCAGATTCACATCACGACCGCCATTCCGCGCACGGCGACCGGAAAGATCCAGCGCCGAATCGTCGCGCAGGCGTTTGCGCCACAGGTGTCGTGAGAATTGTCATCGCGGGGGCAGGCGCCATCGGTGGCTACATCGGTGCGCGGCTGGCCCGTGTCGGCGTTGACGTTGTGCTGTTTGCCCGTGGTCCGCACCTGCGGGCGATGCAGGAACGCGGCCTGCGGGTGACGAGCGAGGAGGGCGACTTCGAAGTTCGTCCTCAGGTCAGCGGAGACCTCTCGACCATTGGCCAGGCGGATGTCATCTTCCTCGGGGTGAAGGCACACAGCCTCACGGGACTCGCACCCCAGCTTCGACCGTTGTTCGGACCCGATACGTTCGTCGTCAGCACGCAGAACGGCGTGCCGTGGTGGTACTTCCAGAACTACGGCGGTGAGCTGGACAACCTCCGCCTCGAGCGTGTCGATCCCGGTGGGGTGATCGCAGACGCCATCGAACCGCGCAGAGTCGTGGGCTCGCTCGCATACTTCGCCACCGACATCGCTGAGCCCGGCGTGATCCATCACACCGAGGGGAACCGCATCAGCTTTGGCGAACCCAGCGGTACCAGATCGGATAGAACCAAGGCACTCGCGGAGGTGCTCATCGGTGCAGGCTTTCGATGCCCAGTCAGCACCCGCTTCCGTCACGAGATCTGGGTGAAGCTGCTTGGGAACGTCGCCTTCAATCCGATCAGCGCACTGACGGGAGGCACGCTCGAGGAGCTCGTGCGCCATCCGGAGACGGGACGGCTCGTGCGAGAGCTGATGGTTGAAACGGAGGCTGTCGCGGGCAAGCTGGGCATCGAGCTGCCCATTTCGATCGACCAGCGAATAGCCGGCGCCGAGAAGGTCGGCGCGCACAAGACATCGATGCTGCAGGACTACGAGGCGGGACGACCCATGGAGCTCGAGGCCGTCGTCGGCGCCGTCGTGGAACTGGGAGAACGACTCGGGGTGGCGATGCCGGCGACGCGGGCAGTCTACGCGTGCGCCAGGCTCCTTGACGAACATCGCGGGCGACGCGTCGCTCCGCGCGTGGAAGGGGTGGTCGCGTGAGTATCAACAATCGCTGGTTCCAGCTCTTTGCCTCACTCATCGCGATGATCATGATCGCGAACTTGCAGTACGCCTGGACACTGTTCGTCGAGCCGCTCCAGAAAGGCACCGGATGGCGGCTGTCCGACATCCAGGGCGCGTTCGCGGTCTTCATCCTGTTCCAGACGTGGGTGCAGCCGCTCGACGGTTGGCTGATCGATAAATTCGGCCCCCGCGGCTTCATCAGCGTGGCGGGGTTGCTGTGCGGTCTGGGTTGGGCTGGATTGGGCTATGCCGACACCCTGCCGATGCTCTACGCGATGTATTGCCTCGCCGGCATCGGTGCGGCGTTCGTCTACAGCGGATCGATCGGCTCAGCCCTCAAGTGGTTCAAGGAGCGCCGCGGGCTGGCCTCGGGCATCATGGCCGCAGGCTTCGGTGGTGGAACGGCGCTCTTCATCCCCTTCATTTCGTCGATGATCGCGTCCGATGGCTATCAGGCCACGTTCGTGGCAACGGGAATCTTTCAGGGCCTCGTGATCGTGCTCGTGGCGCAGTTCCTGAGACACCCGCCCGCTCAGCCCGTTGTTGCTGCCGCTGCTGTCACGAGCTCCGGATCGCAGGTGGGCAAGAAGCACTTCACCACCGGCGAGATGCTTCGCACTCCACAGTTCTATCTGATGTACGCCATGTTCGTGCTCATGGCGACTGGTGGCCTTCTCGTCACGGCCAATGCCGGCCCGATGGCTCGTTCATGGGGTCTCAGCGCGGCTGCTCTGACGCTGGCCGCGACGCTCAGCCCGCTTGCCAATGGCGCCAGCCGGATCTTCTGGGGCTGGGCCTCGGATCGACTGGGCAGAGAAACCACGATGGTCGTCGCATTCCTGTTGCAGGCCATCTGCCTGGTGCTCGTCGTGGCTGTCGGCCAGATCTCCGGCGCCTGGTTCGCCTTCACGCTGGTGCTCGTGTACTTCACCTGGGGAGAGATCTACTCGCTCTTCCCCGCGACCGCGGCCGACTATTTCGGCACCAAACATGCGACGTCGAACTATGCCCTCCTGTACACCGCCAAGGGCGTCGCGTCGATCATCGGTGGATGGTTTGGCGCGCTGCTCTTTGAACAATCGGGCAGCTGGGCGATGGGCTTCTACGGCAGCGCAGCGATGGCACTCATCGCCACGGGCATGGCCGTCGGCCTTCGCGCGTCGGTAGCCACGGCCAAGGCTCGAGCCGCCAGTCTCTCACCCGCTGTCGGCGTCAGATAGGACTGCTTCTTTCGTAGTGCGCGGCTTTAGCCGCGCCCAACTGGAACCCACTGAATGTCCGTCCATGATCTCGCCCAGGAACTGATGGCGGCCCGCTCGGGCCGCCAGGCAATCGCCACGCCGCCTTCGGGCCGCGACACGCCGCTCGACCTCGACACCGCCTACGCCGTGGAGGCCGAACTAGTTCGACAGCGCAAGGCATCTGGCCGCACGACAGTCGGCCGAAAAGTCGGCTTCGCCAACAAGGCGATGTGGCGCGTTCTGAAGCTCGACACGCTTGTCTGGGCGCACATGTACGACGACACGGTTGTTCATGCGGACGACAATGCGGGAACCTTGTCACTCGCACCGATGTTCTCGCCGAAGATCGAGCCCGAGATTGTCTTCAAGATGAAGGGTCCGATCTCCTCGGACTTTTCCGAGCCTGCCACTGTGCTCAACTCGGTCGAGTGGTTCGCGCTCGGCTTCGAAATCATTGATTGCGTGTTTGCCGACTGGAAGTTTCAGCCCGTGGACTTCGTGGCGTCCTTCGGTCTGCACGCGGCGCTCGTCGTCGGCGCTCCGGTGCAGGTGACACCAGACACGATCCCGCAACTGTCGGAGCAGCTCTCAAAGTTCACGGTCAAGCTGTCGAAGAACGGAGCGGTGGTCGCGGAAGGGTCCGGCCGAAATTCGCTGAGGAGTCCTGCGCTGTGCCTTGGCGAGCTGGCGGCGGCCATCGGGCGTCGCTCGCCGGAGGAACCACTGTCAACCGGCGAGCTGGTAAGTTCCGGCACGCTCACTGAATCCATGCCGATCGCGCCCGGTGAAACATGGACCGCCGTCGTAGAAGGACTCGCCGTACCACCGCTGACAGTGAACGTGTAGAGGACATAGACCATGAACCGGCGCCGATTTCTTTACGCTGCGGCCGGGGGCACAGCGCTCATCAGCGGCCTGTCCAGAGCATTCGCGCAGGCCCCGGCATACGACCTGATCATCAGAGGCGGACGCGTCATCGACCCCTCGCTTCGGATCGACAGAATCAGCGACGTCGCCATCGCCAACGGACGCATCGCGGCTGTCGAGACCAGTATCGCCGGGAACGCGGCGGCGACGATCGACGCCCGCGGCAAACTGGTTGTCCCTGGACTGATCGACATCCACACTCACGCAGCCCGTACCAAGGAGGGCCCTGGTCTCGTCCTCGCCGACGGCGTCACCGCGTGGGTCGATGCGGGCTCGCAGGGAGCCGATCGCATCGCCGACCCGATCGCCATCGCCAGGACGTCGCCGCAACTGGGTCGCGTGCTGGTGAACATCGGGCGCGCCGGCATCCTGCCCGAGGGCGACACCATGGACCTCGCGCGCGCCGATACCGGCGCCTTGCGCGATGCGATCGCGAAGCATCGCGACCTCGTCGTAGGCGTCAAAGCGAGGCTCTCGCGGGAAGTCGCGGGCGAGAACGACGACGAGGTCATGCGGCGCGCGCAGGAGGTAGCCACGTCCTTCAACCTGCCACTGATGATCCACATGGGGCAGACGCGCTCGCCACTAGCCAGGCTTTTCGAGCGGCTCAAGCCCGGCGACATCGTCACCCACATGTTCGCGCCGCCACCCAACAGCATCATCGACGACAACGGCCGGATCCTTCCCGAGGTCCTGGCCGCCCGTCGCCGTGGCGTCTGGTTCGACGTCGGCAACGGCCAGACCGGTCACATGCGGTGGGACATCATCGAGCGCATCATGAAGGCCGGCTTCTGGCCCGACACGTTTTCCACCGACTGGAACGTCAACAGCCCCACGACTGGAGTAATCGACCTTCCCAACTGCATGTCGAAGCTGTTTGGTTTCGGCATGTCCGTGTCGCAGGCCATCGCATGCGCGACCGTCAATGCGTCGCACACCTTCGAGGTGTTCCGCGATCGCGGCACGCTGAACGTGGGTGCCGTGGCGGACATCGCCCTGCTCGAATTGCGTGAGGGAAACTTCGACTTCCTCGACAACTACGGAAACAAGATCCCCGGCCGGCAGAGGTTGTTCCCCAGAGGCACCGTGCTTGGCGGAAGGTGGATTCCGCGAGCCTGACACGAAGCGATCGAAGGCATTTAAGTTCTTAACCTCCTTCGTGGCTCTTCGTGTTCTTCGTGGTTTTGACTGACTGACGATAGCGCGGGCGCTTCGGGAATAGCCGCGCCGTCGTGGCGCGGCTCCGACGCACCGAAGTGCACGCCCCGTCCGTCGCTCATCACCGCCTGCCCATAGCCGAACGTGGGGGTTCGCGGCGGAACCACGGTCACGTCGTGTCCCATTGCCGCCAGCTCCAGCCTGACGGAATCGGGCACGAGCGCCTCGACCGAAACGTCCAGTCCGTCGAACGTCGCTTTCGTGAACCGGCCAGCTTCGAGCGCCTGCTGAATGTCTAAACCGTAGTCGGCGATGTTGGCGACGAACTGAGCGTGGGCCTGCGCCTGATTGAATCCGCCCATGATGCCGAACCCGATACGCACGTCGTCCTTCCGCATGAATCCCGGAATGATGGTGTGGAGCGGCCGCTTGCGTGGCGCCAGCTCGTTCGGGTGACCCTTTTGAAGGGTGAAGAGCGCGCCGCGATTGTGCAGGGCAAAGCCCGTCCCCTCCGCCACGATGCCGCTGCCGAATCCCTGATAGATGCTCTGGATGAGCGAAACGATGTTGCCGTCCCTGTCGATCGCGGAGAGGTAGATCGTGTCGTGACCTGTCGAGTTCGTCAGGCCTTCGAACACGGACGGCTCGACGCCGTGGGCTGCGCGCGTCGGATCAATCAATCGCGCGCGACGCTCAGCCTGCGCCTTGCTCAACAGCGTCGTCTCGTCGAGCTCGCCGAATCGCGGATCGCCGACGTACCGCAGCATGTCGGCGTACGCGAGCTTCTTCGACTCGATCATCACGTGCAACGCGGCGGCGCTGTGGAATCCATACTGGCTGAGAGGAAACTGCTCCATGAGGTTGAGCATGATCAGGGCCGCGATGCCCTGCGTGTTTGGAGGCAGTTCGTAGATCGTCCAGTCGCGATAGGTCGTGGAAACCGGCTCGACCCACTCTGGTTGAAACTCTCGAAAGTCGTCGGCTTCGTGTACGCCTCCGAGCCTGGCCGACGTCGCGAGTATCGCGTCTCCGATCGGCCCGCCATAGAAAGCCCCCGGTCCGTCCGATGCAATGAGACGCAGCGATCGTGCAAGCGACAGATTGCGGAATATCTCTCCGGACTGCGGCGCCCGACCGTTCGGAAGGTATGTCGCCGCCGCCTGATCGTCCAGCGCGAGTTTCCCGCTCAGGCCATCCCAGGCGCGGGCAATGACGTCAGAGACAGGAAATCCGTCCTCTGCATAAAAGATCGCCGGAGCCAGCAGTTCCGAAACGGGCAGCCGGCCAAATCTCGCGTGCAGAGCGCTCCATCCGGCGACCGCGCCCGGGATTGTGACCGTATGGATGCCGCCGTCAGGCATCTCATCAATACCCCTCGAACGCAGCAGGTCCGGCGTGAGTCGTCGGGGCGACCATCCACCTGAGTTGAGGCCGTGCAGTTGATCGGTTTTGGATTCGTAGACGATCGCAAACAGGTCACCGCCGATGCCGTTCATGTGTGGCTCGACAAGACCCATCACCGCGTTGGCGGCAATGGCGGCATCCACGGCGTGCCCACCCCGCTCCAGGGCCTGCACACCAGCACGCGCAGCCAGCGGCTGGCTCGCGGCGACAATGCCGTACTTCGTGGCGATCCTCGAGCGGCCTGTGACAATATCCATGCGGCCAGAATGTACCACTCGTGGCTCCAGGCTCTGGGCTCTCGAATTTTGCATTTTGACTTTTGCATTTTGAATTCCGTGTCGGAGCGCAAATGTTAGAGATCCGAGCAGGCCTCGAAACGGCCTATCAAGACATCTTCACCAGGGAAGCCGTGGGCGCTCTCAGAGCGCTCTCCAAGTTCGACGCGGACCGCTGGGCTGTACTCGCGGCGCGCACGGCACGGCGAAAGGAACGCGCGCGCGGAAAGCAGCGCATCGCGTTCCTCGATCCCCAGTCGCTGATTCCACGAACACAGATCAAGGTGCAGGACGCGCGAGCTGGACAGTTCGTTGGCGGCGAGATCCCGCGGGACCTTCAGCGCCAGTGGATTCAGGGAACCGGGCCCGCGGCAAGGCCGCATGCGTCCGTGGCCATGAGTCTGCGCAACGTGGCCTATGCCCTTCTCTCAGGCGCCGACGGATGGATGTTCGATGCCGAAGACGCGCTTGGTCAGGTATCGACCATGTCGCTCGACAACCAGCGGAATCTGAAGCTCGCAATCCACGGCGATCCGCTGTTCCTGCAGGTGGCAGAACAGGTGGCCGCCGAGATGAACCAGTGGGCGCTTGGCTTCCTGAAGCGCCCGATCATCGGGGACTTCGCGACCCAGCTTGGCTTCACCACCAAAATCTTTCGCGCGCGCGGTCTGCATCTCGACGATCGCCATGTTCGTCACGCAGACGGAACAGGCTTCTCCGCATCGATCGTCGATGCGACGCTCTACGCCGTGAACAACCACCAGGCGCTGCAGCGATCGGGTGCGTCGCTGGTTTTGTACCTCCCCAAGATTCAGACCGCTGAAGAGGCGGCCGTCTGGAACGACATTCTGACCGCGCTGGAGTCGCACCTCAGCCTGCCCACGGGCACGATCAAGGTGTACGTGCTCGTCGAGCAGATCGAAGCGTGCTTCCAGTTGATGGAGATTCGGGCCGCACTCGGGCAGCACTTCGTCGGCTTCAACACGGGCCGATGGGACTACATCAACAGCGTGTCCGACGCGATGGCATGGGACGAAGGGTTCGTCAATCCGAACATCGACGCCATCACGATGACGTACGGCTACATGCGGATCTACGAGGACCGCGTGCGGCGGGCGGTGAATACGCCTGATCGACTGGGCCGCTATGCCCTCTGGCAGGGCGGCATGGAGCCGAACATCCCGGTCGGCTCAGAGGCTGGCGTCGCAAGCGGGATGGCACGAGCGATGGCTGGCGCCGAGCGCGAGCAGCGCGAAGGGGCCAGCGGCAAGTGGGTGGCCCACTGGAAGATGGTGCACATCGTCCGCCCCGTCTGGGAAAAGGCGGGCCAGGACAATCAGCTCGGACGCGCCTTCCCGCGGCTTGGATACGACCAATCAGACGCGGACGGCCTCATGCTCCTCGAGCGTGCACCGCGTACGGTACGTGGTGCGCGCGACCTGCTCAGCGTCGCGCTGCAGTACGGCAATGCCTTTGGACAGGGCCTTCAGGCCGCGGCTCTCAAACCAGCCGACTTCTTTGGCAATGACGACGTGCTGTATTTGATGGAAGACATGGCGACCGGCGAGATCCGCCTGAGCATCCTCTGGGAGTGGCTGCACAAGAGCGCGGTCCTCACTGAGGACGATCCCATCGGCGTGAAGGCCGGGGATCGATTCACGACCGCGCTCTGGTCGCGGTTGCTCACGGAGGAGTACGACAAGCTCCTCAAGGCAGGTAACCGGGACGTGCATGACAACTCGAAGCAGACGACGCTGCCGATCGCGCGTGAGATCGTCGAGGCCTACGTGACGGACTCGATGAAGCTGCCGTGGTACATCGATCTACTGAACATCAACCTCGACAATCACGACCTTGGCGAGGCGAAGAAGCGTATTCGGATGCTCGTGGAGGCGTTTCGCGCGAATGGAACGAGGATGACCGAAAACCTCGACTTCGCGAGAATGCCGTAACCGACGTAGCAAAACAGTCGTAGTGCTCGGCTTTAGCCGAGCCCAGGCGACACGCCGTCACTCTCGATCTGAATGGCCAGAGCAAAATCCAAGACATCAACAGACGCCACAGCGAATCTCGGCTTCGAGGCCAAGCTGTGGCTGACCGCCGACAAGCTCCGCAACAACATGGACGCGGCCGAGTACAAACACGTCGTCCTCGGCCTCATCTTCCTCAAGTACATCTCGGACACATTCGAGGAACACCACGCGCGGCTGGTGGCAGGCAAAGGCGATCTCGCCGGCGCGAATCCTGAAGACAAGGACGAGTACCTTGCCGCCAACGTCTTCTGGGTACCGAAGGAAGCGCGCTGGACGCACCTCCAATCGCGCGCCAAGCTGCCCGGCATCGGCAAGGATCTGGACGATGCCATGGTGGCGATCGAGCGCGACAACCCGCGGCTCAAGGGTGTGCTGCCGAAGGACTACGCCCGGCCCGCGCTCGACAAACACCGTCTCGGTGAACTCATCGACCTCGTCGGCACCATCGGCCTGGGCGACAAGGACAATCGCGCCAAGGACATTCTCGGCCGCGTCTACGAGTACTTCCTCAGCCAGTTTGCCAGCGCCGAAGGCAAGAAGGGCGGCCAGTTCTACACGCCCTCATGCGTCGTCAGGCTCCTCGTAGAGATGCTCGCGCCCTACAAAGGGCGCATCTACGACCCGTGCTGCGGCTCGGGCGGGATGTTCGTGCAGTCCGAGAAGTTCGTCGAAGCGCACGGCGGCAAAGTGGGCGACATCAGCATCTACGGTCAGGAGAGCAACTCCACCACCCGGCGTCTTGCCGTGATGAATCTGGCGCTGCGCGGCATCGAGGCCGACTTTGGCCCCGAGCAGGCCGACACGTTCCGCCGCGATCTCCATCCCGACCTTCGTGCCGACTACGTCCTCGCCAACCCGCCGTTCAACGACTCCGACTGGTTTCGCAAAGACGACGACGTGCGGTGGCAGTTCGGCGTGCCACCGAAGGGGAACGCCAACTTCGCGTGGGTGCAGCACTTCATCCATCACCTCGCGCAGGCGTCGCCCTCGGGCGGCGGCATGGCCGGCTTCGTGCTGGCCAACGGCAGCATGTCGTCGAATCAGTCGGGCGAAGGTGAGATCCGCAAGGCCATCGTCGAGGCGGATCTCGTGGACTGCATGGTGGCGATGCCCGGGCAGCTCTTCTACAGCACGCAGATTCCGGTGTGTCTCTGGTTTCTCACGAAGAACAAGCACGACAAGAAACGACGAGATCGCCGCAAGCAAACCCTGTTCATCGATGCGCGCAAACTCGGCAGGCTCATCGACCGTGTCCACCGCGAGCTGACCGACGCGGACATCCAGAGGATCGTCGGCACCTATCACGCGTGGCGCGGAGAGAAAGGAGCGGACAAGTACGAAGACATCGCCGGCTTCTGCAGGTCGGCCGTCACCGCAGAGATCGCCGCGCACGGCCACGTCCTCACGCCCGGCCGCTACGTCGGCGCGGAGAATGTCGAGGACGACGGCGAGCCGTTTGAGGCGAAGATGGCTCGCCTCGTCACCGAGCTGCGCGCCCAGTTCGAAGAGTCCGCGAGGCTGGAGCAGGCCATCACAGCCAACTTAAAGAGGCTGGGCCATGGCGAGTGAGTGGAAGGCAGCCCAGCTTCGTGAAGTCGCGATTACTAGAAATGGCGCAGGCATTAAGCAGAGCTTCTTCCGCGCAACCGGCGTTCCGCTGGCGCGTGTGTCTGACTTCAGTGATCGGTCAATCGACATGTCTGCCTGCATCCGGGTTGACGCCGATCACGCGAAGCACTGGAAGAGTCACCTGCTCAGGGAGGGCGACGCGATCGTTGCGACGGTCGGCTCTTGGCCTCCGAACTGGTCCTCGGTTGTGGGAAAGACAGTTCGTGTTTCCCGGTCAGCCGCGGGTGCCATTCAGAACCAAAACACCTGTTGCGTGCTCGCGCGTCCGAGCCTCTCAGACCAGCGATTTCTCTTCTACTTGCTTAGGACTGAGGAGTTCGCTCACTACGCCGCCAACTCCGCAGGTGGGAGTGCGAACCAAGCCCGATTGCCAGTTGCACAGCTGGAACGATTTGAGTTTCTGCTTCCACCTCTCTCAGAGCAGAGAACCATCGCGGACGTGCTTGGGGCGCTGGACGACAAGATCGAGTTGAACCGGCGGATGAACGCGACGATGGAAGCGATGGCGCGGGCGCTCTTCCAGAGTTGGTTCGTGGACTTCGATCCGGTCCGCGCCAAGCTCGATGGGCGTAAGCTTTTCGGCCTCGACGACGCAACCGCTGCCCTCTTCCCCGAACACCTCGATGAGAGCGAGGACGGGAAGCTTCCGGTCGGCTGGCGTCAGGTTGCCGTCGAAAGCATCTGCGCGATCAACTCGTGGACGCTGAGCAAGAGCGATGACCTGCAGACGCTCGAGTACGTCGAGATCTCAGAGGTCAATCGCGGCGACATCGCAAACATAGCAACATACGCACGAGGCGCAGAACCGAGCCGAGCCCGCCGCCGCTTACGCCACGGCGACACCGTCCTCTCTACCGTCCGCCCTGACCGGGGCTCGTACTTTCTCGCGCTGAACCCACCGAAGCACCGTGTCGCCTCCACGGGCTTCGCTGTACTCACGCCCACGAAGGCCCCGTGGTCGTTCGTCCATGCCGCGATGACCCAACCCGATGTGTCCGATTACCTCGGGCAGATGGCCGACGGAGGAGCCTATCCGGCCGTGCGTCCAGAGGTCATCGGAGCGATGAAAGTCGTGGTGCCAAGCGATCCCAAGATTCTTGAAGCCTTCCACCTGACCTGCGCACGGCTGTACGAGCAAGCCGCGGCCAACCGTGCCCAATCCTCTACGCTAGCAGCACTGCGCGACACGCTGCTGCCGAAGCTCCTGAGCGGCGAGCTGCGCGTCGCGTAGGTACTGTCGCGACCCGCTCAGGTGTCAGTGGAGATTGATGAACTTCGCGTAGCAGGACACGTCGATCTTGAAGAATCTGACGAGTCCGCGGATGTGACCGGCCTCGATCTCCGGGTCGGTCCGCATCCCATGTCGTCCGAGCGGAACTTCATGGTACACACGACCGCCGTGCTTCACGTTCCACCGGTGGAGCTTCTTGATCCGTTCGTGGCCGGGAAGGCACACGTCGAGCATCTGCCAGACATCATTCAGCCTGACAACGCGTGGCATCTACGCAGCCAGAAGGTACTGGACGTTCGCGCTGTTGTCTTGCGGCGTCACCTGCCGGACCTCTTTGATGGTCACGGCAATCGAACGCGGTGAATTGGCCGGCACGGTAGGAATACCTTCGAGGCTCACCTCGCCGCGCTGAACTCCGAGAAGAGCCTTTCGCCAATCGGCTTCATACCCTTCGTTGGTGTCATCGAAGAACGTCTGCACGGCAGCCTGGAACTCAGCGAAGCTATTCGACGAGTGCGCCAGATCGATCAGGATGTGAGAGAAGGTCTTTCGAAACGCTGCGTGGGCGGCGGCAGGATCGGCGCCATGGGCGGCCATGCCACCAGGGTTGATCCCGTACACCCAGTACTCGTCTTCGGCCTCCCGCACGCACAGCGCGCGACCGTTGATGGCCTGAACCTCGACGAGAAAGCCGTTTCCGAAGAGCGTGTCCCGGTAGGCGAAGAGGAGAGGATACTGCGTCCCGATGGCCGCTGCGACTTGGTCGGTCATCACCTGCCAAGTATATCGACCCTGATTGACTTGTCGAGCAGGATGGTCCCGCATCGGCAGACACACAGGGTCAAGACCGAATAGTCCCAACCGCGGCCTGTCGTCCAGGCCCGGTTGAAAACCTGGGCAAGGGTGTGCAGGCTGTGAGGTCTAACTGGCTCATTGACATAGACTTGCTCCCTTAGACGGCACGCGCTGATGAGCCTCAACGAAGCCATCGTCGAAGACGCCGCCCTGACGTGGTTCGGGGAGCTCGGCTACGCAGTCGGCCACGGACCGCACCTGGCGCCTGGCGAGCCTGCCGCCGAGCGCGCCTCGTTTGGCGACGTGGTGCTGACGACTCGCCTGCGGGAGGCGATCGACCGGCTGAACCCCGAGGTTCCCGCCGACGCACGCGACGAGGCGCTGCGCAAGGTGCTGCGCGTCGGAACGCCGTCGCTCAGGCAGACCAACCGCGCCTTCCACCGCATGCTGCGCGACGGCGTGGAGGTGGAGTATCGGCGGCCCGACGGCTCGATCGCCGGCGATCGCGTGTGGCTGGTGGATTTCGCGAATCCCTCCTCGAACGACTGGCTGGCGGTGAATCAGTTCACCGTCATCGAGGGTCAGCACAACCGCCGCCCCGACATTGTGGTCTTCGTCAACGGCTTGCCGCTCGCGGCGATCGAACTGAAGAATGCCGCCGACGAGGACGCCACGATCTGGAGCGCCTACGCGCAGGTGCAAACCTACAAGGCCGAGATCCCATCGCTCCTCCACTACAACGCGGCGCTCGTGCTGAGCGATGGGCTGCAGGCGCGCATCGGCTCGCTGACGGCCAACCAGGAATGGTTCAAGGTGTGGCGCACGATCGACGGCGAAGGCGACGCCCCGAAAACGACACTGGAGCTCGAGGTGATGGTGCGCGGCGTGTTCGAGCGTCAGCGCTTCCTCGACCTGCTGCAGCACTTCATCGTGTTCGAGGAGAATCCGGACACCGGCGACGTCCACAAGATCATTGCCGGCTACCACCAGTTTCATGCGGTGAACATCGCGGTCGAGGAGACCGTGCGAGCGAGTGGTGAGGCACGTACGGACCGCACCCGCGAGCACCGCGGCACATATTGGACAGGCCGCATGCCCGGCGGTCAGACGGGCGATCGCCGAGCCGGCGTCGTCTGGCACACACAAGGCAGCGGCAAGAGCTTCTCGATGCTGTTCTACGCGGCTCGCATCGTGCGGCATCCAGCCATGCACAACCCGACGCTGGTGGTGTTGACGGATCGCAACGACCTCGACGACCAGCTCTTCGGGCAGTTCCAGCGCTGCCACGACATCCTCGGCCAGACGCCGGTGCAGGCGGACGGTCGCGAACATCTGCGAACCCTGCTGAACCGGGCAAGCGGCGGCGTGGTGTTCACGACCATTCAGAAGTTCATGCCCGACAAGGGCGAATCGATGGCCGAACTCAGCCCCCGCCGCAACATCGTCGTCATCGCGGACGAAGCGCACCGCAGTCAGTACGGCTTCGGGGGCAAGGTCAACGAGAGAACCGGCGAGATGTCCTACGGCTTTGCGAGCAACCTCCGCGACGCGCTGCCGCACGCCTCGTTCATCGGTTTCACCGGAACTCCCATCGAGAAGGCCGACGCCAACACGCGAGCTGTCTTCGGCGACTACATCTCCATCTACGACATCCAGCGGGCCGTTGCCGACAAGGCGACGGTGCCGATCTACTACGAGAGCCGCATCGCAAAGCTCGGGCTCAACGCGGCGACGCTGCCGACGATCGACGACGAGTTCGAAGAGATCACCGAAAGCGAGGAGCAGACCATGAAGGAGAAACTCAAGAGCAAGTGGGCCGCGCTCGAAGCGCTGGTGGGCGACCCGAAGCGGATCAAGCTCATTGCCGCCGACCTGGTGCAGCATCTCGAGAAGCGCCTGGAAGCGATGGACGGCAAGGCCATGGTCGTCTGCATGAGCCGCCGCATCTGCGCGGACCTCTACGACGCGCTCGTGGCCCTGCGCCCCGACTGGGCCAGCGCCAAAGACGATGACGTGGAAGCCGAAAACCGCAAGCAGACGGTCGTCAAGGTCGTGATGACCGGGAGCGCCGACGATGGCCCGGCGTGGCAGCCGCACATACGCAACAAGGAGAAGCGCAGGAAGCTCGCGAATCGCTTCAAGGACAGCGCGGATTCCTTCCGCATCGTGATCGTCCGCGACATGTGGCTCACGGGCTTCGACGCCCCCTGCCTCCACACGATGTACGCGGACAAGCCGATGCAGGGCCACGGACTGATGCAGGCGATCGCCCGAGTGAATCGCGTCTTCCGCGATAAGCCGGGCGGACTGGTGGTGGACTACCTCGGTCTCGCCGATCAGTTGAAGCAGGCGCTCGCCACCTATACCGAGAGCGGCGGGCAGGGCGACCCGACATTCGACGCCGCACAAGCTGTGGCCGTGATGCTCGAGAAACACGGCATCGCGTGCGACATGCTGCACGGCTTCACGTGGCGCACGTGGACGACCGGCACGCCAGTCGAACGTCTCGCCCTTATTCCCGCCGGGCAGGAGCACATCCTCCAGCAGCAAGACGGCAAGAAACGCTTCGTGCAGGCGGTGACCGAACTCTCACGCGCCTTTGCGCTCTGTGCGGCCAGCGACGAAGCGTCACGAATTCGCGACGACGTGAGTTTCCTGCAGGCGATCCAGGCGGCGCTCAGCAAGCAGATTTTCCGCAATGGGAAGACTCCCGAGCAGATCGACGCCGCCATCCGCCAGCTCGTGTCGAAGGCGATCACGACCGACGGGCAGGTCATCGACGTCTTTACAGCCGCCGGGTTGCCCCGGCCCGATATCAGCATCCTGTCCGACCAGTTCCTCGCAGAAGTGCGAGGCTTGAAACACAGGAATGTTGCCGCCGAGCTGCTGGAGAAGCTGCTCAAGGATGAAATCAGAGTGCGCTCGAAGCGTCACCTCGTCCAGGCGCAGCTCTTCAGCGAGAAGCTCAAGAAGACGCTCAATGGCTATCACAACCGCGCGATCGCCACGCAGGAGGTCATCGAGGAGCTGATCAAGCTGGCGAAGGAGATGGACGCTGCCACAAGGCGCGGGCTTGATCTGGGACTATCAGACGATGAGGTGGCGTTCTACGAGGCGCTGGCGGTGAACGACTCGGCGGTGCAGGCCATGGGTGATGACAAGCTCAAGGTGATCGCCACGGAACTCATCACTCAGGTGCGCAAGAGCGTCACCATCGACTGGAACCTGCGCGAGAGCGCGCGGGCCCGGATTCGCGTTTTGGTGAAACGCATCCTGAACAAGTACGGATATCCGCCAGACCTGCAGGAGGAAGCCGTGAAGACCGTTCTCCTCCAGGCGGAACTGCTCTGCGCCGACTGGATGGAAGCCTCGGTCTGACTGGCGGCGATCCACGGTCCGGCTTCAGCCGGACCCGATCGCGAACTTACAGACTCGCTGCGAGGCTGAGGCCGATAGTGGTGCCTCGATCCGAGCGTTCTACGCGTGCCGTTCCGCCGTGCGCCTGCGCCGTCTCCTGAAGCGCCAGCATCCAGAGGAGAGCTGACACTCCGCCCGGACGATCGGTCCAGGTGGGGTCGAACGCACGCGCCTGCCAGATGGACGGAGGCGTCACGCTCGGCTGCGACACGGTGAAGGCGACACCTGTCGTCGGATCGCTACTGGCCGATATGGTCACCCGGGCGTCCGGAACGGTGCGGACGACTGCGAGCGTGGCAAGCAGTGCACAGGAGATCGCGCCTGTCACCATCTGCTCGTCGCCGACGACGACCGCGCCGTAAGGCAATGCAGAGCGCGCGTCGATTGTCAGGGCGCGTACGCGTCTCTCCGGCTGAACGCCCAGGATCACCTTGTCCAGAATTCCCGACACAGACACCGCCGAGCGGGTGATCGACAATTCTTTACGGACAACGCGCGTGGCATGCAGCAGCATGGACGCGCGCCAGGCTTCGGCCTTGATCAGGTCGCTGACAACGGCACGCGAAAGCTCAGACGGCGCGTCCGATAGAAGCGCGGCACAGCTGGTCAACGTGGTCAGCGCCTGCGCGAGGTCGGAGCCTGCGTGCAGCGTGGGATCGGCAAAGTCCGTCACGCGCGGCGCCGTTTCCTGCACGGCCGCTGGCGGGACTGACGTTTTTGGAGTCTGAAGAGCGCGCCCCTCGATCAAGTCAACATAGTGAGCGTCGGCGCGCATGCGGTACGTCGGAGGCAACCCTTCGCGAAGGGGAGTTTGCGGTTCGAGTTCTGACAAGGTGGGAGCCTGAAAGAAGGAACAGTGAACGTCGTGTGATGAACGGGATCAGTTATACCACGCCTGCTGCGCTGATTCAGCGTGCTATCCTACGCGACTCGGATGACGCCACGCGGCGAGAACACAGGGCGAAGTTCCATCCTTCCGCTCACGCTCACGGCGATCGGCATCGTCTACGGCGACATCGGCACCAGTCCCCTCTACACGATCCGCGAATGTTTCTTCGGCGCGCACTCAGTGGCGCCGACGTACGAGAACGTGCTCGGCGTGCTGTCGCTCATCCTCTACGCCCTCGTGCTCGTGGTGTCGATCAAATACATCTCGATCGTCATGAGGGCCGACAACCAGGGAGAAGGCGGCATCCTCGCGCTCACCGCGTTACTGCCTGAGCGTGAAAGCCGGCCGGGCCGCATGCCTCTCGATCGGCCGCTGCTCATCGGGCTCGGTATTTTTGGCGCGGCGCTCCTCTACGGCGACGGCATGATTACACCGGCCATCACGGTGCTGGGCGCGATCGAGGGCCTGCAGGTCGCCACCCCGCTGTTCACGCCGTACGTGCTGCCGCTGTCGGTCACCATCATCCTCGGCATCTTTGTCATCCAGCAGTTCGGAACTCACCGCGTGGGTGGCCTGTTCGGACCGATCATGATCGTCTGGTTCGTGACGATCGGGCTCCTGGGCATTCCGTGGCTGCTCCGTGAACCGGCCGTGCTCGGCGCGCTCGACCCCCGCCACGCGGTGCGCTACTTCGTGGATAACGGATGGCACGGATTTCCGGTGCTCGGAGCGGTCGTGCTCGCGGTGACGGGAGGTGAAGCGCTCTACGCGGACATGGGGCACTTTGGAAAACGACCGATCCGCCTCGCGTGGTACGTGCTCGTGTTGCCCACCCTGATGCTCAACTACTTCGGGCAGGGCGCCATGATCCTCGAGAACCCGGAAGCGGCCAGACAGCCCTTCTTTCTGATGGCACCCGGCTGGGCACTGTATCCCCTCGTAGGAATATCCACGCTGGCCGCAATCATCGCGTCTCAGGCGCTGATCTCAGGCGCGTTCTCGCTGACGCGACAGGCCGTGCTGCTCGGGTATGCCCCGCGTCTCGGCATCGCGCACACGTCTCCCGATGAAATGGGCCAGGTGTACGTACCGCAGGTGAACTGGGCACTGGCCGTCTGCACGATTCTGATCGTGCTCGGCTTTCGGTCGTCCAGCGCGCTCGCCGCCACATATGGCATCGCGCTGACGATCACCATGGTCATCACGGCGCTCCTTCTGTACGTCGTCGCGTCCGAGAGATGGAAGTGGCCGATCTGGCTGGCGATCTCCGTCACGGCAATCTTCCTGACGATCGACATCGCCCTGTTTGCCGCGAACTCACTCAAGATCGTCCGAGGCGGATGGCTGCCGCTCGGCGTCGCCACGATCATCTTCACGCTGATGACCACGTGGAAGAAGGGGCGACGGCTGGTCGCCAGGCGACTCACGGCGCGGGCGGTGCCCCTCGAAATATTCGTTGCGGGCATCGCCGCGACGCCGCCCACGCGCGTGCCTGGCACGGCCGTGTTCATGACGGCACAGCCGACGGGCACACCGCCAGCGCTGGTGCACAACCTGCATTACAACAAAGTGCTCCACGATCACGTCGTCATCCTCACCGTGACGACGGCGCATACGCCCCAGGTGCCGGTTGAAGAGCAGGTGTCCGTGACCCCGCTGGGCTACGGTCTCTTCAACGTGCGAATCGGGTTCGGCTTCATGCAGGACCCGAATGTGCCGCAGGCGCTGGCGCGCGCACGTGACATGGGCGTCGCGCTCGACATGGACGACATCACCTACTTCCTCGGGCGCGAAACAATCATCGTGACCGCGCGCGAAGGGATGGCGATCTGGCGGGAGCGACTGTTCGTGCTGATGGCGCGCAACGCCGGCCGCGCGACGGAGTTCTTCAAGCTTCCGATCGAGCGTGTGGTCGAACTAGGCGTACAAGTCGAGATGTAGGCCGGGTTCGCTACGGGCTCGAAACCACCCGCGACCACGTGATAGGCTGAACGCCTATGCACGCCACGCTGCTGAACGGGATGAACGAGCACCTCAAGCTCGAGTTCAAGGCTTCCCACGAATACCTTGCGATGTCGGTCTGGCTCGCGGGACACGACCTGCCGGGCTTTGCGTCCTGGATGCGCAAGCAGTCCAACGACGAACTGCTCCACGCGCAGAAGTTCGTGGATCACATGCTCGAACGCGACCAGCCGATCGAGCTGCCGGCCGTGGCAAAGCCCCCGATGGCCTGGGATTCGGTCGAAGCGCTGTGCACGCACCTGCTGGCAAACGAGCAGGCCGTCACCTCCTCGATCAATGAGCTCTACGCGCTGGCCGAGACGGCCAAGGACCGACCGGCGGTCATCCTGCTGCAGTGGTTCGTCAACGAGCAGATGGAAGAGGAAGCGGCTGCGCGAGCGTTGCTCGGCCGGATACGCCTCGGCGGCACGGGTGTGGGGCTGCTGATGATCGATCAGGAACTGGCCAAGGGCACCGTGCCCGGCATGCCGGCTGAGTCAGCCGGCGGCTCAGCCGCCTGAAGGAACCCCCGCGGACTTCAATGCCGCGAGCACTCGCGCCTCTCTGAACGGCACGCGCCTCAACCGCACACCTGTCGCGTCGTAGATCGCATTCCCGACTGCCGCGAGCGTGGTCTTGCAAACCGTCTCACCGGCGCCGTAGTGCGGAAGATCCGGACGATTGGGGTTCGGATCGCCATTCACGATCACCACGTCGATCGTTGCCGGCGTGTCGGTGTGACGCAGCGACGGAGACGTGATCCAGTCCACGCTCGTCACCTTCTCGGTATCGAACTGCACTTCCTCGTAGAGCGCCCGGCTGAGCGCATGCAGCATGCCGCCTTCGACCGCTCGACGCAGGCCTTCCGGGTTCACGACAAGACCGCAGTCGTGGGCACACACGAAACGCTTGACCCACACCTTCCCGGTCCGGCGGTTCACCTCGACCTCGGCGATCTGGGCCACGACTGTCTGGCTGCGCCACGCGTACGCGATGCCGCGGCCCGTCATGATGTCGCCCGTCGCGCGCGGCCGTGGTGAAGGACGCGGATCCCAGCCGAACTTCTCCGCGGCCGCCTTCACGACCGCAATCGAACGGGCGCGCTTGAACCCGCTGTCCTCGACCGTGCTGCCCGTGAGGAGCTTCATGCGGAACTCCACGGGATCCGCCTTGGCCGCCGCCGCCAGCTCGTCGATGAACGACTCAGACGCGAACGTCGTCTGCGGGCCGTTCGGGTCGCGCAGGTTGCCCGTTCGCAGCGGTGTTTCCCAGACGAGTGGGAGCGACACCACGTGCGCGGACATCCGGCGGTTCGGGATGGCGTACATCTCGTTGGGCATCGACGCGCCGCCACGGTTGGGCTCACGGCGCGTGCCCATCAGCTGTGAGATCAGCACCGTGTCGTGCTCGTTGTAGCCGAGGTGATGATGATCGGCCGCGCGTGCGTCGTACTCGAACGCCGTCAGGTTGCCCTGCGCGTCGAGCCCCCCTCGCATCGTGAACGTATACGCCGGGCCCTTGGTGTCCCAGGCCGTTTCCTCGTTCCGCATCCACTGCACACGCACCGGACGACCGATCTCCTTCGCCAGGAATGCCGCCTCGAACCCGGCATCGTCTGCGGCTGTGCGTCCGTAGCCCTGAGGGCCCTCCATCCAGATCACTCGCACGCGATCGCGCGGGATCTTGAGGAATTCAGCAACGCCGTTCCGCATGCCGTACGACTTCATGTCGTTGGAGTAGATCGTCAACTGATCGTTCGACGGATCGGCGGTGGCATGAGCGGGACCAAAGGAGGTGTGGCCCTGGAATGGCACGTCGTAATCAGCCTGGACGACGCGCGCTGCACCGGCGAGCGCGGCTGCCGTGTCGCCGACGACGGTCGGCGGCAGGCTTAACGTCGGAGTCGCGCGACGCATGAAGCTGTGCAGGTTCTCCGACGAGGGGAACGGAGCCGTCGCGGGTTTCTGCCAGTTCACCTTGAGCTGCCGCGCCGCCTGGATGGCGTGCTCTTCGCGTTCGCAGACCACGGCCACGTAATTGCCCTTGCTCACCACCTTGACGATGCCGGGAATGCCGCGCACAGACGACTCGTCGATGCTGATGAGTGTGGCTCCCGCGAACGGCGGCTTCACGTTGCGGGCGTGCACCATGCCAGGCAGCTTCACATCGACTGCCCACTTCAACGACCCATCGACCTTGGCCGGAATGTCGTAGCGCTGTGGTGACTGCCCGACGATCTTGAACTGCTGCACGTCCTTGAGCTTGGCGATCCCGGTCGTCGCGTCAGGGTTGTTGCCCGTGAGCGTGACGTTGAACTTCCTCCCGCCGATGAGGTCGCCGTAGGTGATGCGCTTCGACGGGTCGGATCGAACAGAAATCACGGCGTCGCTGACAACAAGGTCGCCCGCGGGCACGGCGAAACGCTGCGATGCCATGTCGAGCAGCACACGCCTCGCCTCAGCTGCGACGCGTCGCATCGGCCATCCGTCGGTCTGCAGTGCATCGGAGCCGCCCGATCCCCCCTGGTCCACGGTGACGTCCGTACTTCCCATGACGCAACTCGTGCGGTCGTACGGCATGTCGAGTTCGTCGGCCATGATCTGGCGAAACGCCGTGCCTGTGCCTTGACCGAGGTCGGTCTTGCCCACGTAGAACGTTGCGGTGTTGTCCTGACGAATCACGATCCAGGAGTCGAGCTGGCGGAAATCGAGATCGGGATACGGGCCAGCACCCTGGGCGGCATTCAAAACAGCTTCAGCAAACGGGACACCCGGCACGGCCGATATCGCGCTGAAGCCGACGACGAGCCGGCCAGAGTTCTTCAGAAAATCCCTGCGTGTCGTGCCCGCGGGTTCCACGGTCTGACTCTCCTCTGGAGTGGTGGTGAAAGGGGTCATGCGGTCACCTTGGCGGCGCGCTTGATGGCGGCCTGAATACGGTAGTACGTCATGCAGCGACAGAGGGTGTTCGCCATGCCCTGACGAATCTGGGCGTCCGTGGGGTTTGGATTCTTGTCGAGCAGTACTTTGGCCGTGAGGATCTGACCGTTCTGGCAGAAACCGCATTGCGGCACCTGCTCGTCAATCCAGGCCTGCTGCAATGGATGGAGGACGCCGTTCTGTGACAGCCCTTCCAGCGTGGTGATCTCCGCGCCCTGCACAGACGACACCGGCCTGGTGCACGACCGGACCGCTTCGCCTTTGATGATCACCGTACACGCCCCGCACTGCCCGAGGCCGCATCCGAATCGCGGTCCCTGCACGCCAACGTCGTTGCGCAGAACGTACAGCAGCGGCGTCGAGAGATCGACGTCCACCGCGTGCGCCTTGCCGTTCACTTTCAACGTGATGTTGCTCATAGGTGATCGTCTCCATCGGACGGATCTGGACACCCTCGAGCCAGTCCTCCGCGCGTAAGGGTGCAGTCTGGCTCCGGCAGGCCAGGAAATCAAGACGGGAACTGCGGGAAGACGGGCCTGCAGGTGTCCACGGTCGCGCCCGATATGCGGGTGAACCGAATGGACTGTATCGTCGTCAAACGGGGCGAGTTCGCTCACTTCGACAGGCTGTCGAGGGCGTTCGGAGACCAGCTGCCTGTCGTGTGGGATCGCCGGCAGAACCCTGGCCGTCCGAGTGGCGGCAGCGGTCAGAAACCAGGTTTCACGGACACGGAGCGCAGAGCCTCACCGCCCGCAAGCTGGGACGCGCTCGGCTTCATCCTCACCCACCACAACCCGCCGGCGTCGTAGCGGAAGATCGGTTTACTTCGGCGAAGTGCCCTGGCCTGGCGTGATGCCGGAGGCCTGCCCGTACTGGTTGTCCTCGAGGCAGATGAACTCCATGAGGTCTCCGCCACCGATCATCAGATTCGAGCGGAGCAACTTCGCCCGAAACGTCATCTCCACCGGCCGCGAAAAGGCGCCGGGATCGTTCAGCGTGAAGTCATTGCGCAGCGTGCCCCAGTTTTCACGCGTGTAGCGTTCCACCGTGCGCATCTGCTCGGTGTGTGGCGTGCCGCGGCTGTCGATCCAGAACTTGTCGTTGTAGCCCACCGTATCGACGACCAGCGTGTCGCCTTCCCACCGGCCAATCGAATGGCCGAACCACGTCGGAATCGGATCTGGTGGGTGTGCCCGGCCGTCCATGTAGATCACCCGGTGCGCACCGGAATCTCCCGTTTCGTGCAGGACGTAGATGTGCGACAGCCCCTTCGACGTATAGGACATCGCAAACTTCCAGGGGTAAGGGTTGACTCGAGGCACGCCCATCGGGAGGCAGATTGTGTACGGCTCCTGCTCCTCCTTCCGGTTGTCCCGCAACTCCCTGGCCCAGGGCAAAAGGGGCAATTCACCGGGCTTGAAGCCGCCCTCCCGCTCGATGTCGGCATTGGAGCCGCCGCCGACCCACGGACCGGTGAGATCGACCTTTCCATCGGGGAGCCGTGGAACGGGCTGGCTGGTGGCTTCCGCGTCGGGAACCGTTGGCGAAGGAAGAAAGATGTAGCCGACCTGACCCGTCGGGCCAGGGGCAGCGCCACCCTGTTGCTGGGATTGCACCGCTGGCGTCAGCAACAGCAGCGCGGCGGACACGTAGAGCAGTCTTTTCATCGGTTCCTGCCTCGATTCACGGTGCGGCAACTATCGATCAACTGAACAGGGAAAAACAACCGACGGCGACCGACGGTCAGACGCGCTGGATCTTGAGCACGTTCGACGGACCTCGGGAGAGATCCGGGGTAATGCTGACGATCACGATCGCAGAGGCGGGAGGAATCGCGCCCTTCTCGACCAGTTCCTGCCCCACTCGGTTCGCCGCTTCACCGACAACGCCCTCAAGATCCGCCATCACGGGCACGACTCCCCATGACAGCGCGAGGCGTCGCGCGACCTGCGGCTGGTCTGTCGCACCGAAGATCGGCACGCGTGGCCTCAACGCGGAAAGCAGCCGCGCGGTCTTTCCACCACGCGTGATCGCCACGATCGCCGTGGCATCACCTCGCGAAACGAGCGTGACGGCTGCCTCGCAGATCGCCCGGCCATGCCCACCGAGCGCCTGCGAACCTTCGAGCGCGACCGTGTGACCGGGTGGACCTTCCTCGGCATCCCGGATGATGGCGTCGAGCATCTGTACCGCCTTGATGGGATACTGGCCGGCCGCGGTCTCACCCGCAAGCATGATGGCGTCAACACCTGACTCCACCGCATGCGCGGCATCGCTCACCTCGGCTCGCGTGGGCCTGGGCTCGGTGCGCATCGATTCGAGCACCTGTGTTGCCACAATGACGGGAATGCCGAGCGCCAGCGCGCGCCTGGTTATTTCTTTCTGAACCCGGGGCACGTGCTCCATCGGCAGCTCGAGTCCCAGATCGCCCCGGGCCACCATCACGGCATCCGTTTCCGCAAGAATCTCTTCGAGGTTGGACACCGCTTCGGGACGCTCGAGCTTGGCGACGAGCCTGATGTGCGTGGCCCCCAGTTCCCTGAGCCGATCGCGTGCGGATCGCACGTCGGCCGCACGCTGCACGAAGCTCAGCGCAATGAAGTCCACTCCCAGGCGGACCCCCAGCGCAAGGTCTTCCGCATCCTTGGCCGTGAGACCGCTCGACGGCAGCACGACGCCAGGAAGGTTGATGCCCTTGTGTTCACCCAGCAGCCCCCCGTGCACCACGACAGTCTCGATGTGCCCGGGGCTGGTTGACTCCACCCTCAACTGGATCCGGCCGTCGTCCAGGAGCAGGGTGTCGCCGCGGTGGACGGCATTCGCGATCTCCGCATACGTCGTGGAAACGTGACCCGGGCCACCGATCCCATCACCAATAACAATCTGCAGCGGGTCGCCGGGATGCAGCTCGATCGGGACGCCACCCGGAAGCAGGCCGGTGCGAATCTTTGGGCCGGACAGATCCTGGAGCATGGCGACGACGCGGCCCTGCCGATCGGCCTCGGCGCGGATTCGATTGAAGAGATCCGTGTGAACGTCGTGCGTGCCGTGAGAAAAATTGAGGCGGAAGATATCAACCCCGGCCGCTACGAGATCATGGATAGCCGTGTCGCTACTCGTGACCGGCCCGATAGTCGCCACGATCTTGGTTCGTCTCACGATCCACAGCTTACAATGTCCCGTGCCCCCGGCGAGCAGGATCGACGCGTGGTTGGAAGAAGTTTTACACGATGCAACGCGCCGGAAACTGCCAGCACTCCGTCCGCTCCTTGAAGGCATGGCCCGCTCGATGGCCGAGCTGAGAGCCGCGGACTGGAACGACGATGCCACCGGCATCAAGCACGGCCCCGGCGCTCCCAATGCCCACTGATCCCCGTACGATTGCCGAACTGGCGCACGCGCTGCGCGGTCGAGAAGTCACGGCTGCGGAGATCACGGAGCGCTGTCTCAGTGCGATCGCCGAACGAAACACGACACTCAACGCCTTCATCACAGTGCTTTCGGACAAGGCCCGAGAACAGGCACGCCGCGCCGATGCCGAGCTCGCAGCGGGCCAGGACCGAGGGCTGCTGCACGGCGTACCGATCTCGATCAAGGACCTCATCGACATCGAGGGCACCGCAACGACCGCAGCGTCCCGGGTGCGAGTGGATCACCGGGCGCGCGCCGATTCCACAGTGCTTGCGCGACTGCGGGAAGCGGGCGCCGTCCTGATCGGCAAGACCAACCTCCACGAATTTGCCCTCGGCACCACGAACGAGGACTCCGCGTTTGGTCCCGCCAGGCATCCGTTCGATACGAGTCGATCCCCTGGCGGATCGTCGGGAGGGTCGGCGGTGTCCGTTGTGGCGGACATGTGCTTCGGCTCCATTGGAACGGACACGGGCGGATCGATTCGCATTCCATCGGCGGCGTGCGGGCTCGTGGGACTGAAACCCAGCATCGGTGAGATCCCGATGGACGGAGTCTTCCCGTTGTCGGCAACGCTGGACCACGTTGGTCCCATATGTCGCTCCGTTGAAGACGCGGCGATCGTGTACAGCACCCTTCGCGCCGGGCCGTATCAGTCCGCCTTGCCGGCGGCCGGCACTCGCCCGCTTCGTTTTGGCGTGTTGCGCGGGTACTTCACGGCCAAGATCGACGCGCATATCGAGTCACAGATCGAAGCCACGTACGAACGCCTCAAGAGTGCAGGCGTCGAACTCCGGGACACCCGCGTTCAGCATGCGAGCGATATCTCAAACGTCTACTCGTTCATTGCCATTCCTGAAGCGGCGCTGCACCACACAAAGACGCTCGAAGATCGCCCCGGCGACTACACCGAGAACGTACGGCTCCGCCTCGAGTCGGGCCGCTACATCCTCGCGGAAGACTACTTGCGCGCCATGCGGGGGCGGGGTGTCCTGATTCACGAGGTCGATGAAGCGATGGAAGACCTCGATGGCCTGCTTCTGCCAGCGATGCCCATACCGGCGACAACGATTGGTGTGCCAACGGTACGGGTCGGCGAGTCGGAGGAACAAGTTCGCGCGATGACCCTGCGGCTGACGCAGCTCTTCAATGTGACCGGCCATCCGGCGATCACCATTCCGTGTGGCCTCACACCGGACGGGTTTCCGGCGGGCCTGCAGATGGTTGGACACCGCGATCAGACAGCAGCTCTTCTTGGAGTTGCCAGGCGTCTTGAACCGGTCATCGATACCCAGTCGATCGCCCGGGGCGGCCGCAGGCCGTCCGCAGCGGCCTCCGCCCGATGATCGCAAGGTTCTTTCACGACTGGGAGCGCCGGTTGGCGTCGGTCTCCAAGGACCGCGTTGTGCGGCCGTTCGAGTGGGGCGATGAATGGCTGACGCAGAACGGCCAGTCCGGCGGGAATGCCCAGACGCGGGTGCGCAACTGGGTGACGGACGTCATGGCCGACACCCGCACCTTCTACGACGTCCCCGAGACGCAGGATTATCAGTTCGATGAAGCGTCCGCTGGCGATCGCGAGGGCGGAGAAGCAGGTACGTTGCGCTTCCCAAGCGCACTGGTGACACCCCACGCGCTCAACAACACCGTCCACGCACGATGGTTCCCGGCCAACGAGCCCGGACCTAACTCAGGCAAACGTGCGGTCCTCGTGATGTCTCAGTGGAATGCGGACGGTGAAGGGCACATCGGCCTCTCCCGACTGCTGGCTCGCTGCGGAATCTCCGCGCTTCGAATGAGTCTCCCCTACCACGATCGTCGGATGCCACCCGAGTTGACGCGCGCCGACTACATCGTCAGCTCCAACATCACGCGAACGGTCCAGGTATGCCGGCAGGCGGTGCTGGATGCGCGACGCGCGATCGGCTGGCTCTCTCTACAGGGATTCGAACGCATCGGCATTCTTGGCACGAGTCTCGGCTCCTGTCTCGCCATGCTGACGACGGCGCACGAACCGCGGATCAAGGCACAGGCGCTCAATCACATCTCACCGTGGTTTGCCGACGTCGTGTGGCGAGGGCTTTCGACGCAGCACGTGCGCCAGGGACTGGACGGGCACGTTGAGCTGTCCGAGTTGCGAGAGATCTGGCGTCCGATTAGCCCGTTTCCCTATCTGGATCAGGTCCGCCACGCTCAATCACTGCTCGTCTATGCGAAGTACGACCTGACGTTCCCCGTGGATCTTTCACGGTCGCTGGTGGAAGAGTTCAAGCAACGCGGCGTGCCTCACGAGATCGCCGTCCTGCCCTGCGGGCACTACAGCACCGGCATGGCGCCGTTCAAGTTTCTCGATGCGTATGTGCTGATCAGGTTTTTGAGGAAGAACCTGTAGGACAGTGCGACGGTGCGAGGGTGCGGTGGTGCGAAGGCCGGACCCGGATTGCCCTTACTCGACTGGCAAGATCTGCGGCGCGCCGAGACCGAGCGGGGCGAGTGAGGCCTCGATCGCCTGATAGTCGCCCACGATGAGTGTGACGGCTCTGGACGGATCGACGTAACGTGCCGCCACGTCCACGACATCCTCCTGGCCGATCGCATTGACCCCGGGAATGAAGTCCTCGAAATACGAATCCGGCAGGCCGTACAGCGCAAGCTGACCGACTGAGCGCGCGACCTGCTCGGCGGTTTCGAACGCGCGAGGATACCCCTTCGTGAGCGAGGCCTTCGCCATGGCCAGCTCGTCGCTCGTGGGTGGTTTGGGCCCGCTGATCGCGCCGAACTCGGTCAGGCAGTCCGCAATCGCATCCGCCGTCGCAGCAGTATGGACGCTCGTCTCGAGCGAGAACGGTGAGAGGCCACGGTGCCAGTCGAAGCCCGTGCGGGCCCCGTAGGTATAGCCCTTTTCCTCTCTCAACTTCAGATTGATCCGGCTGACGAACTGGCCGCCGAGCACGGCATTCATCACGAGCAGAGCGCGATAGTCCGGCGTGTTGCGCGTTGCCGACAGGTGTCCGATGCGAAGCTGCGACTGTGCAGCGCCCGGGCGAGGCACGATCGCAAGCCGAGGTGGACTGTGGGGCACCACTGACGCCGGCGTATGGACCAGCGGAGCGAATCCACTCCAACCCGAGAACGCTTTCTGCGCGATGCCGAGCAGCCCTTCGTGAGACAACGGACCGACGACCACCAGCGTCGAGTGCGCCGGCTGGAACGTCGCGACATGAAAGGCCACGACCTCTTCGAGCGTGACCGAGCCGAGCGCGGCCGCGGTGCCGATCGACAGATGACCGTACGGATGCTCTGCGTACATCAATCGCAGAAACGCACGCTCGGCGACGCCGGCGGGTGAGTCTTTCAACTGCTGGAGCCGATCGAGGCGAAGCTGTCGCACGCGATCGAAATCCGAGTGACGCATGCTGGGACGCATCAGCAGGTCAGCGAGGAGCGATGCGCCGCGATCGGCAAATCTGGTCAGCGTCGTCAGCGTGAAGCGCGTGGTATCCGATCCAACGTCGGCGCTGTAGTCAGCCCCAATCCGAGCCATCGCGTCAGAGATGTCGATGGTGCTCAGTTCGCCGACGCCTTCGTCCACCATGTCGGCGGTCAACGCGGCAAGTCCCTCGCGGCCATGAGGATCCGCGAGCGATCCGCCCTCCACGTCCAGCACCATCGTGACGACCGGCACGGTCATGTGCTCGACCGTGCGGACCTGCAGTCCGTTTGCGAGTGTGTGACGCTCGATTCGTGGAAACGTGAAGACTGGATCCCCGACGACCGTCGGCGGACGGGAGCGATCGAGCCCGCTCACGACACCACCACCGGCCTGGAGCCCGGCAGCGCAAGCCGTTCCTGCCCCCGAGGCACAACCGACAGCGTCACCCGTCGGTCGAAGGCGAGGTACTGCCGTGCTGCGGCACCCACGGTCTCAATCGTGGCATCCCGATAGCGCGCCAGATCAGCAGAAAAGTACCCGGGATCGCCGCGAAGGACATTGTAGGAATTCAACTGATCCGACTTCCCCCCGAACCCGCCGACCGTCTGAAGTCTGTACATGAAATGTGCTTCAACCTGGGCACGTGAGCGCTCCATCTCGCTTTCGGAAGGGCCCGAATCGCGCAACTCCTGCAACGCGATGTCGATGATCGCCGCGATGTCCACGAGCGAACGTCCGGGCGCCGCGGTCGCGACCAGGAGGAAGAAGCTGCCAAGCTCACGCGAGCTCTGGTGAGCGGAGACATCGAGCGCGAGGCGCTGCTCGTACACGAGCGTGCGATACAACCTTGATGTCTTACCGTTGGCGAGCAGATCGGAAACCAGGTCCAGTTCAGCGTCGTGCTCAGCAAACATCGCGGGTGTCAGCCACGCCATGTAGAGGCGCGGCATCTCCACGCGATCTTCGAAGACCAGACGCACGTCGCGATCGAGCGACGCCGACGCGCTGACTGGTGAGGGCACCGGGCCAGGAGCCAGGTCGCCGAAGTACTGCCCGGCGAGATCGAAGGCGCGCCCGGTGTCGATGTTTCCCGCGAGAGCGAGCGAGGCGTTGGCCGGATGGTAGTAGGTTCTGAAGAACGCCTGGACGTCCTCCAGGCGCATCGCCTGAATATCCTGCGACGAACCGATCGTGAGCCAGTTGTAGGGATGGCCTTCGGGAAACAGCGCTTCGGTGAGTGCCACGAGCGCGAGCCCGTACGGGCGGTTCTCGTAGTTCTGGCGCCGTTCGTTGAGCACGACGTCGCGCTGGTTCTCGAAGCGTGTTTGTGTGAGGGCCGGCAGCAGGTACCCCATGCGATCCGACTCCATCCACAACGCGAGTTCCAGTGCGTTGGTGGGTACCACTTCCCAGTAGTTGGTGCGGTCCGTGCTCGTAGACCCGTTGACCTGACCGCCCGCGGCTTGCAGTGGAGGGAAGTAGCCCGAATCGTGGTGCTGCGACCCTTCGAACATCAGGTGCTCGAACAGGTGCGCGAATCCGGTTCGCCCCGGGCGCTCGTTCTTTGAGCCGACGTGGTACCAGATGTTTACGGCGACGATCGGAATGTGATGGTCCTCATGGACGATCACATCCAGGCCGTTGGCGAGGGTTCGTTTCGTGTAGGACAGCGCGAGAGAATCCACGCTGAGTATCGTATCCGTTCCGCTAGCGCACCTGAATCAACGGAATCTTGCCCTTGTTCGCTTCAACGGCCTTGTGGGCCGCAATCGAAACCTGGGCGGCGACGCGTTCGGCCACCGACAGGAACGACCGGCCCGCCGGCGAGCCGGGCTCGGCAATCACCAGTGGCACTCCGGTATCGCTGCCTTCGCGGATTGGTTGATAGATCGGCAGCCGTCCTAGAAACGGCAACCCCATCTCGGCAGCCAGGCTTTCTCCTCCGCCATGGCCAAAGATCTCGGCCTCGTGGTGACAATTGGAGCAGGCGTAGTAGCTCATGTTCTCGACCACGCCAATCGGCGGAATGTTCAGCTTTTGATACATCCGGACAGCACGCCGTGTGTCCGCCAGCGACACCTTCTGTGGCGTCGTTACGAGCACCGCACCCGCGACGGGGACAGTCTGACTGAGGCTCAGGGCCACGTCTCCGGTTCCCGGGGGCATGTCCACGATCAGGTAGTCCAGGTTAGACCACGCCACATCACGGAAGAACTGCTGAATGGCGCCGTGGAGCATCGGTCCGCGCCAGATCACAGCTGCATCGTCCTGCGTCAGGAATCCCATCGAGACGACCTGGACGCCGTGCTTTTCGGCCGGTACGATCTGCTTGCCGTCGGTGATCAGCTGTGTCTGATGAAGGCCGAGCATCATCGGCACGTTGGGCCCGTAGATGTCCCCGTCGAGAATACCGACGCGGCCCCCGCACTTGGCCAGCGCCAGCGCCAGGTTCACCGCCACGGTGGTCTTGCCGACACCGCCTTTTCCCGCGCCGACCGCGATGACGTTCTTGACGCCGGGCAATGGCGGTCGCCCCGTCTCTGGCGCCGATACCGACCGAACGCTCGCCGTCATCTGAACATCGACATCAGAAACGCCCGCCAGCGCACGTACGGCAGCGACCGCCTGGTCGCGCAACTGGTCTTTGACCGGACACGCGGGCGTCGTGAGCTCAATCGTGAATGACACACGACCGTTCGCGACGGCCAGGTTCTTCACGAAACCGAGCGAGACGATGTCGCGGCGCAGATCGGGATCGACGACAACCTTGAGCGCGCTGAGGACCGCATCGGGAGAAGGGTGTGAAGCCATGGAATCTTCTATTTTATCTCTGCCTCGGTGTGCGCTCGTCCCGTCGCTTCAAACAACCGGCGTCCTTCGTGGGTGAGCAGAATCCAGAGCGCATACCCGCCGAGAGCCGTACCAAATGGGAACACCAGCAGATTGACCACTCCCAGACCGAGCGTCAGAAGACGTCCGGACGGTGCCCGCTGCTTGAGCAAAACAGCCGCCCACGTGTGTGCAACCCCCCACGCCAGCAGAAAGACCCCTATCGAGACATAGATCACCGTGGCCAAACCAGCCGCCAGCGCGACCGTTTCGCTTTGGGGCCCGGCGGACAGTGCGTAGGCGCCGGCTGCCAGCAGGAGCATCGCAACGCCAACAAGCGTGGCCAGGGCTCCCCAGAGACTGGTAAGGATTGCGAGCAGCCTGACGTGACGGTCCACGAGTGGACTATGCCACGAGGACGCGGAGCTCGACGCGGGTGGGCGGGTGATAGCGGGGCGTGACGCTGAAGTGAAAACAGGCGCCGTCGATGACGCCGGCCGGTAGGGCCACCCTCAGTTGATGCTGCTGGAGCTCGTGACCGCT
>JABFSA010000085.1 GCA_013140775.1 Acidobacteriota bacterium | reverse complement strand
CCCCCATCGGCGCGCGGGTACGTGTGCCGACGGGCACACGTACCCGCGCGCCGATGGGGGGCACCGCAGGATGATCCGGAGGGATCTGGTAGGTCAGGGAATCAAGATATGGGACTGGAACAGCGACCGAGACGAGGCGCACTCACTTACCTTTGAGGATTGCGCTGACGCGCTTCATATCCTCCCAGACTTCGCGTTTTGCCGACGGGGTGCGCAGCAGGTACGCCGGATGGTAGGTCGGCATCAGGATGGCGTCTCGATACTGATACTCGCGTCCCCGGAGGCGCGTGATCGGATCCGTGGTCCGCAGGAGCGCCTGCGCAGCGAACTTACCGAGCGCCACGATGACCTTCGGTTTGATCACGTCGATTTGTCGAAACAGGAACGGTTCGCACTGAGCCATCTCGTCCGGCTCCGGGTTCCTGTTCTGCGGCGGCCTGCACTTGATGAGGTTCGCGATGTACACGTCCTCGCGCCGAAGCCCCATCGCCTCGATGATCTTGGTCAGGAGCTGACCGGCACGTCCGACGAACGGCTCGCCCTGGATGTCTTCGTCGGCTCCCGGCGCCTCGCCGACAAACATCAAATCAGCCGCGGGATTGCCGACGCCGAAGACAATCTGTTTCCGTCCGAGCGTGTGCAGCTTGCATCGCGTGCAGTCGCCGAGGTCGGTCCTGATGGCACTCAGCGCCTCCGCGGGTGACGAAAAGATCTGCACGGGCTCGACGGCCGCGCCTTCCTCTGGTGAGCTCACCGGTGACTCATCTCCCAGGACCCGTTCCACGTTCTCGCGACGGCTCCGCCATTCATGTTCAGTTCGCATGCCGTCCACGCCCATCTCCTGGAAGAACTCGAGATGAGCGGCCAGCGAATCGCGCACAGTCATCGAGAGGTCAGGATGCGGGGACGGCGGTGCGGGTTCGGGTCAGGATGATCTCGATCTGATCGAGGATGGCCTGCGCGACGCGCTCTTTGCTCGCAAGAGCCACGTGCTGTTCGCGGGCCTCGCTGACGATCGTCACCTCGTTGGTCGGCACATCGAATCCGGCGCCGGGGGCTGACACATCGTTGGCGACGATGAGATCGACGTTCTTCCGGGTGCGCTTCGCACGCGCTTTGGCCACAGCGTTTCCCGTCTCTGCGGCGAACCCCACCAGGACTGGCGTCGCGGAGGCTGCACGCGAGGGGAGGCGCGCAAGGTCAGCCAGGATATCCGGCGTGCGCTCCAGGACCAGTGTCATCGGTCCCTCAGACTTCGGGATCTTGTCCTCGGCGCGTGTTGCTGCCGTGTAGTCGGCGACGGCAGCCGCCATGATGACAACGTCCGCACTCTGCGCTGCCGCCATCACGGCCGAATGCATCTCGCGGGCACTTCGGACGCGCACCGTCTCGGCCACGACGGGCGGCTCGATGCTGGTGGGTCCTGCGATCAACGTCACGGTCGCACCTCGTCGCCTCGCCTCGTCAGCGAGCGCAAATCCCATGCGTCCACTCGATCGGTTGCCGACATACCGCACGGCATCGATGTCCTCGTAGGTTGGGCCTGCCGTCACGAGCACGCGTCTGCCTCGAAGGATCGACGCGGGCGGCGCCAACATATCGAGGGCAGCCGACACAACCTCTGCTGGTTCGGCAAGGCGGCCCTTCCCAATCCAGCCGCATGCCAGGTAGCCCTCGCCGGGTTCCACCATACGCACACCGCGCCCGGTCAGTACCCTGAGGTTCTGCTGCACGGCATCGTGCGCCAGCATGTTGGAATTCATCGCGGGCGCGAGCAGGACCGGCGCGCGCGTGGCGAGATAGAGGGAACTGAGGAAGTCGTCGGCAATCCCGCTGGCGAACTTGCCGAGCGTATTGGCGGTGCAGGGGGCGACCAGCAGCAGCGCAATCTCGTCGGCGATCGCGATGTGCTCGATGTCGGCGTTAGCGCCCGGCCTCCACTGCGACGTGATCACTGGACGCCGGGTGATCGCTTCGAACGTGACCGGACCGACGAAACGCGCGGCCGAACGCGTCATCACGGCCACGACGTCGTGACCGGCCTTCTGAAGGCCTCGGCACACCTCGACGGCTTTGTAAGCACCAATGCCGCCAGTGACGCCGAGCGCGATCAGGGCCATGGGATCGGAGCCGCTGGAAAGGGCTTGCGCTAGGGCTTCTCGCCCTCCACCATTTTCTCGACTTTGTGCCGCAGCACTTCACGCTGGGCGATCGTGATCTTCTTCTCGCCACTCTCGCGGGGAACCGCGCCACGAAGCAACTGCCTCGCCCGCTGACCCGCAAGCACGACGAACTCGAATCGATTGTCCTTAGGTGCTCTTTCCATCTGTTTCGCTTCGCTTTCTTCTGAAAGTGCCGATGATCGTTTCGGCTCGGTGCCGCATGACCTTGACCCGGCCCCGCTCTGCCAGGACGATCGCCTCGAGACGGCTGACCGCCGTCTCCAACTCGTCGTTCACGACGACGTATTCGTATTGCACGAAGTCGCTGACTTCCCGGCACGCCACGTCGAGCCGCCGGCGCATCTGCTCTTCCGAATCCTTGCTCCGGCCGCGCAGCCGTTGTTCCAGAACCTCAGCAGACGGCGGCAACACAAAGATACCGACGGTTTCAATACCCCGCGTTCGCACCTGCCGCGCACCCTGAACGTCGATGACAAGCACAACGTCCTTGCCTGCCACGAGCAACGCGTCGGTATCTGCGGCGGCCGTGCCGTAGTAATTGCCAAAAACGTCCGCCCACTCCAGGAAGGCTCCCTCCCGGATCATGGCGTCGAAGCGATCTCGGCTGATGAAATTATAGTCGACGGAGTCGCGTTCACCGGCCCTGGCGACCCGTGAGGTGTAGGAGCGGGACATCTGGAGGTCCGGAACCCGCTGCACCAGCCGTTCGACGAGGGTGGTCTTCCCCGTCCCGGAGGGCGCGGACACGATGAAGAGCAGCCCCCGTCCACCCGCGTCCTGGTCGGCAGGCACCCTATTCGACATTCTGAACCTGTTCCCGCATCTTCTCGAGCTCAGCCTTGGCGTCGATGACGATCTCGGCCACGCCGAGCCCGTCCGCCTTTGACCCGATCGTATTGACCTCGCGATTCATTTCCTGCAGCAGGAAGTCCAGCTTCCGCCCGCAGGGTTCATCGCTATCGGACAGGACTCCCCAGTGTGCCAGGTGCGCACGGAACCGGGTGACCTCTTCGCTGATGTCCGATCGCGCCGCAGCCCGAACGATCTCCTGGGCGATCATGGCCTGATCGACCGGGAGCTCGAACCCGATCTCCCGCACACGTTCGCGCAAACGCGTCTCGACGTCTGCCCGTCCGGCGTCAGCCATCAGCGCCACACGTTCGATCATGCCCCCAAGCGTGACGCGCCGTGCATCGAGATCCGCGCGGAGGTGAACACCCTCTCGGACCCTCATCGCATCGAGTTCCGCGACTGCGCGCTCGACGGATGCCTCGACGCTGCCGCCAACCCGGCTGACCTCCGCGGCTGTCTTATCGGCGGCCCGTTCACGAATCGAGACGGCTTGAGGGATTCTCAGTAGATCGCCTGGTGTGAGCGTGCCGGACACGAGCCCGCGAGCTCGTACCTCATCGAACGCCGCCGCCAGCACCTCCACGAAATTCACGTCGAGCTCCACCGTCGGCGTCATGGCGGTCCGCAGTTGTACCGCGACGGACGCTTCGACTCGGCCGCGTGAGAGCCCCTTCTGAAGAACGCCGCGGACACGGCTCTCAAGCTCCGCGAGCCACTGCGGGAGCCGGATCTGCAAATCGAGGAAGCGATGATTCACCGAACGAATGGTGACGTCTACCGTGGCGAGGTCGTCCTCGTGCGTGAGGGACGCAAACCCGGTCATGGACCTAATCATGCCCGGTCATACCTCCGCCTCGACGTCGGCAGGCTCATCCTGCAGTTGCATCTCGTAAAGTCTGGCATAGGTGCCGCCGGCCGCCATCAGCGCCTCGTGCGTCCCGGACTCGACCACACGTCCGCGCTCGATGACCACCACGGTGTCAGCACGCCGAACCGTGGACAGTCGATGCGCGATCACGAACGAGGTCCGATTCTTCATGAGGTTGAAGAGCGCGTCCTGGACGAGCATCTCGGACTCGCTGTCGAGGGATGAGGTCGCCTCGTCGAGGATGAGGATGGGCGAATCGCGAAGAATCGCCCGCGCGATGGCAATCCGCTGGCGTTGCCCGCCTGACAGTCGCTGTCCGCGCTCACCAATCACCGTCTCGTAGCCCCTGTCGAGGTGGGCAATGAACTCGTGGGCATGTGCGGCCCGCGCCGCTGCCTCGATTTGCTCGGATGTTGCGTCTCGCCGGCTGTACGCGATGTTCGCGGCAATCGTGTCGTCAAAAAGGACCGTCTCCTGCGTGACGATCGCGATCTGAGACCGGAGCGACGCGAGGGTCATGTCACGAATATCGTGGCCATCAATCCGAATCTCACCGCCGGTGACGTCATAGAAACGCGGCAGCAGGTTCACGAGCGTCGTCTTCCCCGCCCCGCTCCTGCCGACGATCGCCAGCATGTGACCCGCTGGTACTGAAAAGCTCACGCCGTCGAGGGTTGCCCGTGTGCTGGTGCGATACGCAAATCGTACGTCTCGAAACTCGATGCGCTGGGTAAATGGAGGCAGGCTGTGCGCGCCGGCTCGCTCTTGAACTTCGTTGTGCGAATCCAGGACGGCGAAGATCCGCTCTCCTGCGGCCATCGCCTGCTGAAAATCGGCGTTCACTCGGCTGAGCTTCCGTGCCGGTGCATACATCATGAACAAGGCGGCGATGAACGCGGTGAACTCGCCCGGCGACAGGCGACCGGACGCGATCTCACGGCTGCCGTACACGAGCGCTCCCACAAACGCGAGCCCACCGATGAACTCCATGAGCGGCGGAAGCACCGACAGGATGCCGGTCACCCGCATGTTCGTCCTGTAGAGGTGCTGTGAGGCACGCTCGAATTTGTGATTCTCTATCTCCTCTGCTCCAAAGGCCTTCACGATGCGATGACCGGTGATCGCTTCCGTGCTGACGTGCGACATCTGCTCCAGCGCTTCCTGGCTGCGCCGGGCACTGCGCCGCACCCGCTGCCCGAGCCGGACCAGCGGATAAACAACGAGCGGGGCCCCTGTCAGACACAGAATGGCGAGGCGAGCGTCGTAGTAGAACAGGAGGGCGCCGAATCCCACGAGGGACAGTGACTCTCGAGTCAGATCTCCGATGGTTTCCGACACGACCCTTTGAATCTGGCCGACGTCATTCGTGATGCGCGACATCAGCCTGCCGGTCGTCTGCTCCGAGAAGAACGCCACGGACTGTCCGAGAATGTGGCGGAAGAGCACGTTGCGGATGTCTCGCACCACGCGCTGCCCGACGTCGGTCATCAGGTAGCCGGAGAGATAGGCGGCGATACCCTTGACGAGATACACGCCAAGGATCGCCGCAGCGATGGGGACCAGATTTTCGCGGCTGGGAAGGACTTCGTCGAAGATCGGCTGAATGAGTGCGGCGACGCCAGCCGATGCGGCCCCGTACAGCACCATCGCCGCCAGCGCCGCCAGCAAGCGAGCGCGGTAGGGACGCGCGTACTCGAGAAGACGCAGAAAGACGTTCACGCGGATTCCAGGCTGTCTGCTGTCAGCGTGTCACCATCCGGTATCCGTGGGGATGACTCTCGTGCCATCGCCATGCGTCTTCGACGATCGTGTCGAGACGTGCTCGACGTGGCACCCAGCCAAGCTCGTCACGAATCCGCGCGGCCGACGCATACAAGGCCGCGGGATCTCCCGCGCGTCGCGGCGCAGATCGATATGGCACCGCGCGACCGGTGACCCGCTCCACCGCCGCCAGGACCTCGCGGACGGATGACGGCTGCTCGGTCCCGACGTTGTACGTGGCGGACGCGCCTCCCTCGCGGAGCCGCTTCAATGCACGAACATGGGCGTCGGCGAGGTCCGCCACGTGGACGTAGTCGCGAATACAGGTACCGTCGGGGGTGGGATAGTCCTCCCCGAACAGTTCGAACGGCGGACCACCGCGGGCGGCGTCAATCGCCCGTGGAATGAGATGAATCTCGGGGTCGTGATCTTCGCCGAGCTCCCCATCCGGGTCGGCGCCGGCCGCATTGAAATAACGCAGGCGGATCGACCGGATGCCGTAGGCGCGTTCAAAGTGCGGGAGCGCATGCTCTACAGCCAGTTTTGTCTGGCCGTAGGCGCTCACGGGAAGTGTCGGGTGGGTCTCGACGAGCGGCACGCTCGTCGGCTCTCCATACACCGCGCACGTGGAGGAGAACACGAAACACCGGCACCCCTCGAGCGCCATGGCCTCGAGCGTTGCCAGCGTGCCCGTCACGTTGTTGTGATAGTAGCCCGCGGGGTCGTGCACCGACTCGGACACGACAAGCCTCGCCGCAAAGTGCATGACGGCGAACGCCCCGCTGTCGCGGAGGGCGCGACGCACCGCATCGACATCCCGGATGTCACCCTGCACGAGCGGAACGCCGAGCGTGGCTTCCGCGTGGCCGGCGGACAGATTGTCGAAGACGACTACGTCGTACCCGGCGGCACGAAGAGCCTTGACGCTGTGGCTGCCGATGTATCCGGCGCCACCGGTGACCAGCACGACGCGGCGATCAGGATCGGCCAATGGAGTAGTAGGTGAACCCGTGCTCCCTCATCTGCTCGGGCGTGAACAGGTTGCGGCCGTCAAAAATTACCGGGGATTTCATGGCTTTCCGCATGCGATCAAAGTCGGGCCGGCGAAACTCATTCCACTCGGTGACGATCGCCAGACAATCTGCCCCTTTGAGTGCGTCGTAGTTGCCCGCCGCGAAACTCACCTTGTTCCCGAAGATGCGTCTGGCAACCTCGATCGCTTCGGGGTCGTAGGCCTGGACCTTGGCTCCGGCTCCAAGGAGCGCCTCGATGATCGTCACCGAAGGCGCCTCGCGCATGTCGTCCGTCCTCGGCTTGAATGCGAGGCCCCAGACAGCCACGACTTTGCCCTTGAGCGTGCCCAGGTGCGACTTCATCTTCGTGAAGAGCCGTGTCTTCTGATGTGCGTTCACGGATTCGACGGCGCGAAGAATCTGAAACTGATAATCCTTCTTCGCGGCGAAGTGCACCATCGCCTGGACGTCTTTTGGAAAACAACTGCCGCCGTAGCCGATCCCCGGGAACAGAAACGAGGGGCCGATCCGCCGATCTGATCCAATCGCCTTTCGGACGTGATCGACGTCGGCGCCCACGAGCTCGCACACGTTGGCGACCTCGTTCATGAACGAGATCCTGGTTGCCAGCATCGCGTTCGCGGCGTACTTGGTGAGTTCCGCGCTGGCGCAGTCCATGATCATGATGGGCGCGCCGGTTCTGGTAAACGGCAAATAGACTTCGCGCATGAGCCCTTCGGCTCGCGGATCTTCGACGCCGATCACGACACGATCGGGTCGCATGAAATCCTCGACCGCGGCGCCCTGCTTGAGAAACTCAGGATTGCTGACAACACTGAAGGGGTGGGTTGTTTCACGCCGGACGACCTCGCGAACGCTCGCGGCGGTCCCAACCGGGACCGTACTCTTGTCCACGATCACCTTGTAGCCGTTCATCGCCTTGGCTACATCCCGCGCGACGCCAAGCACCTGCTGCACATCGGCTGAGCCGTCTTCGCCTGGCGGCGTGCCGACGGCAATGAAGATGATCGTGCATTCCTTGACGGCCTTGGTGAGGGTGGAGGTGAACGTCAGCCGGCCTTCCTGCCGGTTGCGTTTGACCAGTTCCTCGAGCCCTGGCTCGTAGAACGGCATCTTGCCCCGGCGAAGCGTCCGAATCTTTGCTTCGTCTCTATCAACGCAAACGACGTCGCTGCCACTTTCGGCAAGGCACGCGCCCGCAACCAATCCAACATAGCCCGTGCCCACAACCGCAATTTTCATCCGCGTTCACCAAGAGTTGTCGTCAACCGTTCGCCTCGCAACCGCAGACGCTATCATAACGGGTCCATGCGTATTCTGGCCGACTACCGGCCTGCGCTGAGGGAACGCACAGGAGTCGGCGAGTACTTGCATCACCTCGTGGCGACCTACGCGAAGGCGCACGCTGGTGAAGTCACCCTCTTTTCAAGTTCATGGAAGGACCGGCCCCGGCCGGGCCTGGCAGCCGAACTGGGTGTCGAAGTGGTGGACCGACGCATTCCGGTTCAGGTCCTGAACCTGCTCTGGCATCGCGCAGGGTGGCCGCCGGTCGAGAGCCTGGCCGGCGACTTCGACGTGGTCCATGCGTTTCACCCCTTGTTGATTCCGGCTCGCCGGGCGGCGCAGGTCGTGACGATTCATGACCTCTTCTTTCTGAACCACCCTGAGAGCACGAGCGCGGAAATCCGTCGTGACTATCCCCGGCTGGCCTCGCACCATGCACGATGCGCGGATGCGATCATCACGCCATCGCATCACGTGAAGCGTCTCGTCAGCGAACGCCTGGACGTGCCGGCAGACCGGATCTACGTGTGCAGTCCAGGCGCGCCGTCGTGGCGAACGCTCGGCCATGCCCCGAACGTGCCGCTCGATGGATACCTGCTGTTTGTCGGCACGCTCGAGCCGCGCAAGAACCTGGGCGCACTGCTCGATGCGTACACTGTCCTGCTTCGCATGCGGACCAACGTGCCGAAGCTTGTCATCGCCGGCCGCTCGACCCCTGAAGCGGCCCGATGGCTTGCGCAGATTGCGGCGCCTCCTCTTGCGGGACACGTCGAGCTGCTGGGATACGTTGCAGAATCCGAACGTGAGCGGCTCTTTGCTGGTGCCCGTGCACTCATCCTGCCCTCTCTCGACGAAGGTTTCGGGCTGCCGGTGCTCGAAGCCATGTCCGCTGGTGTTCCTGTCGTCGTGTCGAATCGCGGAGCACTTCCTGAAGTGGTGGGCACGGGCGGGATGATCGTGGACCCGGCCCAGCCTGACGACATCGCGGCAGCGCTGGTGCCGCTCATCGATGACGCCGATGTGGCGATGCGATGGGCCGCAGCAGGATTGGAGCGGGCACGCGCGTTCAACTGGGATGCGGCCGCAGCGACGCTCAGGCGTGCCTACACCGAGGCCGTGGCAAGGCACGCCGCATGAGCACGAGTGAGACTCGCCCGCTATGAGAATCGCCATCGACGCCCGTGAGCTTCTCGGAAAGCCGACCGGTGTGGGTCGCTACCTCTCGGGACTGCTGGACACCTGGCGCACGCTCCCGGCAGCCGGGGCGCACGAGTTCATCCTCTGCGCTCCCGCTCCTCTGGATGGCGCCAGCGCGACGATCGGCCACGAGGTACGGGTGGCACACGGGGCCGGCACGTGGTGGGAACAGACCGCTCTCCCTCGCCTGGCACGGCAGGCCGGGGCCGATGTCCTGTTTGCTCCGGCCTACACCGCGCCCTTGTTCCTGTCCGTCCCGTATGTCCTCACCATTCACGATGTCTCGTTCGCGGCCCACCCTGAGTGGTTTCCAGGACGGGAAGGTCTGCGGCGACGGGTACTCACGCGGCTCTCTGCCCGGCGGGCCACTCGAGTCCTGACGATCTCTGAATTTTCGAAGCGGGAAATCGCACATCACCTTGGCGTCGAGGCCGGACAGATTTCTGTCGTGTACATCGGCATCGACGCACCTTCAGGTGTTCCTGCTCCTCGTCCCGCGGTGGGCTCACCTCAATTGGTTCTTTACGTGGGGTCGCTGTTCAGCCGGCGGCACATTCCTGAGCTCATGTCCGGTTTCGCCGCTCTGGCCGGGCGAAGGAGTGATGTCCGTCTCGAGATCGTCGGCGACAATCGAATGACTCCGCGTATCGATGTTCAAGAGCTCGCCACTGCCACAGGCGTTGCGTCCCGAATCGGCATCCGGTCGTTTGTGTCCGACGCAGAGTTAGGCGCGCTGTATCAGTCGGCTGGCGCGTTCGTGTTTCTGTCCTCGTATGAAGGCGCGGGTCTCACCCCGCTCGAGGCGCTCGCGGCCGGTGTGCCCATCGTCGTGCTCGATACTCCCGTGGCGAGGGAAATCTACGCTGACGCTGCCCTCTATGTGAGTCGGCCGGAGCCATCGCTCATCGAGCAGGCGCTCGAACGCGTGCTGTCTGACGAGCGGGAGCGTCAACGCATCATGGCGGCGAGCCGCGCCGTGCTCGCCCGCTATTCCTGGACCACCTGCGCCGCCCAGGTGCTCGATACTCTCGTCAGCGCTTCGACATGCCGCGCCTCACGATAATCATCGTCACGTACAACTCGACCGGTCACATCGACGCGTGTCTCCGGTCGCTGACCGCGTACCCACCCAGGATCGAGCACGAAGTCCTCGTCGTGGACAACGCATCTCAGGACGGCACCGTTGAACTCGTGCGGGGCAACTGGCCAGCGGTGCGTGTGCTCGAGCCGGGCGCCAACATTGGATTTGCGGCAGCCAACAATGCCGGCATTCGGCAATCGTCCGGCGAGCTCCTCCTCCTGTTGAACCCGGATACGGTCGTGCCGCGAGGAGCGACCGATGCACTCGTCGGCCATCTCGATGCTCGACATGACGCCGCCGTGGTCGGTCCTCGACTGATCGACGAGGATGGCCGTCCTGAGCTGTCGTTCGGCGCCATGATCACGCCCCTTGCTGAGCTTCGACAGAAGATCCTGGTGAAAGGGCACGCTCGCGGGATCCCGTTGATCAGCACCTACGTTCACCGGATTACCCGGGAGTCGCGAGAGGTGGACTGGGTCAGCGGTGCGTGCCTCCTGGTCCGTCGGGCGGACGCCAAGGCCGTCGGACTTCTGGATGAGCGGTACTTCATGTACACCGAGGACGTCGACTTCTGCGCCGGCATTCGGGCCCGTGGGCGCAAGGTGCTCTTCGAGGCAGGTGTCGAGGTTCGGCATCTCCGGGGACGGTCCGCGATGTCTGCTCCCACGGCGACCGCCTCTGCCTACCGGCGAAGCCAGCTGGCCTTCTACGGCAAGCATCACCCGGGCCTGGTCGGACCACTCAGGCTGTATCTCAAGCTTCGGGGTGTGCTTCCCGATACCCAGAGAGGTCCTGGACCCTGATCATTCATGAGCGCCCACGTCTGGCGTTGTCCTTCGTGCAGCCGGCAGGTGCCTATCCGCATCGACACCTGTCGCTGCGGCCTGGAGCGGCCTGCCATTGATACTTCGAGTGCGGTGCCGCACGACGCTGAGCCGCCACCTGCCGAACCCGAAGCGACCTCGTCATCAGGTTCCAGCGTCCGGCTGCTACTCGCAGGGCTGCTGGCGGGGCTGATCATCGCTGCGCTCGGCTTCTCGTTGTTGCAATCCGACCAGCCTGGCAGCACTGCGACAGGTGTTCAGGACCGACGTTCGAGCCTTGAACCCGCGACCGACGATCGGCCCGAAGACCTGGCAGCTGAATCGGAACCACCAGATGACGTGCCCGAACCTGCCTCGACCGGGAGGATACTCGGGACCGGAGGTGGTGCTGATGTGAGTGACTCATCAACATCTGCCCGCTCGCTGGAGGATGTCGTCGCGCGTGTCCTTCCCGCTGTCGCCTCTATTCAGGCGGGTTCAGGCAGGGGCACCGGATTCTTCGTGCGCAGCGACTCCCTCCTGACGAACGCTCATGTGGTGGGCAGTGAGAGCACGGTTCGCATCCAGACCGCTGCGAAGCAGTATCAAGGTCGCGTCGTTCGTCTGTCCCCCGGAACCGACCTCGCGCTGATCCAGGTCTACAACGCCGATCCGCAGCAACCGTACCTCAGCCTGGGATCCGGCAGGAGCGTACGCGCCGGGCAGGAAGTCATTGCGGTGGGGTTCGCGCTCGGCGTGCTTTCGAACACCGTCACCCGCGGTATCGTCAGCGCCTTGCGTACGACACGGTCGGTGCTGCTCATCCAGACGGATGCCGCCATCAACCCCGGCAACAGCGGTGGCCCGCTCGTCGATCGCGACGGTACTGTCGTCGGCGTCAATTCGATGAGGGTCAACGGCGCCCAAGGGAGTGAGGGTCTCGCGTTCGCGGTGGCGATCGACCACGGAACCGAGCTGCTTCAGGGCAATGCGCCCCTCACGGCCGCAGCTACACCCGCGCAGGACCTCAACCGGATGATGAACGGCTCATCCGAGACGAGCGACCTGCGAGAACGCGGAGAAACCGAGTATCGCCGAACCCTCGAGCAGGCCGTCCGGAGCGCGGCCCAGATCGACGATTACTGGGATCGCTATTCGAAGAGCTGCCTGGTCAGCGCTGCGCGTGTCGGCGATCGCAGCTGGTTCGCCGTGTTCGAACCCAACGGCGTACGGATCGTGGCAACCTCCGCCTACAACTGCGAGACGTGGCTCGGCGAGGTGCGAACCGCGGCAGAAGGCATCAGAACGGCCCTTGTCGCTGCCTCGGAAACAGGCCGTCGTCACGGCGTGTATCCCGGTGTGATGCGGGATTTGCGCCGGCAGCACCGGCTGGACTGGACCGGCTGGGAGCGCTAGGGGCTGCCTGTATCATGGGCAGATGAGAGTCGCGATCGATGCCCGAAAGCTCCACGACTTCGGCATCGGCACGTACACCCGGAATCTGCTGAGGCACCTGGCGCGCATCGATCGGGACAACGAGTATGTCCTGCTGTGCCAGCAGGCCGACCTCGATATCGCGTCTCAGCTCGGCTCGAACTTCCGGGTTGTCCTCGAGCCTTCACCGAACTATTCGATTCGCGAACAGGTGCATGTACCGTGGACGCTGCGGCGCGAAAAGCCTGATGTCTTTCACGCCCCACACTATGTATTGCCCCCCGCGGTGCGGTGCCGGTCGATCGTCACGATTCACGACTGCATCCACCTCATGTTTCCGCAGTACCTGCCCAACCGCATGGCCTACGGATACGCCTGGGCGTCGATGTGGAGTGCCGCGCGCCAGTCGAGCCGGATTCTGACGGTCTCCGAAGCCTCCAAGCGCGACATCATTCGATTCTTCAACGTTCCCGCGGATAAGATCGTCGTGGTCTACAACGCCATCGACGAACGCTTCAGCGTCCCCCCCAGAGAAGAGGACGTCGAACGCGTGCGCGAGCGCTACCAGCTCCACGGCCGATTCGTGCTGTACACGGGAAACATCAAGCCGCACAAGAACCTCGTACGGTTGATCGAGGCGTTCGCGGATCTGCGCAAACGCGGATTCGACGACGTCACGCTGCTGATCATCGGTGACGAGATCTCCAAGCTCCCGGCGCTGCGGCGGGCCGTGCACAGCCACAAACTTCACAAGCATGTCCGGTTCCTCGGGTACTTGTCCGACGATATGCTGGCGATCATGTACAGGCTCGCGGCCGTGTTTGTCTTTCCGTCACTCTATGAAGGGTTCGGACTGCCGCCACTTGAAGCGATGGCGAGTGGCACGCCAGTCGTGACGTCGAACGTCTCGTCACTGCCGGAGGTGACGGGTGGTGCGGCGGTCCTGGTGGATCCCTACGAAGTGGACTCGATTCGGGACGGGATCGAGCGGGTGCTGACAGATCCGGCCTTGTGCGAGGAACTGCGCGCGAAAGGGATCGCCCGGTCCCGCGCGTTTTCCTGGGAGGGCTCGGTCGCGCGCACGCGGGAGATTTATGAGGAGGTGGCCAGAGGCCGCTGATGCCGGTCGCACTCGTTCACGATTGGTTGACCGGGATGAGGGGCGGCGAGGACGTGCTCCAGGCCCTGTGCGATCGCTACCCCGACGCCGACATCTTCACGCTGTTCCACAAGCGAGGCTCGGTCTCCCCGGCGATCGAACGTCACCGCATCGACACGTCGTTCATCCAGTGGCTGCCCTTCGCCGCGAAGTACTACCGTCAGTACCTGCCCCTCTTCCCTCTCGCGATCGAACGGTTCAGGTTCGACGCGTACGACCTGGTGATTAGCTCGAGTCACTGCGCCGCCAAAGCCGTACGGGTATCCCCCCGCGCCCGTCATCTCTGCTATTGCCACTCTCCGATGCGATACGCGTGGGATCAGTTCGACGCGTACTTCGGCCCGGAGCGGAAGGGATATCTGGCGAGTCGCCTGTTGTACGCGCCCGTGATGGCGAGAATGGCCCGCTGGGATGCGGACACGGCCTCACGCGTACACCGCTTCGTGGCCAATTCGGCGCACGTTGCCGGCCGGATCCGCCGATACTATAATCGGCAGGCGTCAATTGTTCATCCTCCCGTCGATACCACGTTTTTCCACCCAGCAGACATCACTCCCGGCCGCCATTTTCTGATCGTGTCTGCCCTTGTTCCGTACAAACGGATCGACCTGGCGATGGCAGCCTGCGAACAGTTGGGCGCGTCGCTCCGTGTCGTCGGTGATGGACCCGAGCGCGCGCGACTCGAACGACGCGCAGGATCCAACGTCACGTTTCTCGGACGCCTGACCGACAGCGAAGTACGGGACGAGTACTACAAGGCCCAGGCAGTATTGTTACCGGGCGAAGAGGACTTCGGTATCGTGACGGTCGAAGCGCAGGCGTGCGGACGTCCGGTCGTGGCTTTGGCGCGCGGAGGAGCCCTCGAGACTGTGATCGACGGTGAAACCGGCGTGCTCGCTGCGCAGGCAGACGCAGCATCCTTCAGCGCCGCCCTCGACCGCGTGTCGCGCCTGCAGTTCGACGCGACGCGCATCAGCGCGTCGGCCCAGCAGTTCTCGCGTGCCCATCACGATCGTCGCATGCAGGACGTGATCGACGAAACCATGGCGGCACCCCTGGGAACCCGATGGTAAAGCGATACAACCGCCTGCTCGTCGCGTTCTATGTCGTCACCGACGCCCTGCTCGCGATGTGGGCGTTCGTGCTTGCCTATGGAATCCGGTTCGAGAGCGGGCTGATCCCCGTGACCCGAGGCTACCCGGCCATCGAGCAGTACTTCCATGTGCTGCCCTTCGTCGCGGTGCTCTCGCCGGTCGCGTTCCATCTACAAGGTATCTACCGTCTCCGCCGAGGCCGGTCTCGAGTTGACGATTTTTTTGCGGTGCTCATCGGCAGCATCCTCGCCGTCGTGCTCGGGATCATCTCCACCCTGTACGTTCAGGCGTACTGGGCATCGGAAGAAGACAAAGCCCGAGGCGCCTACGAGGTCTCACAGCTCGTCTGGGCGCTCTTTCTCGGCCTCAATGTCGTCCTGACGTTCTGCTCGAGAGAAGCGGTTCGAGAGCTACTCGAACGGCGCTGGCGTGCCGGCATCGGTCTCAAGCGCATCCTGATCGCCGGGGCCGGTGATCTCGGCCGGATGGTAGCCGATCGGATCCTTCAGCACCGCGAGCTCGGATACCAGGTCGTCGGATTCCTGGACGACCGCGCTGGCGGGGATCACATCGGCTACCGGGGCCTTCCGCTCCTCGGGACGCTGGCCGAGGTCGCCGACATTGTTCAGCGCGAACGAATCGACCACCTGTACGTCGCACTCGCGCTCGATGAACATGCTAAGCTGCTCGACCTGATGGACGTGACGAGCCGCGAGTGTATCGACGTCAAGGTCGTGCCGGACCTTCTGCAATTTATCGCCCTGCGCGCGCGCCTCGAGGACCTCGACGGGCTCCCGATCATCAACGTGAACGACGTGCCGCTCCAGGGCTTCCGAAGCTGGGTCAAGCGGCTGCTCGACGTCGTGCTCTCAGGGCTTGCGGTCCTCGTGCTCGCGATTCCGGCGGGCATCATTGCCGCCCTGGTGAAGCTCACGTCGAAGGGCCCAATCTTCTATCGCCAGGAGCGGATGGGGCTGGACGGCAAGGCGTTCACCGTCTGGAAGTTTCGATCGATGTATCTGGATGCCGAAGAATCCAGCGGCCCGATCTGGGCGCGAGACGACGACCCGAGAGCCACGCCCATCGGCCGGTGGCTGCGAAAGCTCGACCTCGATGAGTTACCGCAGTTTGTGAACGTCCTCAAAGGCGATATGTCGATTGTGGGTCCCCGCCCGGAGCGACCGTTCTTCGTCGAGCAGTTCAAGCACCGTATTCCCCAGTACATGCTGCGCCACAAGGTGAAGGCCGGGATCACCGGCTGGGCCCAGGTCAACGGCTGGCGTGGAAACACCTCGCTCGAAAAGCGCATCGAGTACGACCTCTATTACATCGAGCACTGGTCCGTCGGCCTGGATCTGAAGATCATGTGGCTGACGCTTGTTCGAGGCATCTTCCAGCGTGGCGTAGCAGCCTGAGGTCATCTCAATGAGAATTGTCGTCACCGGGGCCGCGGGATTCATCGGATCCCACCTCAGCGAAGCGCTGTTGGACCGCGGTCACTATGTGATCGGTGTCGATAATCTCCGAACCGGGGATATCGCCAACATCGCGCATCTCCGCGATCGGGATTTCGAATTCATCCGGCACGACGTCACCCGCCACATCGATATCGAAGGCGACGTCGATTTCGTCTTTCACTGGGCCAGCCCGGCGAGTCCCATCGACTACCTGGAACTGCCGATTCAGACCCTCAAGGTCGGTTCGCTCGGAACGCACAACGCCCTCGGCCTTGCCCTGGCCAAGCACGCCGGTTTCATGCTGGCGTCAACGTCGGAGGTCTACGGCGATCCACTGGAACATCCCCAGAAAGAAACCTACTGGGGCAACGTCAATCCGATCGGCCCGAGAGGCGTCTACGACGAAGCCAAGCGCTTTGCCGAAGCCATTACCCTGGCCTATCACCGCTACCACGGTGTGGATACGAAGATCGTCCGGATCTTCAATACCTACGGCCCGCGCATGCGCCTGCACGACGGACGCGCGGTGCCGGCGTTCATGTCACAGGCTCTCCGTAACGAGGACGTCACGATCTTTGGTGATGGAACGCAGACCAGGAGTTTCTGCTACGTCTCGGACCTGGTGGATGGCCTTCTGCGGCTCATGGCCGCAAACACCAGCGACCCGGTCAACATCGGGAACCCGCGTGAGCTGACCATCGCCGAAATCGCAACCACGATCATCAAGCTGGTGGGCTCCACGAGCAGGCTCGTCTATAAACCCCTGCCTGTTGACGATCCGAAACAGCGGAGGCCCGACATCACGCGCGCTCGCACCCTGCTCGACTGGGCGCCAAAGGTTGATCTCGAGGAAGGCCTTATGAAGACCGTCGATTACTTCAGGAAGAAGCTCGACGGCTGACGACTCTGCCCGGTTTTACCCGCCGGCGGCCTTGCTGCCGCCCGCGCCTCCCTCTTCCCTCAGCAGCGCACGAAGCTTGACGAAGTAGTCGGCCGCCGACACCACTGTTAGCGCCAGGGACAACCACACGCCAATATCGATCAGCACCGACGACTCGCGCCGGTAGTTGAAGTACATCACGATGATGCTGGTGACGATGAACGTCGCTGTGGCCGCCTTCCCGAGCACCGAGGGCCGGAACGTTCTCGGGCCTATGGCCAGACTCACCGCAGCGACAACGCCGACAATGACAACGTCACGGCTGATGACGCAGATCGTCAGCCAGAGCGGGATGTGATTGGTCAGAGGGACGCCAGGCAACGTCAGTACCACGAAGGCTGTGACGAGCAGGAGCTTGTCGGCCATCGGGTCGAGCCACGCCCCCAGCGCCGTGCGCTGGCCGGCCCGGCGCGCGATGAGGCCATCGAGTGCGTCGGTCGCACCAGCCGTCAGGAAGACGATGAGAGCCCAGCCAAGGTAGCCGTAGACGAGCAGCAGTACGAATACCGGGACCAGGAAAATCCGGAGAATCGTCAGCTGGTTCGGAACGGTGAGGTTGCCCACGTCAGTCCTTTACACGGCATCCGCAGCATCGTTCGTTGCGGCCGCGCGTGAGAATCGTCCGGCATCCCGGCGCGGGATATCCGCCTCGATCACGACCTTCCGCCCACGCGTCACATGACTGACGACACGGGCGGCCCGATACAACCGTCCGATCTCGCGCCGATCCGTCTCCTTCAGCGGATCGAAGGTGACCGTGATTCGCGTCGTGTCGAGCTTGAGACGTGACGCTATCTTGCGTAGCAGTTCTGGCACCCCGGTTCCTGACCGCGCCGAAATCAGCGCGGCTTCGGGATCGCCCTCTCGAATACGTCGCCGCTCCTCGGGCGAAATCGTATCCACCTTGTTATAGACATCGAAAGAATCAGTGTCGGTGGCGCCCATTTCTTCGAGAACCTTCTCGACGGCCGCTATCTGCCGATCGCGATTCTCTTTCCCCGCGTCGATGACGTGGAGCACGAGATCAGCCTCCGCGGCCTCTTCGAGCGTCGCTCGAAAGGCAGCCACGAGGGCATGAGGGAGGCGGCTTATAAAACCGACCGTGTCCGACAGGAGCAGCTCGCCTCCGCCGGGGAGATGCACCTGGCGCATCAGCGGATCGAGCGTCACAAACAGCGCGTCAGAGGCAGTCGCGTCCGCCTGAGTCAGCCGGTTGAAAAGCGTGGTCTTTCCAGCGTTGGTATATCCGACCAGCGCGACCGTCGGGATGGAGCGCTTCTGACGACGCTCCCTCAACTGCGTCCGGCGCCGCCGAACGTTGTCGATCTCGCCCTGGATGGTCTTGATACGTACGCGGATCCTGCGGCGATCGGTTTCAAGTTTTGTTTCGCCAGGCCCCCGGGTGCCTATGCCGCCGCCGAGCCTCGAGAGTGCGGAGCTCGAGCCCACCAGCCGCGGCAGCATGTACTCGAGCTGTGCCAGCTCGACCTGCCACTTGCCTTCACGCGTTCGGGCGCGGCGGGCGAAGATATCCAGAATCAGCTGGGTGCGATCGATGACCTTGCGATCGAGACGCTCTTCGAGCTGGCGGAGCTGGGCCGGGCTCAGTTCATTGTCGATAATGACGACGTCTACGTCCGCCTCCGCGCAGGCGGCTGCGAGCGCCAACACCTTCCCACTGCCAATGAACGTCGCGGGGTCCGGCTTCGACCGCTCCTGAAGCATCTGTACGACCACGGCCGCTCCGGCAGCGTCGGCCAGGCCGGCAAGCTCATCCAGTGATTGCTCGGATTCGGTCCTTCGTATCGAACCGGTGATCAGACCGACGAGTGCTGCGCGTTCGTGATGTTGAGTGGCCAACGAGTCCTGTTCCCTACAATAGCATCCGCTTTCAGCACGTGCCCTCACGACCGGCATGTGCGTGCGCCACGTAGCAGGCCGTCCATTTCACGTACTGGTCGCCCCAGGCCGCTGTTGGCTCGATCGCCGTCCGCTCGAAGTGCTCGTTCCAGCTGTAGACAATGATGAACTCTGGACGCAGCGCGAGCGCGCGCTGCCATTGCTCGTGGTACATCTGCCCGTTGTTCCGCGGGTACTCCATCGATTCCCTGCGGCCCAGATGCGCGTCCGTGTAGCCCGGCAGCACCGGAACGACGCCATTGACGACCGGCTGAGGTGTTGGCGACCAGAAAGGCCAGTCGTGCGGATAGACGAGCGCGTCGGCATTGAACCTGTTGTCACCCTGGCCGTAGCGAGCCGCCCAATAGACGTTGCGGACCTGGATTCCTGCAACCGGAAAATCCAGCCGGGCCGAATACAGGAGCACGACCGGCTGCCCCTTCAGCAAAAGGTAGTTTGGGAGGTCTCCGAACTCTGCTTCGGCTCTCCGCACCCACCTGGTGACCTCGGAGGGTAAGGCCTCGTACAGGCCGTCCACCATCACCACTGCTTTCAATCGACGTCCTTTGAGACGATCGAAGAACCGATGCGTAGTCTCCCAGATGTGAGGCTTCAGCACCCACATTTGAAGAATGACAAAATCGAACCCTGCTGCTTCCAGTTGTTCGATGTGTCGATCGATCGTGGCGACGTCACTCGAGTCGTACCAGCCGAGCTCGGGTTTCTGCGTGTCGTCGGGAACCAGACTGGTGCCTCCATTTCCCCAGCGAACGCGTTCCCGTTCGTACCATGTGAAGTAGTGAACGCCCACGAGCGGCCGCCGTTCGTCCACCCTCGTGCCAATCTCCGCCGGTGACAAACCGCTTTCCACCCACCTGCGGACGCTGCCGTTATCCCATCCGGCGGGATCACGTCCCTCCACATCGGCAAGGGCACGTCGTATTTCTCCCACGCGGCGCGCTTCGGGAGAAGAGCCGAGGCGGCGGCGGATCTCATTCACAGGCACGGGCCGATCGACCCACCGGCGCAGTCCCTCGCAATCACCCTCGAAAGGATCGCGCAGGAGCACGTCCAGATAGACGCGGCGAACGGCACGCAAACGAACACTCTCGGCTGTCGTCCTGATCTCTCCGACGAGCTGCGGCACGCTGTAAGGTTTCGTATCCCAGAACAGCGTCTCCTCGTCTGACGGTGGGCGACAGAGCTGCGCCATGTAGGCATCGACGAGTTCTGCGCTTGGCGGTACGCTCCGGCGCCGAACAGTGTCTGGAGGCGATTGCTGTGTCACCAGGAACACGATTGCACTGGTCAGTACGACCGCAATGCTCGCGAACCTCTTCAGCACGTGCCTTCCCGTCCCGCGTGCGCATGCGCGGCGTAGCACGCCGTCCATCGGAGGTATTGGTCGCCCCATGCAGACGTCGGCTCGATCGCGGTTCGCTCGAAGTGCTCGTTCCAGCTGTACACGATGACGAATTCCGGGCGGAGGGCGAGGGCTCGCTGCCACTGCTCTCGATACATCCGACCCTCGTCCCTGGGGTATTCCATCGATTCCGACCGCGCAAGGTGGGTATCCGAATATCCCGGTGTGATGGGCACGACACCGTTGACGATCGGCTGTGGCGTCGGTGACCAGAAGGCCCAGTCGTGCGGATACAGAAGCCCATCAGGGTTGAACGTGTTCTCACCAGGTGCGTATCGATCGGCCCAGTAGACGTTCCTGAGCGTGATACCAGGAACGCGGAAATCGAGCCGCCCGGAGTACAGCAGGAAGAGCGGTGAGCCCTGCAGCCAGAAATAGCTGGGATGGGAAGCGAACTCTCCGCTGGCCTTCTCGATCGATGCCCGGCTGGTGGTGATGGTCGCGGTGTAGAGACCATCCACCATCACAACAGCCTTGAGCCTGGTGCCCTCCAATCGATTCAGGAATGTGTGCGCAATCTCCCAGCTCTCCGGTCGTTCAACGACGACCTGCAGAATCACGAAGTCGAAGCCTGCCTCTGTCATCTGCTTGATGTGCGCGTCCATCACACCAACGTCGCTGGATTTGTACCATCCCAGGGATGGCTGAGGGGTATCCTTCGGGACGACCGTAACCCGGTTGCCCCAGCCACGGCTGTCCTCCTCGTACCAGGCAAAGTAGTGCACGCCGACGAGCGGTCGTTGTGCGCGCACACGTGCCTCGACTTCGTCAGCGGTGAAGCCGCTCCGCGCCCAGCGCTGGACGGTCCCGTTATCCCATCCGGCCGGATCGCGACCTTGACTGTTCCGCAGAACGGCCCGAATCTCCTGCACACGCTGTGCTTCGGGCGATGAGGCCAGACGACGGGCGATGTCCCGCACGTCGGTCGGACGGTCCGTCCACTCTCGGAGCTCAGAGCAGCCGTCCTCCACCGGATCTCGCAGCAGCACATCGACGAACGCCTTCCGGATCGCTCGGACCCTGAAGCTCTCGGGGGTGGCCCTGACCGAGGCCGACAACTCCCCGCTCGTGAACACCTTCGTGTCCCAGCGGAGGGTTTCCGCATCGTTGGGTGGCCGGCACAGGAGCGCCATGAACGAATCGACCAGGCGCTGGCTGGGAGGGAATCCCTTCGCAGTGGTCGTCGTCCCCTCACGCTGCAGGGGCAACACCAACAGCGTGACAAGTACGACCAGGACCAGTCCGGCGATGATGAAGCCCGGACGAGCCGACGGATGGCGCGCGCGCATAAGAGTCAGCTTTCCTCCACCACTGGGACCGCATCGCCGAGGGACGCGCCGTCAACCATGACATGGCGAACGGCCACGGCCAATACGACCAGCACCCCGGCGCCTGCCACAAATACCGCCCGGATGCTGTGATCCGCGACGAGCCCGCTCAACACAGGGCTAATGGCGATGCCGATCAACGAGGCGCCCGTGAGAAAGCCGAATGCCGTCGCGTGCACCTCTCTCGGAATGACCGCGTTTCCAGCCGCAAACGCCGTTGTGACCGACGTGCCGATGCCCAGACCGACCACCGAGAGCGACGCGGCCAGCGACCATCCTCCGGTGGAGAGGCTGAACAGCACGAGTCCGCAGGCTGCACTCAGCGCCGCGGAACCGATGATCACCCTCGGGGACCACCGGCGCAGAAGATATCCCGCCAACTGGTTTCCCATCGCGGCGGTGAATGCCCACAGTGAAAACAGCACACCGGCCAGCAGTGGCACTTCGTCCGGTGCGAAACCTATATCGCCAAGATAGAGCGGAAGGACCGGACCGAAGCTGCGATCGACGAGCTGCAGACCGAACAGCACGAACATGATCAGGAGAAAGTTTTCGAACCGCAGGATCTCTCTGAACGGCGTCGATCCGCGGCGGGTGACAGCGGTCCTGGTGTGAGCGGGCTCACGGAAGAGCGCGGTCAGGAGCACCAATGCCGCACCGTAGAACACCGCGGCCACGAGAAAGGCATTTCGGATGCCCACCGCCGGCGCCAGAACGCCGCCAATGACGGGTCCCAATGTAGGACCCATGCGTTGTGCTGTCTGCACGGTACCGATGGCGGTCGCCACCTTATCTTCCGGCGCGGACATCGCGGCCATCGAAAGCGTCAGAGGTCCGTAACCAGCAAAGAAGCCGTGGATCGCCCGCAAGGCGAAGAGGTGCCACGGCTCAGTGACGTACGCCATGGCAATCATGAGGAGGATGAAGCTGACGAGCGATCGCTGCACGAGCACCTTGTGCCCGAAGCGATCACCGACGCGGCCCCAGAAGGGTGCGGTCAGGGCGGCAATGGCCGGCGAGATACCGAGCGTCATGCCTGTCCACAGCGCGATGTCGCCGACATCGGTCAGACCGAGCTCCTCGAAATACAGCGGGAGGAACGGCATGACCAGCGTGAATCCGGCAAAACCCACGAACGCGGCCGCGGTGATCGCGGCCTGGTTGCGCTTCCACGAGTGCACGAGGGTGACGTACCGCTCCGGACCGAGCCGCTAGAACCGGATCTTCACATTCTTCGACGTATTGACCTGGATACTGTCGATGAAGCGGATCTGATGGGGATGCGTCTGCATGACGACAGATGTCGTGCGCGTCCCATCGCCGAAGAACCGGACGCCTTTCATCAAGGTGCCGTCGGTGACACCTGACGCGGCAAACACGATCCGCTCACCCGACGCGAGGTCCTGAGAACGATAGACCTTCTTGAAGTCTGTAATGCCCATCTGACGGCAGCGTGCTTCGTGCTCCGGAGTCTTGACCACCAGGCGCGCGAAAATCTCGCCATTCAGGCAGCGCATCGCAGCCGCCGTCAATACGCCTTCGGGGGCACCACCGGTACCCATGACCGCGTGAACGCCGCTGCCCACGACTGCGGCCGATATGCCGGCGGAGAGGTCTCCATCACCGATCAGCCGGATGCGCGCGCCCGTCGATCGAATCTCTTCGATCAGCTGCTCGTGCCTGGGACGGTCCAGCACCATGACCACGAGATCCTCGACACGGCGCCCGAGCGCCTGGGCAATAGCCCTCAGATTGAATCGAACCGGCGCGTCGATATCGACCACGTCTTTCGAGCTCGGGCCAACGACGAGCTTCTCCATGTAGATATCGGGGGCGTGTAGGAGTCCACCGCTTTCGGATGCCGCCAGCACCGCGAGGGCGTTTGCCGCGCCTGTCGCGCAGAGATTTGTCCCCTCGAGCGGATCGACCGCGATGTCAACCTGTGGATATCCGTGGCCATTGGCCTCCAGATGCGCACGGCCGACTTTTTCGCCGATGAACAGCATGGGGGCTTCGTCGCGCTCACCCTCACCGATCACGATCGTTCCATCGATCGGCACGGAATCCATCTCGCGGCGCATGGCTTCGACCGCGACCTGATCAGATTTGTGACGATCGCCCTGACCCATCGTCTGGGCACACGCGATGGCCGCCTGCTCGACGACTCTGAGAAAGTCCAGCGAGAGATCGGCATCCATGAACAGCCCGTTCGTGGGAGCCTCTACGCTGTTCTCTGATGGGTTCACTGTGCGTGTCACGGTCATTTCGTTGTTCCCTCCCAGGCCGGCAGCTCGCAGCGCGACGGGCGATCCGTGCGGTAGCCGAGCAGATAGTCCGCCTGCATGATCTTGTGAATTTCGCGCGTTCCCTCGTAGATCACCGCGCCTTTACAATTCCGGTAGAAGCGCCCCACCGGGTATTCGTCCGAGTAGCCGTTGGCGCCGTGCACCTGCACCGCGTCACCGGCCGCGCGTTCCGAAGCGACAGTGGCGAACCACTTCGCCAGCCCGGTCTCTCGTGTATTTCTCTGGCCCACGTTCTTCAGCCATCCGGCTCGCATCCAGAGCAGGCGCGACGCCTGATAGTCAGATTCCATCTGAGCGATCATTTCCTTGACGAGTTGATGCTCGCCGATCTCGACGCCAAAGGTCTTGCGAGTCCGGGCGTACTGAACGCTTGCATCTCTGCAGGCCCTGACGAGTCCCGTCGCGCCAGCGGCCACAGTGTAGCGCCCCTGATCGAGGGCGAACATGGCGATTTTGAAACCCTCTCCCTCCCGGCCGACCAGGTTCTCGCGAGGGACTTCAACCTCGTCCATCTTGAAGAACCCCGTATTTCCCGCGAGGATTCCCCACTTCTGGTCGAGCGTTCCGCTCGCAAACCCCTTGAATGTCCGTTCGACGATGAACGCGCTCATCCCCGACGTGTCGCGGGCCCGCTTCTTTTCAAGGTCGGTCCAGGCGAACACGAGAAAGTTGTCGGCCACGTGGCCAAGTGAAATCCACATCTTTTCACCGGTCAGCACGTACCGATCGCCGTGCCTGATGGCGACACTCTCGATGCCTCTCGCGTCACTGCCCGCTGAAGGCTCTGTCAGGGCAAAGCTGGCAATCTTCAGTCCCTGTGCCTGGGGCACCAGGTAGCGCTGCTTCTGCTCCTCCGTTCCCCACGACAGCAACGTCAGGCAGTTCAGCCCGGCGTGCACCGACATGATCACGCGAAGGGACGTATCGACATACTCGAGCTCCTCGCTCGCAATCCCGAGCGAGATGTAGTCCATTCCGGCGCCACCGTACTCCGCGGGAACGGAAATCCCCAGCAGTCCAAGCGACGCCATCTGCGGCAGGATGGACGGGTCGAAACGATGCGCGCGATCCAGCTCACGAATGCGCGGAGCGACCTCGCGATGTGCCCACTCCCGAACGGACTGTTCCAGGAGCCTGTGGTCCTCGTTCAGTTCGAAACTCACCATGCCGTCACTCGCCTCGCCGGAGCGTGATCTCCGACCCTTGAGCAAGACCAAGCTGCTCGGACGCGTTGCCCCCGCTCACAGCGATCTCGAGATAGTCCGCACTGCCAAACAACGCACACACCGAACCCTTCGCAGCGTCCGCATAGGTCGTGACCAACGGTACGACACCCCCGGAACCGGCGATGACCTGGGTGGATCCCTGACGGGCGAAGTTCTCATACAGAGCGCGGTCGAGATTCGTGATCGCGTTGCCAAATCGATCGATGCGCAGCACCTGACCGGAAATACACCCTGGCCCTGCCAGCGGCGCTGGAAGCTGGAGGCGCGTCCAGTCCGTGAGCGGACGGCCCAGCTCGTTGAGATCGACACCGCGGGCCAACCAGGCGGCGGCCGGCGCAAATCGGTCACGCCCTTCAAACGTCTTGCTCACGAATGGTCTGGCATATCGCGGCTCGGTCAGTTCCACCAGCGCAGGAGCTTCCCCGGTTGCGTCGAGCGCCGGGCAGAGCACGCCGTTATCGGGCCCGACGAACCGATACGAGCCGGCTTCGGCCGCGATCGCGCGGCGGCTGGATCCCACTCCCGGATCGACTACCACAAGAAAAACGGTCCCTGCTGGAAAGTATTTGAACGCGACTGCCAGTTCGAAGGCCGCCCCCAGGATGTCCTGTGGGGCGATGTCATGAGTGAGGTCAACAAAGGTGAGGTCGGGGCAGATGTCGAGCGCAACGCCCTTCATAGTACCAGCGTAGTGATCCCTTGTGCCAAAGTCGGTCAGCACAGCCACTACGGGGCGCGCCATCGTGGACAGCGCCTAAGGTTGAACGGGGGTTCCCGCGCTGGAGCTGGTCGCGGCGAGGGCAGGCTTGCGAAACAACACTTCGCGCAGGTTCGTCTTGAGCAGCACGTTTTCAGTAATCTTCAGGTGCTCGAACAGGCGCTGAATGTCCCGGTTGACTGACGGTTTCTGTTTGGGTCGGGCCGCCTGATACGGCCGGTACTGCAGGTGTGATTTATCGACGACGACGTGCCGCGTGTAGGTGGGGCGCGGGAGCGAACGCGGGTCCGCGGTTCCGAAGAATGCCAGAAGAAGACCGTCGGGGCGCAACAGCCGCGTCAACTGTGACGCGAGGCGCTCGGCGGCGGACCGCTCCATGTGATCGAAGATGTCCCAGCAGAGAATCCCATCGACTGTTTCCGACTCCTGCGGAAACCGTCGCTCGAAGAACGCGGGAAGCTCCTGGACCTTGCCTTCCCTGACGTGTCGATCGAGATCCGCGGACAGATCCTCGACGAAGATCTTGCACCCGACCTCTTCCCCGAAGAAGGTGACGTTGGAGCCGACGACTGGCCCGAGATCGAGCAGCACGGGACGCTGCTTCGTCGCAAGACCGGCAAGAAATGGTGACAGAACTCTGGATGGGCAGACAGGAGCGTCCGCGGCGATTGCCTCGGTGTCGCTCCCGTCCTTGTCCTTACGAAGCCGTCCGAAGAGATCGGAGAGAGTCATCTCCCCCCGTCTGTCAGCGGGCGACCGGTTGTGGGGCTGCAGCGGCTGCAGCGACCGCCTGTGGGGCGGGCTTGGCGTGCTGAGTTGACGGCGCCGCTTTCCGCTGCATGTCTACGCTGCCTCGGAAGTGCGCCCCCTCGGCGATGGCCACGCGGGGCGATACGATGTCGCCGTCCACGGAGCCGCCGTCGCGAATCTCAACTTTGTCCGACGCGGTCACGTTGCCGGTGACCTCTCCGAGCACGATCAGAGCCTTGGCGAATACCTGCGCCTTGATTTTGCCGTTGGCGCCGATCGTCAGGACATTGTCCTTCAGCTCGATCTTGCCTTCGACCTGACCCTCGATCGTGAGATCTTCACTGCCGCTGAGCTCGCCCTTGATGACGACTGACTTTCCAATGTTCACTGCGTCCCTCCCGATCTGGGGCCGGGGCGCCGCCTGCGGTGTCCCGGGCATGGTCTGGGGTGGCTGAGCACTGGGTGCCACGTCGCTCGCCGGCTTCACCCCTTCGTCACGTTTCCACATCGTAAAAATCCTCCGTCCCAAGGGCCTTTAGTCGCGGCCAATAGAGCAAATCAGGCGGGTGGAGCGCCTAAGGAGTATATCGGTCGCTTGAAATTGTTGTCTAGGCCGTTTATTGCCGTGATCTGAGGCGGATGCTACGATGCCCGATGGGTCCCGCCGTGCAGCGCATCTATTTCGATCACAACGCCACCACTCCGGTTCACCCGGCGGTCGCCGAGCGGATGGCGGCGGTCCTCACCGAGGATTTCGGCAATCCGTCGAGCATTCACCACTTTGGACAGAGGTCAAAAGCCTTAATCGATCAGGCTCGGAGCGCCGTCGCGGCCCTGATTGGGGCCGACCCGTCCGAAATCACCTTTACCAGCGGGGGGACGGAAAGCGACAACCTGGCCATCCGCGGAGCCGCCGAGTCGCTCGAAAAGACTCGACGGCACCTGATTGCCAGCGCGATCGAGCATGAGGCCGTGCTGAATACGCTCAAGGCTCTGGCCAGACGGGGGGCCCTGACCACCTTGCTGCCGGTCGGTGAGTCCGGCATCGTGTCTCCAGACGCCCTCGCGGCCGCGCTGACCGAGGAGACAGCCCTCGTGTCGGTCATGCACGCCAACAACGAAATCGGGACGATTCAGCCCATCTCCGAGCTTTCGACGCTGGCGAAGGCGCGCGGGGCACTGATGCATTCCGACGCGGTGCAGTCGGCCGGGAAGATCCCGGTGGACGTCAAGGCACTGGGCGTCGATCTCCTGTCGATCTCGGCGCACAAGTTTCATGGGCCCAAGGGGATCGGTGCGATCTGGATTCGACGGGGGGTCCGGCTCCCACCCATCGCGACCGGTGGCAAACAGGAGCGAGGCCGCCGGGCCGGAACCGAGAACGTCGCTGGCATTGTGGGCATGGGCGTCGCCGCCGAGATTGCGCGAACCAAGATGGTTGAGGACGGGGCCCGGCTGTCATCGCTGCGCGACCGCCTCGAGGACGGCATCCTGCGCGCTGTCCCTGGGACCGTCGTGAACGGGGTTCGTTCGCCCCGCGTGCCGAACACCACGAATATCAGTTTCGACCGGGTCGAAGCGGAGTCCTTGCTGATTGCCCTGGACCTGGAAGGGATCGCCGTCTCCACGGGCTCGGCCTGCTCGTCAGGGACCCTGGAGCCGTCTCACGTGCTCAAGGCGATGGGCTTCCCGCCGCACCGCACGCAGAACTCCATACGCTTCAGCCTCGGGACCTCGAACAGCCAGGCCGACGTGGACCACGTGATAGCGGTACTTCCCGGACTGGTTGAAAAGCTTCGACACCTGACACGCACACCAGTGCGCGCATGACCAGGCAAGACGACGACGTGTTATGAGAATCGTTGTCGCCATGTCCGGCGGCGTGGACTCTTCCGTCGCCGCGGCGCTGCTCGTCGAGCAGGGTCACGACGTCATTGGTTTGTCGATGCAGCTCTACGACCAGGGTGGAGACGGGTCGTTCGGCACGTGCTGCACGCTGGATGACCTCAATGACGCTCGGCGAGTCGCCGACGCGATCGGCATCCCGCATTACATCCTGAACTTCGAGAAGCAGTTCCAGGAGACCGTGGTCTCGAACTTCGTGCGCGAGTATGCCGCCGGACGGACCCCGCTCCCCTGCGCCCACTGCAACAGCGACCTCAAGTTTGCGACGCTCCTCGACCGTGCGCTCGCTCTGGACGCCGAGTTGGTTGCCACTGGGCACTACGCGCGGGTTGCTCGATCCGCCGAGGGAGGCTTCGTGCTTCGCAGGGGCCTCGACGCAGACAAGGACCAGTCGTACTTTCTCGCCACGCTGACCCAGGACCAGCTGGCCTGCGCGTCGTTCCCCGTCGGCAATCTGACGAAGACCGACGTGCGGGCCTACGCACACCGGCTCGGCCTGAAGGTGGCAGACAAGCCAGACAGTCAGGAGATCTGTTTCGTTCCCGACGGCGACTACGCGGCCTTCGTCTCGAGACAGGAGCCTGCGGTCGCGCGCGCTGGGGCAATCGTTGACGGCACTGGCCAGACACTGGGCACGCACGCCGGCATCCACCGCTTCACGGTGGGGCAGCGTAAGGGACTTGGCATTTCAGGTCCGGCGCCAGTTTATGTACTGAAGATCGAAGCGGAGTCTGGGACGGTGACCGTGGGACCTCGCGCCGCACTCGAGCGCGAGACTCTCACGGCGTCTCAGGTGAACTGGATTTCGGGCGTGGCGCCCGAGGGCTGGCGGCGTTCCTCCGCCCAGATTCGCCATCGTCACACCGCAGCCGCGGGGCGGGTCCGAGGCATTGAGAGCCATCGCGCCGAGTTCGTCTTCGACGAACCGCAGATGGCGATCACTCCCGGGCAGGCCGTGGTGTTCTATGAGGCTGACGTCGTGATCGGCGGAGGCTGGATCGACTAGATCGCTTCCCCGTGGTGCGGGAGGCTCTCGAGATATCTCTCCGCATCGATTGCGGCCATGCAGCCAGAGCCGGCGGCCGTGACGGCCTGCCTGTAGACACGATCCTGCACATCGCCCGCCGCAAAAACACCGGGCACGTTGGTCCGCGTCCCCTCATGCGTGACGATGTACCCCGTGGCGTCGAGATCGATCTGCCCCTCGAAGAGCTTCGTATTCGGCGTGTGGCCGATGGCGATGAACAGGCCCTCGAGAGGAATCTCGGTAACGGCCCCGCTCAACAGGTTTTGAACCTCGATCGCGGTGACTTCCCCTTTTGAAACGTCTCTGACGTCGGTCACCGCCGAGTTCCAGACGAACTCGATCTTCGGGTTCGCGAACGCCTTGTCCTGCATGATCTTGGAGCCGCGCAGCGCGTCGCGCCGGTGCACGAGCGTTACCTTGGACGCGAACTTCGTCAGATAGTTCGCCTCTTCCAGCGCGGAGTCGCCACCGCCCACGACCGCGATTGGCTTGCCCTTGAAGAAGTAGCCGTCACAGGTGGCGCACGTGGACACACCGTGGCCAGACAGCTTGCGATCCGATCCAATCTCCAGCCATCGCGCCGACGCCCCGGTGGCGATGATCAAGGCCTCGGTCGTGATGGCCTTCCCGTCCGCAAGCGTCAGGGTGAATGGTCGGTTCTGGAGATCGACCTTCGTAATGGTGCTCTCGAGAATTTCGGTTCCGAAGCGCTGGGCCTGGGCTCTCATTTCTGTCATGAGATCCGGGCCCATGATGCCGTCGCGGAACCCGGGCCAGTTCTCGACCATGGTGGTCAGCATCAGCTGGCCACCAGCGTCGAGGCCCTCGACGAGTAACGGCCTCAGGTTCGCCCGTGCAGCGTACAGCGCCGCCGTGAGGCCTGCCGGGCCTGAGCCAACAATGACGACCTGTCGATCAGGGGTTACTCGCGCGTTCACGAGAGATGTTTTTCGATCAGGCGCGTGATGTCTTCCTTCGACGCGAGGCCAACGAGTGTCTCCGCCAACTGCCCATCCTTGAAGAGCAGCAGCGTGGGGATGCCGCGAATCATGAAACGTCCCGGGACGTTCGGGTTCTCATCAACATTCAGCTTCGCCACGGTCATGCGGCCGTCGAACTCGCCGGCGAGGGCGTCGACCGTCGGGGCGAGACGTCGGCAGGGACCGCACCACTCGGCCCAGAAATCCACAAGGACGACACCGTTCTTCGTTTCCTGATCGAAGTTCCCGTCCGTAAACGTTTTCACTTTGTCGGATGCCATCTGTCTCTCCGCTTGGTCACCTAGGTCGAAGGGTGGGCCGCGCGCCCCTGCGCGCCGCCCGATCCAGCCCGCTCATACAGCCCGACGTACTCCCGCGCCGATCGATCCCACGAAAAATCCTGCTGCATTCCTGCGCGCTGCACGCGCCGCCACGCGTCACGGTCTTCGTAGGTGCGAAGCGCCCGGCGTAGAGTGTCCAGCAAGGCGCTCGCTGCATACTCATCAAACGCAAAGCCCGTTCCGGCGCCCGTGGCTCGGTTGAAGTTCTGAACCGTGTCGGACAAGCCACCTACTGATCGAACAACAGGCACCGTTCCGTATCGTTGACTGTACATCTGGTTCAGGCCACAGGGCTCGAAGCGGGACGGCATCAGAAACAGATCGGCTCCCCCTTCAATCGCATGTGCCATTTCTTCGTCAAACCCGATGTTGGCAAAGACACAACCTGGCGATTTTGCCGCAAGGGCACGCCAGAAGTCCTCGTACCTGCGCTCTCCTGTTCCCAGCACGACGAAACGCGCACCGAGGGTCAAGAGGGTATCTCCCAGCTCGGTCAGGAGGTTGAACCCCTTTTGATCGACCATGCGCGAGACCAGACCGATCAGCGGTCGGCGCAGCCCGGCTTCGTCCGCTGACCATCCCGCCCGTTCGAGCAGCGCCCGCTTCGCTGCTGTCTTCCCATCCAACCGGGACGCATCAAATGGTTGTGGAAGATACGGATCCCGGGCGGGATCCCATTGATCGTAATCGATCCCGTTCAGGATCCCCACCAGGTCGCGCGACCGGCTCTGGAGAAGACCCTCGAATCCGCAGCCGTACTCCGGGGTCTGGATCTCCATCGCATACCTGGGGCTGACCGTCGTCACCAAATCACTGAAGACGATGCCCCCTTTCAACAGGCTGATTCGGCCCCAGAACTCCAGGGCATCCGGGCTCATGAGCGAGGAACGCAGCCCGAGTTGCGGGAGCCAGTCGGGATCGAACACCCCCTGGTACGCGAGATTGTGGATCGTGCAGATGACCGGCACACGCCGATACACCGGCGCTCCGCCCTGGCGCAGAAACACCGGGACGAGCCCAGCCTGCCAGTCGTGGACGTGGATGACGTCATACGGCTCGGGATATATCGCCGCCCACTCGACTGCCGCCCGGGACAGGAACCCGAATCGAGCCGCGTTGTCGTGATAGTCCTGACCGCCCTCACCGTAGAGAGACTCACGGTCGAAATAGGCGGGGTGCTCAACGAACAGCGTCTGAACCCCTCCGTCGCAATGCGAGAACACCGCAGCCGCGGCTCCAAGTTCTCCCTGCGGCACAAGCAGACGGCCGATCGGCTTCCCGGCCGTAATACCCCGGTATCTCGGAAGGACGACGTCAACCGAATGGCCGAGTTGCGATAACGCGCGCGGAAGCGCCCCCAGAACATCAGCGAGGCCACCGGTCTTCGCAAAGGGCGCGGCCTCGGATGCGACCATCAGGATGCGCACGTCACGACAACCTTAGCACTATCGGCTCGCCCTTTATCCGCTTTGCAGTACCGGTATGATCAGTGAATTGGCTGAACCTACCCCCCGTCTCAGTCGATCAGATACCCGGGAAGTCATCGAGCTGCGTGCCCTTCGGGAACGACATCCGGAGCTCACCGACGCCATCGACATGCACCTCGAGTTGCTCGAAATGCAGCGCCGGGTGCAGGGCCGGATTCCTCTGCCATCGTTCGCGCTGACCGTCGATATCTTCACAAGACATCAGTCAGAGGCACGGCCCCTCCTCAAGTTCGAGGACATCCCTCTCGCGCTCACCGATCTGCGTCTCATCGTGCGGCAGACGGCGGACATCATGCGCCGCTTCGGAGCCCTGGAAAGCGATGATTGCCACCGCGTTCAAGCGATGGGGCGAGACGAAGGTCTGGTCGATCGCGTGAGCGCGTGGTACCGCGCGCGTTCCGACGTTCGCGAAGGCGGTTCAAATACCGCCACTCCGCACAAGGATCCTGACGGTCCGCTTCTGGACCAGGTCTTCATGCTCGCCATGCGTCCGTTCCTGGCGCGGTGCGCCGAGGTACTGCAGCCGAGCAGCGAGCTGTCCAGGTGGACACACGCGCATTGCCCGCTCTGCGGAGGAGAGCCTGACTTCTCGGTGATCACGCCCGCGGCTGAACGTCACCTGATTTGCGGCCGCTGTGCGTTGCGGTGGAAGTTCGAGCCGCTGACGTGTCCCTATTGTTTGAACAGCGACCGATCGCGGATCACGTCGTTCGCCACGACGGATGGCCAGTATCGCGTGTATGCCTGCGACGTGTGCACACGCTACCTGAAGGCGTACGACGCCAGGCGCGCGCCCCGGCCAGTCATGCCTGTTGTGGATAGTATTGCGACACTGCCACTGGACGCGGCAGCGATACAGCGAGGTTATTCGAGCTAATTCGAGACGGAGGTTGCCGCTTCGAGCGGCGTGCCGATCAGGTCGCCCGCCTTTGCCGCGAGCCAGTTGAAGAGGTGACGCGTTTCCCAGAACCGTCCTGCGTTGGACTTCGCCCCGAGCACCACGACCGCGACCTGCTTGCCGCTCTGCGGCAGCCGCAATAGCGTCGCCAGGCAGTAGCCAGCCCTTCGGATGAAGCCGGTCTTCCCGCCCACCACGTCTACATCGCCCTGTTTCACCAGCTGATTGGTGCTGTTGACGTGAACCGTCCGGCGGCCAATCAGGGTGCTGTAATTGGCTTTCTGCATCACGGTGCCGATCCGCTCGTCCGCACTGGCAATCGCAATGAGCCGCGCCATGTCATAGGCGGACGATACGTTGTCGTTGAGAAGCCCTGACGGATCGGCGTAGCTGGTGGAAGTCAGCCCGAGTTCAGCAGCCTTCTCGTTCATCCGCGCAATAAATCCCACCGAACCGTGCTTAGACACGCGCGCGAGCACCCGGGCGGCTGCGTTGTCGGAACCAATAAGGAGAAAGTTCAGCAGGTCGCCCGTCGTGAGCTTGTACCCGGCCCGGAGATAGGTCGTGGACGCACGGTATACGTCGGCTCGCTGCACCACGACTTGCTCGGAGAGGTCCGGAGCCTCCTCCAGGAACACGACGGCGGTCATGACTTTCGTGATGCTGGCGATCGAACGGAGATTCTGGGAGTTTTCCTCCCACAGCACTTCACCGGTGAGAGGGTCGTAGATAATGGCGGCCTCGGCCCTGAGGTCTGGCACCAGCGCGCCGAAGTCGTCAAGCTTGAACCGTGGCTCCTGCGCTTCCTTCAGCGCCCGCGCCGCAGCGGCCGCACGGCTTCGGGCCACGGCCCGGCGTCGCGTTGCCGCAGCGACCGCCTTCGGTCGAGCTGCGGTAGTTGTCTGTTTCGAGACACGAGCCTGGGGACGCTTCTGAGGCGTTTTCGCTGTGGTTTGCGCAGAAACAGCGGTGCTCAGGCCACACGTGACCAGCAGGCCAAGCACGGCTGCCGCAAGGTTTCTCAGGAAGCGTCTGTTGCTCATTACTGCCAAACCATTGGACGATAGACTGTTAGAGAAAGTCTCGGCATTGTAGCAAACACACTGTAGCCCGCAAGGCTTTTTGACACGTCCGCGCTCCGGCGGTGACGTTTTTGCGCGCGGGTTGTCTCAATTCCGCACAGTCTCTCATGAGGTCCGAAGTGGATTTCGCTCGACACATCGCGCAGGGGCAACGCGCTGATCTATCCGCAACCGAGTACGCGGCTCTCCGCCAGACGATCGCCAACAGGGGCATGGCGCGGATGCTCGTCGCTCCCGGGAGCTGCCTCGGATGGGCCGCGATCACTGTTTTTCATCAAGGCCCTGGTGGCAGCGTGGTGGCGCCGCTGTTATCTCTCGCCGTGCTGGTGGCGGGCTTTGAATCCGTACACGCCCTGCACGTGGGCACCGAACGAATCGGTCGCTATCTGCAGGTGTACTACGAGGAGGACCTGAACGGGCCCCGATGGGAAAGCACCGCGATGATGGTCGGTCCGGCCCTTCCCGGCGGAGGCATCGATCCCCTGTTTTCAGGACTGTTCCTGGGCACGGGGCTTCTCAATCTGCTCGCCGCCCGTCCGTCCCTGGCTTTGCCGGCCGCCTTCGCCGCAGTCGTCGCGGTCCACGGGGCGTTCGCGTTTCGAATCGTTCGGGCGCGGCTCGCCGCGACGAGACAGCGCGCCGTCGAGCTCGAAAGCTTCAAAGCGCTTCAGTCTCGCGAACGCGCTCAGAGCTCATCTCCTCCGATTCCTTGAAGACGGGAATCCATCGTGTTGGCGTGAGACACCGCGTGTCCGCGCGGTGACACATAACGGATCACAAGAGACGTACGTGGTAGCCGCATCGCGAGACTTTTTCCTCGGAATTTGCTGATAGTTGCGATCGGCATTGAAGGGACGGCACGCATCCGCCGATGAGTAGTCGTGGTACGGAGTTTGTAACGCTGCTCAGCGGAGGCAGTTATGAGCCTGGTTCGGCTCCTTGGGTTTCAAACATTGTCGTGCGGGTGCGTCACGGGCAAGTACCGTGAAGTGGCGACCAGCCGGGAAGTGACCTACGTGGAAGAAAAGGGTCCCACCTGCTCGCTGCACGGCCACCGCAGCAATCACGCGGTCGCTCCCGAACGCACCTTTACCCGCGTCTCCGCCCTCGCCTTCAAGGCTTCCTGACCACCCGCCGGGAAGCCCGGCAACTCCACGGTACAATCTGCGCGGTGCCCCCGCGTCTCCAACCGCACACGACCCTCACATCCGGCGACCGCACCTACCGCTTCTTCCTGGGCGATTGCCTCGACGTGCTCGACCAGTTGCCGCAGGGGTCCCTCGACGTCATCGTCACCTCCCCACCGTACAACCTGGGTATTCGGTACGCGTCGTACGACGACACGATGCCACGGGACGCGTACCTCGCCTGGACCTCGGAATGGATTCGACGGGCAGCAGCGGCGCTTTCGCCGGAGGGCTCACTCTTTCTGAACGTAGGGGCCAAGCCCGCCGACCCCTGGACGGCCATCGACGTGGCCCAGGCTGCCCGCCAGCACCTGCGGCTGCAGAACACAATCCACTGGATCAAGTCGATAGCCATCGAAAAGGACCTTGCCGGCAGCCGGTCCGGACTGACGCGGGATCTCGCGGTCGGGCACTACAAACCCATCAACAGCCCGAGATTCATGCACGATTGCCAGGAGTTCATCTTTCACTTCACACCCGAGGGCCGGACGCCCATAGATAGACAGGCGGTAGGAGTCGAGTACCAGGATCGCTCCAACATCGGCCGCTGGCGAAAGGCCTCCTCGGGGCTGCGATGCCGCGGCAATACCTGGTTCATTCCGTACGAGACGATTCAGAGCCGTGAAAAGGAACGGCCACATCCAGCGACTTTCCCGCCGCGGCTTCCGGAGATGTGCCTTCGTCTCCATGGCCTCGACCGGATCCGAACGGCTGCCGACCCCTTCTGTGGACTTGGGTCCACGGCGGTGGCCTGCGCCAGGGTTGGCGTGAGCTTCGTGGGTATGGAGATCGACGCGGACTACCTGCAGGAGTCTGTGAACCGGACCAGGGCCGCACTCGAACCAGGCCCGGCCGCCGAGCGCGACTAGCTCCTCACGCGCATGGATGGTGTGGGATACATGCGCATTGCGCATGTATACTCCGCCGATGGACCTCAGACAGCTCGAGATCATCCGGGCCATCGCCGACACGGGTTCCTTCACCGCGGCGGGCGAAAAGCTTCACGTATCCCAGTCGGCCATCAGCCGCCAGATCCTGCTGCTCGAAGAGGAACTGGGCGAAGCGGTTTTTCACCGAATCGGCCGTCGAATTCGCATCACCCCCGCTGGTGAGTCGCTTTTGCAGCTCAGCCACCGCGTCTTCAGGGACTTGCAGGATACCGTCGCGGGCATCAGTGAGCGACAGGAGTCCCTCAACGGCACCATGCGGCTGGTGGGAGGGATGACCGTATGCCTGTACGTCTTCCCCGCCTTGCTCGCCGAGGTGCGGCGCACTCACCCAAGTCTGGATCTGAAAATCACAGTGGGCAGTGCCGACCGGTCCGTCGCCATGCTGCGATCGGGCGGAGCCGACCTCGGGCTGGTCACACTTCCGGTCGAAGCCACCGACCTCGTGTCGGTCCCGGTGCTTCAGGAAGAATTGCTGCTCATCACATATCCCGCGCATCCCCTCGCGAAGAAACGCCAGATTCACCCGGCGGATCTGGACAAGGAACCCTTCATCCTGTTCGAGGCTGGCTCCGTCACGCGTCGTCTCGTGGACGAATTCTTCACCCGGGAACGCATCGAGCCGGACGTCGTCATGGAGACGGAGAACGTCGAGATCATCAAGGCGATGGTGCGGTACGGGTTGGGGATCAGCATCATCCCGTGGCAGGCCGCCGCGGCAGACGTCGCGGCTGAGGCCCTTTTCTGTCGGCGCATCGCGGGCCACACGCTACGCCGGCAGACCGGGTGGATTTACCCGAAGATGAGCCGTCTGCCGCGGACCGTGGCAGAGGTCATCCGGGTGTTCGAACAGATTCGCGGCACCTTCGATGAAGCGGCGCGAGCGCCGCGGACTTACTGAGCCGCCGCGACCGGACGCAACGAGTACGAGGTGCGTGACCACACCTGGACGCCGTCTCTCTTGGTCTTCACTTCTATGCGCCGGGTGCGCTTCAACGGATCCGCGTTGGTCGAGTAATACCCCAGCACGTAGTAGTCGCTCGTCTCTGCATCGATCCGCTTGAGCGCCTTGTCGAAGTCGTTCTGGTTGACGACGGCGATGCCGCCGGTTTCTTCAGCCAGGACGCGGAGACTGTCCTGCGTCTCACGCACGTGGTTGAGCCACTCGGCGGTCTCCACCTGTTCGTCACCGATGTCCTGCCCTGCCACGAGGCCGCGCGGATCAATCGTGTAGAGGGTCGCGTTCGCGCGATTGGCCGCACGCGTCAGTTCGGCAAGCTCGCGGACGAGGTCGGACTCCGCAAACTGCTGTCCTTGCCGCGCGCCGCTGAATGGATCGACCGAGAGGTCGTCGGGGCTGACTCCGGAGAGATCGGCTTGGTACTTCAGCCGCGACGTCGCGAACGGATTGAAGTCGTAGCCGCTGCTGATGTAGATGACAGCCTTCCGCCGATTGCGGAGCGCCTCGAGGTTCTTCATCAACTGGTAGGCCGTTGAGAAGGCGACGTGCGCCCGGTACCGGAGCTCTGCCGGTCCCTGCGCTCCCTGTGAAGTCTTGATCAAATCCTCTGGCCGAAGACCGCTGCCGGTCACCCTGCTGACGGCGGCCTCGAGGACCTGGCGATCGTAGGTCAGCTGCTCAGAGATGGACGATGTGCCAGTCGAGACAATCCCGAACATGTCGCCGTCGTGGACCAGGTTGCGCAGCATCCGCTGCATCAGGTCCCTCGTACGCGGCGTCAGGCGGAAGTCGAGGTGGAGATCGTCGATGAAGATGAGAAACACACGGCCCGCGGCGTCGTTCGTGGGCCGGACAGGTGGAAGGATGATGCCTTCCGGGGCGGCGGCAGGCGGAGGCGACTGCACGTTGAACACGCGTCCTCCGTGCGTGAGCACGAGCGAGACGAGGGTTTGAGGTACTCCATCCTCGAGCACTTCGAACTCATCGGCCTTGAGATCCGACACGAACTGATCCCGGGCATCACGGACGATGACGTCGGTGGTGACAAGGTCAACGGCGACGCGAAACGTCGGTTGCTGTGGCTGTCCTGACGGCGCCCCCTGGGCTGCCATCCCGACAACGGCACAGCAGGCAAAGACCGCCGATACCAGAGATTTCGGGGCTGTCCGCATGTCGGTGAGTATATCAGGGCACATAATAGACGCCATGCGCATAGCGGTTGGTGCCGATCACGCGGGATTCGAGATGAAACGGGACCTTATTCCTGTCCTGCGGGCACTCGGCCACGAGGTTGACGACTTGGGCACGCACTCGACGACGGCCGTCGACTACCCGGACTGCGCCGAGGCTGTTGCCGCAGCCATCCGTGAAGGACGCGCCGCCCGGGGCCTGATCGTGTGCGGGAGCGGGGCCGGCGTGTCAATTGCCGCGAACAAGCACCCGGGGGTTCGCGCAGCCGTCTGTCACGACACCTACACAGCTCATCAGGCCGTGGAGCACGACGACATGAACGTCCTGTGCCTCGGAGCCCGGGTGATTGGGATCGCCCTGGCCACTGAAATTGCCACCGCGTTCTTGAGTGCCTCGTTTTCAGGGGAAGAGCGGCATCAGCGACGACTGAACAAGATTCTCGCGATCGAAGCGCGTTACGCGCGAACCTGACTCCCCCAACCCCTGGCAGCTATGTCCGCCGGTGGCGCTCCATCTCCCGGCGGGCCGCTCGCGTGATCATGACGGTCGACACGATCATCGTGATGAGCCCGAGAACGAGAAGCGCGTAGTACTCCGGGCCCCGCGGGGGCGACACACCCGCCGCAAGCGCCGCCACGTCCCCGACAATCTTGCCGTAGTAGGTATAGAGAACGATCGCGGGGATCATTCCCAACAGTGCGACGAGGAAGTCCGTATAGCGCACCCCGCTCAGAGCCAGCGCGTAGTTGAGCACGCTGTACGGAACGAGCGGGGAAAGCCGGAGGAGGAACATGATGCGAATGCCTCCGCCGACCACCGCGTGCTTGACCGCGGTCACGCGCTCGTCGCCCGTCACTCGCTGCATCCATCGCGTGCGCCCGAGCGGGGCCGCCAGGGCGTAGACGGCTGATGCACCTAATGATGCACCGATGAACACCAGCACACTGCCCTTCCCCACGCCAAACACTGCGCCGCCCGCCACGGTCAGAAAGAAGGCCGGGGCCATCGTGACGGCTGTGAGGATGTACACCAGAACAAAAAGGACGGGCGCCCATGGGCCCAGAGACAGGACCTTGAGCACGACCGGCGCGAGCCAGTCCATCACTCGTCCGTCGGGGACAGGTCAGTCGGGTCGATAGTCGCGGCCGATTCCGACACCGGCGCCTCGCCACCCGCGTCCGTCGAGACGGCATCCGTCCTTCCCGAACGGTTCCGGCCCGAGCGCCGTCGCCGGCGCGTCAAGACGCGTGAGAGGCGCTCGAGTGCTTCAGAAGCCTGCTGAAGACCGGTTGCAACCTCGTCGGCGTCTGTCCACGACGCGGGATTGAGTCGTTCCGCGAGGGCCATCAGCGCTTCACGCCGCACGGGATCGGAGACCTTCTGCGTCACGCGCTCGCGCGCCATCGGGTACCAGTGCAGGAGAAACGCTACGCGTTCGTCGGACGTCGATCCTTCAATGACTGCCGGAATGGCTGGTCGTGCTGGCGCAGCGTTCTGAGGAGCCGCTGGAGCCTCAACCTTCGCGGGCGGTGCTGGAACCACCGTTTCCTCTTCCGTCCGGCGCCGAGGGGGCCGGCGCGGCTCGGGCGCGGAGTCGATGACCTGCCGCGTATCGAGCACGCCCTTCCAGTCGAAGACGATATCGGGATAGTGGGATTCGATGTGCCGGAGCACGTCGGGCTCGAGCGGAGCGCGACCGACGCGCACGCCACCTGGTGTCCGGAAGACGTACAGGATTCGCGATCGCTGACGGGCACCGTCGCGGTACCAGTCCATGAGATAGGTGGTCTCGTATCCGCGCTTATCGCGGATCACCCGCAGAAAAGGCACGGGTTACTTGCGCTTCCGCTTTGCTGCTGCGGTCGCCTTCTGACGCGGCGCGGCAGCTTTGGCGCTGCTCTTCTTCGCCGCTGGTTTCCCCTTTGAAGCGGAAGACTTGGCGGACGCCACGGCGCTCGCCTTCTTCGCTTTTGGCGCCGCCCGGCCGTTCGTCGCCTTGGCGGAAGAAGCCGCGCGCTGGGCCGGCTTGGGTGCACGTTCGGCGGGCTTTGGCGCGCGCTCTGGAGTCTCACGGCCTTTGAGCTCAGGAGACTTCGCGTTGCGATGCACGAGCGCGAAGCGCATCTGATCGCCAAGCGAACTGAACGCCCAGATTTCCGCGACCGGAATCTGCAGATCCGTGCACAGGCGCTTGGCCGTGTCGATGCTCGCGGCCGGAACGTACAGATGGAGCGGCGCTCGAAGGCGCGCGAACGCCGCCCACTGTGACATCGCTTCCAGATGATTGACGGATTCCGCGGTCTCGACCTCGACGGTACCGAGAGGCTTCCGGCCGCGATCGGCCGAGAGCAGCACGAGGTCCGGATACCAGGGGGAGTTGCCGATCAACACCGGTGTCGTCAGAGACGTACCAGGGTTTATCGCCACGTCGAACTTCTTTTTGTATTTCGCCTGGAGCAGCCGAATGACCCGATCGTGCTCGAGCTGCTCGCGAACGGGCCTCACGAGGATAGGGCTCACCGGGTCCTCTCGAAGGTCAGCAAACGGGGGTGACTATAGCACGAGATTTCCCGCGTGCCTTGACGGGGTTTCGACACAGTTCCACAATGGGCCGTGCCTCTGGCCCCGGGCACCACTGCCATTCGTAGGTCGGGTGCCCCGAAAGTCAACCCCATGCCCCTCGGATTCGCTGCATTTTCGTGAAGAATCCGCTTGAGCCTGTCTCCCCGCCCAGGACATCCGTGACTGAATCCCGTTTCCTCAAAGCGTGCCGGCGAGAACCGGTCGACGTCACGCCCGTCTGGTTCATGCGGCAGGCCGGTCGCTACATGTCCGAATATCGGGCGCTCAGGGAACGCTACTCCCTGCTCGACATCTGCCGGGCCCCGGATCTCGCGACGGAAGTCACGCTGCAGCCCGTCCGCCGAATCGAGGTCGATGCCGCAATCCTGTTCTCGGATCTCCTGCTGCCCCTCGAACCGATGGGCCTCCCCTTCGACTTCATCAAAGGCGAAGGGCCGCAGCTTGAACGACCCATCAGCTCGCCCGGCGACATAGACGCACTGCGTGACTTCGATCCTCGGGTGGCTCTTGCACACGTACTCGAAGCGATCACACTGATTCAGCGTGAACTGGCCGGGCGTGTACCGCTCATCGGCTTCGCGGGTGCGCCGTTCACGCTCGCGTCGTACGCGATCGAGGGCGGACACTCCAACAACTTCGCTCGAACCAAGTCGCTCATGTACGGCCATCCCGACGCCTGGCACCGTCTGTGCTCCCGTCTCGCCATGGTCGTGGCCGACTACCTGGGAGCGCAGATCGATGCGGGCGTCGACGCCGTCCAGGTTTTCGACTCGTGGGTAGGCGCGCTGAGCCCTGCCGACTATCGCGAGTTCGCCTTACCGCACACGCAGCGCATTTTCGATGCCGTGAAGGGTCGCGTTCCGACGATCCACTTCGGCACCGGTACCTCGACGATATTTCCGGAGCTGCGGGAAGCGGGTGGAGATGTCATCGGAGTGGACTGGCGTATTCCGATCGATCTGGCCTGGGAGCGGATTGGATCCGACAGGGCGGTGCAGGGAAACCTCGATCCCACGTTGCTCCTGGGCCCTACGGCACGAATGCTCACTGAAACGTCGGACATCCTGGACCGCGTCGGCGGACGCCCTGGTCACATCTTCAATCTTGGGCACGGCATCCTGCCCTCGACACCCCTTGAGCATGTTCAGATGCTCGCGCAGTACGTTCACAGTGCGTCCAGACGAGGCAGGTAGCCACGACCGTTGACATCGCCATCGTCGGCGGCGGTATCGCCGGCCTGGCAGCCGCCTATGAGCTCCGGCTCCGCGGACTCACGGTCTGTCTGCTCGAAGCCGCGGACCGCCCTGGGGGCGTCATCAACACCGAACGATTCGACGGCTGGGTCGTCGACACGGGACCCGATTCGCTGCTCGTCCAGAAGCCCGCAGGCGTCGCGCTGTGCCGCGAACTGGGGTTGGAGGATCGTCTTGTCACGACCACGCCGCCGCGCACGGCGTACGTCCTTCGGGGAGGGGTGCTTCGCCCCTTGTCAGAGGGGTCCTTCCTTGGCTTCCCGATCAGCTTCGGAGCCCTGGCGCGTTCGCCGCTCTTCAGCTGGCGAGGCAAGCTCCGCATGGCCTGCGAAATCGCTGTGCCGCGATCGTCAAGTGACGGCGACGAGTCGATCGCCTCGTTTGTGCGCCGGCGCTTCGGGACCGAGGCATTGAACTATCTGGCGGAGCCGCTTCTGGCCGGGATTCATGCGGGTGACGCGGAGCGACTCTCCATGCGCTCGCTCTTTCCCCGGCTGCTCGAGGCCGAACAGCGATCAGGCAGCGTGCTTCGTTCTGTGCGCGCGCAGCCCAGGGCGCCGTCGCATACGGCTTCTACCGGCGCGTTTGTGTCCCTCGCAGGCGGGATCCGCGAGCTGGTAGACACGCTGGCTGCAGCGATTCCCGCCGGGACGATTCGTCTATCAGAGCGCGTCACCGAGCTGCGGCGGGCTGGAGGGTTCACGATTGAATCGTCCCGGGGCACAGTGCGGGCGCGTGCCGTCGTGCTTAGCGTTCCGGCATACGTGGCGGCAGGACTCCTGCTTGGAATCGACACCGCGCTCGCCGCACTGTGTGATGCCATCCCCTACGCGTCCACTGCGACGGTCGCTTTCGGCTACCGACGCTCGCAGATCCGCCATCCCTTGAATGGCACCGGCTTCGTTGTTCCCCGCACCGAGCGCAGCCCCCTGCTGGCCGCCACCTGGGTCACATCGAAGTGGCCGGGGCGCGCACCGGACGGGTGCGCCCTCCTGCGCGGCTTTCTCGGCGGTGGCCGGGATCCGAATCGACTCGACCGCCCGGACGATGAATTGGTCACGCTCGCACGTCAGGCGCTCTCAGACACGCTGGGCATTCAGGGCGAGCCAGTCTTCAGCAGGCTCTATCGCTATACCAGACAGAGCCCGCAATACGAGGTCGGACACCTTCAGCGCGTCGCCACCATTGAACAGCGGCTTTCGCAGGTGCCGGGGCTGTTTCTTGCCGGGAGCGGCTTCCGAGCCATAGGGATCCCTGACTGCATCGCCGATGGCCGTGAGATGGCGGCACGTGCCGCGGCGTTCATCGCATCCCACACCTCGCAGCCCCACCAGGCAACGAGAGGGAGATCATGAGCATGAAGCCAGTGCATCTCATCGGTGTGCCACTGGATCTCGGTGCCGGCCGCCGAGGCGTCGACATGGGCCCGTCCGCGTGCCGTATTGCCGGGATCGCCCCGCGCATCGCACAGCTCGGGCGCGCGGTCATCGACACAGGCGACATCGCAACGCCGATACCGGAAACTCAAGAGGCCGTTGACCCAAAGAAGAAGTACGTGCGGGAGATTGCCCAGGTCTGCGAACGGCTCTACGCCACGGCAGTTCGATCGCTTGAGGCTGGCGCCCTTCCCCTGGTACTCGGCGGCGATCACAGTCTCGCCGCCGGATCGGTTGCCGCGAGCGCTCACTGGGTGCGCCGCAGCTCCGCCCAACCGCTTGGGCTCATCTGGGTCGATGCGCACGGCGACATGAACACCCCGGAGTCAACAACGAGTGGCAACGTACACGGAATGCCACTCGCGGCACTCTTGGGGAATGAACCCGTCGAGCTGGCATCTATCGGGGTCTCGCCTTCGGTATTGCCGCAGCACACGGTGCTCGTTGGTATCCGGAATCTGGACGAACGCGAAAAGAGCCGGATCCGGGAATCCGGCGTTCATGTGTTCACGATGAAGGATATCGACCGGCTGGGAATCGCCACGATCGCCGAGCGTGCCATTGCCCTGGCCACTGCAGCGACGGGCGGACTACACGTGTCTTTCGATATGGACGTCTGCGACCCCTCGATCGCTCCGGGAGTCGGCACCCCTGTCAAAGGCGGCCTCGACTATCGGGAAGCGCACCTCTTGATGGAGCTCATCGCAGACTCCGGGCAACTCCTGGCGCTCGATCTTGTCGAAGTCAACCCGACACTCGACGTGCGCAATGCGACGGCGCTCCTCGCCACGGAACTCGCGCTCTCGGCCCTGGGACAGAACATCCTCTAGATCGGACTGCGACCCCGCTTCCTGCGTCTCAGCTTCCGAGGACTCCCTCGATCTCGTCCATGATGCGGTTCATGGTCCGCATCGTCTGATCCAGCGGTTCGTCAGTTGTCATGTCAACGCCGGCGTCCTGCAGGAGCTCAATCGGGTATTTCGAGCTTCCGGAGCTCAGGAACGAGAGAAACCTCTTCGTCGCCGCCGCGTCTCCGGCGATCACTCGAGCGGCCAGCGTTTCAGCCGCCGTGAACGACGTGGCGTATTGGAAGACGTAGAACTCACTGTAGAAGTGCGGAATGTAGCTCCACTCGTTCGCCACGTAGTCGTCAACGACGACAATGCGATCCGCGTGTCCGTAGAAGCGTCGTGTGATGTCCAGATAGAGCTCCGCGAGCGAGTCGCCGGTAATCGGCTCTGCCCGCACGGCCATTTCATGCACGCGAAGCTCGTATTCCGCGAATTGTGTCTGGCGAAACACCGTTGACTTGATGTTCTCCAGATAGCTCCCCAGCAGGGACAGCCGCGTGGGTCCGTCCGAGATGTGCTTGAGCACATGGTCGATGAGCAGCGCCTCGTTGAACGTCGAGGCTACTTCTGCCACGAACGTCGAGTAGTCCGCCGTCTGGTACGGCTGGGTCTTGTTCGAGTAGTAGCTGTGCATCGTGTGGCCCAGCTCGTGGGCCAGCGTGCTCACGTCATTGTACTGACCGAGATAGTTCAGCAGGATGTATGGATGGACGTCGTACGCGCCGCCGTTCGAGTACGCGCCCGAGCGCTTGCCGGTGGACGGGTACCAGTCCAGCCAGCGCTCTCGGAAGCACCGCTGGAGAACGGCCACGTAGTCGGCACCGAGCGGCCTCATGGCAGTCACGACGAGCCGTTCCGCCTCGTCGGGTGTGTACCGCAGATTCACCGACGCCACGAGCGGTGCATAGAGGTCGTAGTAGTGCAGGTCGTCCTCGATGCCCATCATGCGCTTGCGCAGCTTCAGGTATCTGTGGAACGTCGGCAGGTGTCGGGCAATGCCGTCGATGAGCCGCATGTAGACAGAGATCGGGATGTTTGGCCCGTCGAGCGAGGCCTCAAGGGCCGACCGGTACTTGCGTGCCCGCGCATAGAACAGGGCCTTCTGCACGCTTGAATTCGTCGTTGCGCCGAACGTCCGACGGAAACCGCCAAGCGCGGTGAAGAACGCCGACATGCCCGCCTCGCGGTCCCGTCGTTCCGGCAGCGTTCGGACACTCGCATAACCAGCCTGATCCAGCCGGATCGAGCGGCCGTCGCTCAGCGTAATCGTGGGGTACGGGAAGTCCGCGTTGGCGATGATGCCGTAGATGTTGGACGCCGAGCTCGCGAGAGGCTGCGCGTCGGCGAGCATCTTCTCCTCGGCGTGGCTCAGCGTATGGGCCGCGCGGCGAATGATGTCGCGCAAGACGACCGTGAACGGGGCGAGCCGGGGCTCCTGGGCAAGAAAGCGCTCGACCGTTTCGCCTCCAAGCCCCAGAATCTCGGGCTGCATGTACGACGCTTCGGCGCCGAAGTCCGCATAGAGCTGCTGCATTTCCTGCTGCATCCCCTGCGGTTCGCTTTCACGGGTATCCAGGTCCGACAGCATGCTGGCGTAGACGTACAGGCGTGCCAGTTCCTTGTCGAGTGCGAAGCGCAGCTCGAGCGCCTCCGCGAGGATCTGGGGCGACTCCCCGAGACGAGTCGCGAAGGTCCCCACCCGCGGAATGGTCGTCTTCAGGCGGTCTTTTTCCTGCCGCCAGGTGATCTGGTCGGGATAGACATCCTCGAGGTTCCAGGTGTATTGCGCCTCCACCTTTGCCCGGTCGCGTTCCTGTTCCGCAATCGCCATCGTTTCCTCTGTCATTGGCCTGCTCCAGGCCTGCCAAAACCATCTGTGTGGACCGCTCCCGTCGAAACGCATGGTACTCAATCCACGCTGCCAGCCTGCGCAGCTTTGTGCAAGTTCCGCGCCTGGATCCCTCGCGATAAGATCGCGGCATGGTACGGGCTCCCCTCCGGGAGGACTGGGCGGAACTGGACGACGAGGCGCTTCTGGACCTGCGACTGGCCGAGCTGCCGCTCACCATCGAGGGCGAGCTCGCCGAACGTGTCGCACAGCTTGGCCGCGAACTGGAAGCCCGCGGCCTCCAGGCCCCGCTCCACTTCTATCTTTCGGACGAATGGTTCACGCCCGATGGGACCTGTTCGATCGCGATTCCTTTCTATCTCGCCCACCCTCGGCTGGCAAAGCTCGAAGAGGCGCAGGTCCTGGAAGTGGAAGGCGGAGAGTACGAGTGGTGCATGCGCATCCTCCGCCACGAAGCCGGCCATGCACTCGACAACACATTTCGCCTGCGACTTCGCCGTCAGCGCCGCAGTATCTTCGGCCTGCCGTCGGAGCCTTACCCCGAGTTCTACACGCCGCGGCCCTACAGCAAGAGCTTCGTACTCCATCTCGATGCGTGGTACGCACAGAGTCACCCTGACGAGGACTTCGCCGAAACCTTCGCCGTCTGGCTGACGCCGACGAGTGAATGGCGGCCGCGCTATGCCGGATGGCCCGCGCTCAAGAAGCTGGAGTACATGGACGAGCTCATGACGTCCATCAGGCAGCGGCCTCCACGCGTGACGAATCGAGACGAGGTCGATCCGCTGCGCCGGCTGAAGAAGACGTTACGACAGCACTATCGCAACAAACGCCGCTACTACGGCGTTGAGTATCCGCATTTCTACGACAGGGATCTCCGTCGCCTGTTCTCCGAGGCCCCGGAGTTCGCCGAAGCCATCACCGCGGCTCAGTTCATCGAGCGCAACCGGCGGCAGACGCGCAGACTGGTCGCCGGCTGGACGGGTATCTACCAGTACACGATCGACAAGGTTCTCGAAGACATGATCGCGCGGTGCCGCGAACTGAAGCTCCGACTCGCCGTCCCTGAAGATCGGGCACGACAGGAGTTTGCGGTGCTGCTCACCGTTCAGGTCATGAACTACCTGCATAGCGGCGGACACCGCATCTTCCTCTGATGAAATCTCTTCGCATCCTCGCTCTTGTACACGACCATCTCGTGCCACCTGACGACACCACCGGTATCGACGTGCTCGAAGCCGAATGGAAGATGGAGTACGACGTCGTCGAGACCTTGCGTGAGATGGGACACGAGGTCCGCGTCCTTGGCCTTCACGACGAGCTTGGCGCGATCCGGCCAACCGCGGGCCACTTCAAGCCGCACATCGTGTTCAACCTGATGGAGGCGTTTGCTGGCGTCACAACGTTCGATCAAAACGTCGTCAGCTACCTCGAGCTCTTGCGTCTGCCGTACACGGGATGCAACCCTCGGGGGCTCATCCTGGCCCGGGACAAGGCCCTCTCGAAAAAGCTGCTGGCCTACCATCGAATCCCGGTGCCTGAGTTCACGGTCGTCCGACGTGGACGCCGCGCGGTGCTTCCCAAGCGCCTTCGCTTCCCTCTCATCGTCAAGTCCCTGTTCTTCGAAGCGTCCGCGGGCATCTCTCAGGCCTCGGTCGTCGAGAACGAGGACCAGCTCGCGCGTCGTGTGCAATTCATCCACGACAGCCTCGGCACGGCGGCGATCGTCGAACGGTTCATCGATGGACGCGAGCTCTACGTGGGAGTGGTCGGCAATACGCGGTTGAGCGTCTTCCCCGTCTGGGAAATGTCTTTTGCGGGGGTGCAGGACAACCGATGGAGGATTGCGACCGAGCGGCTCAAGTGGAGCACCAAGTATCAGAAGCGTCACGGCATCATGACCGCGGCGGCGACTCTGCCGCCGGACGTCCTGAGCCAGATTCAGCGCATCGCCACGAGGACGTATCGCTCGCTCGATCTCAGCGGGTACGCCCGCATCGATCTGCGATTCGACGAAGAACGCGGCCGGGCGTATGTACTCGAGGCCAACCCAAACCCCAACCTTGCCTTCGGGGAAGACTTTGCGGAATCGGCCGAGATGAGCGGTCTGTCGTACGAACGGCTTCTCGACCGTTTGATCGGCTTCGGGCGCCGGTGGGAGCCGGAGCGAACCTAGGGCATAATCCCTCTCTGTGCCAACGAGGTTCCCAATGATCCAGTGCTCGAAGATGCTGCGTCGCGCGGTGACGGTCATCGCGCTCATTCTGATTGCCTCCGCCACGTCGTATGCGCAGGCCACCACCGAATTCGTGCCCGAGGTCGGCCAGGCTGGCAAGGATGTCGTGTGGGTCCCCACGCCTCCGGAACTTGTGGAGCGCATGCTGGATCTGGCCAAGGTCACACCACAGGATTTCGTGATGGACCTCGGGTCTGGTGACGGGCGCAACATCATTGGCGCGGCCAAGCGCGGAGCGCAATCCGTCGGCGTCGAATACAACCCCGACATGGTGGCCCTCTCCACTCGCAACGCGGCTGCGGCAGGTGTCAGCGACAAGGCACGGTTCGTCGAAGGCGACATGTATCAGGCGGACATTTCCAAGGCCAACGTGCTCGCGCTGTTCCTTCTCCCGAGCAACATGCTCCAGCTTCGCCAGAAGTTTCTCGACCTTCGACCAGGAAGCCGTATCGTCTCGAACACATTTGGTATCGAAGGCTGGACCCCCGATGAAACGGTGTCCATTGAGGGATGCAGCGCATGGTGCACAGCACACCTCTGGATCGTCCCGGCGAAAGTGGGCGGTGTCTGGAAGCTCGATCAAGGCGACTTGAACCTGACGCAGGACTTTCAGATGCTGAGCGGCACCCTGGGAGGAACGCCGATCGCAGGCGGCCGGCTCCGCGGCGATCAGATTCGGTTCACCGTGGGCGCGCTTGAATACACCGGTCGCGTTACGGGTAACCGGATCGAAGGCACCACACAGAGCGGCGGGCAGCAGCGCAACTGGACCGCGAGCCGGTAACCCCGGCTCGCCTCTCCCACCCTCACCAGTCGGTCTGAGAACACCTCCCTTCTCAGAACCTCGCGGGCCTGCGCACTATCGGCATCAAGGCCCCTCGTGTCGCCCGCTTTTGCGGCTTTTTCTGCCAGTTTTTCATACAGACGCCATAGGCCCCCGACGATACCCCGGTACCCGAGTGTGCCTGCTAACCAGTCGGGTCCCGAGCTCAATTGGCGAGGCAATCTCTGACGTCACTTCCCTGGTCCGCGCGCCTCTTTGTTGGCGGCACTGTCGCCGCGGCGGCCATCGTGTTGGTGACGAGCTTGCCAGAGACGCTCCCGCACCTCCCGCTCTGGGTGACGCTCGCGACAGCGTCCGCGATCGCCTCCCGGCAGAAGCTTCGGCTACCCATTGGAAACAGCGCCTCTAACCTTTCGATCGCGTACACCATCGACTTCGCATCGCTCCTGCTGCTGGGTCCCGATGCCACGATGCTCGTGGCGCTCCTCAGTGGCTGGGCCCAGTCCACGAACAAGGCGTCGCACACCAATCCTGCGTACCGGACGATCTTCAACATTGCCATTCTGGTACTGACCGTCCAGATCACTGGCCGTGCGTTCGCGCTCGCCGGTGGCCGATTCGGCGTGTTTGATCTTGCGATGCTCGTGCCGCTGCTCGTGGCGGTGCTCAGCTACTTCCTGGCCAACTCGATTCTCGTTGCGACAGTCATCGGACTGTCCAGCCGACGGCATCTCTGGAAAGTCTGGTACGGCGATTTTCTCTGGACCGGACCGAGCTACTTCGTGGGCGCCAGCGCGGCAACCGCCGCGGCCGCCGCGTGGACGCTTGGCTGGGGCTGGCTCATTCCTCTCGCGGCGGCACCTGTCTACCTGACGTTCCGTTCCTATCGCGTCTATCTCGATCGGATTGCCGCCGAGACAACACATCACAGCGAGATGCAGGCCCTTCACGAGAAGGCCGTCGAAGCGCTGCGCGCCGCCAGGGAGTCGGAACAACGCTACGCGCTTGCCGCCGCCGGCTCGAACGATGGACTCTGGGACTGGGATCTGACGTCCAACGCCTTCTACGTCTCAGATCGCTGGAAGCTGATGCTTGGGCTGCCGCCTGAAGTTCCCATTCAGCGAGTGGACGACTGGTTCAGGCACGTGCATCCCGATGACGCCACGGACCTTCGTCGTGTGCTCGACCGCCACCTGGCCGGACATACCGCTCACTTTGAACACGAGTATCGGATGCGCCATCAGGGCGGACGATACCAATGGGTGCTCTGCCGAGGCGTCGCCGTCCAGAACGAGCAGAATGTCCCGATTCGCATCGCAGGGTCGCAGACCGACGTCACCGACCAGCGCCGGGTGCAGGACGACCTGCAGCACGCCGCCCTTCACGACGGTCTCACAGGGCTTGCCAATAGAGCGCTCTTCTCAGAACTCCTCGAGCGCGCGCTCTCCAAGACACGACGTTCGGCGAGTTACGTGTGTGCGGTGCTGTTCATCGATCTCGACCACTTCAAGCTGGTCAACGACAGCTACGGACACGTCATCGGCGATCAGTTCCTCGTCGCGATTGGCAAAAGGCTCCTGCAATGTCTCCGGCCCGGCGATGCGCTCGCCCGCCTCGGTGGCGACGAGTTCGCCATTCTCCTTGATGACGTCGGTGAGTCCCCAGTGGCGTCGGTGATCTCCGAGCGACTGCACACCACTCTTCGCGCGCCCTTCGAACTGGAGGGTCGGGAGATCTGGGCGTCAGTCAGCATCGGCGTCGCGTTCAGCAATGGCCATCACCAGGATCCTGAAGAGCTCCTGCGCGATGCCGACACGGCGATGTACCGGTCCAAGGCACAAGGCCGGTCCCAGACGCAGACGTTCGATCCGTCGATGCACGAGTCCGCAATCGGACGACTGACGCTCGAAACAGAGCTCCGCCGCGCGATCGAACGACAGGAGTTCGTTGTCCACTATCAGCCCATCATCGAGCTGGAGACGCGAGACGTGTGCGGGTTTGAGTCGCTCATCAGGTGGCCGCGTGAGGATGGGTCGATGACGCCTCCCATCGACTTCATTCCCGTTGCCGAGGAAACCGGCCTGATTGCACCGATCACCAGACTCGTACTCTTCGAGGCCTGTCGTCAGGTGGCGGAGTGGCAGCGTCACTTCACACGGCCTCTGACTCTCACAGTGAATATCTCGACCAAGCTGTTCGATCGGCCGACTCTCGTCGCCGAGGTCCGGGAAGCCATCTCTTCCACCGGGCTTTTGCCCGGCACCCTCAGGCTTGAAATCACGGAGAGCTTCCTCGTCAACGGTTCCGAACAGGTCGTCGCGCGCCTCGACGAGCTTCGCTCGATCCCGGTTGAGCTCTATCTCGACGACTTCGGTACCGGGTTCTCATCGTTGAGCTACCTTCATCGCTACCGCCTCGACGCGCTGAAGATCGATCGCTCTTTCATCAGCCGTATCGGCGAGCGTCACAGCGACGCACCGATTGTGGCGAGCATCGTGAACCTGGCCAGGGAGCTCGGCATGGGCGTCATCGCGGAAGGCGTCGAAACCGTGGCGCAGGCCGAACGCCTGGCAGCGCTCGAGTGCCCACACGCCCAGGGATATCTGTTCTCGCACCCTCTGTCCGTTGAAGACGCCCACGCCTTTCTCGCCCAACAGCAGATATCCTCCAGGCCGAGCGCCAGGCCTTCACGTGACCTGGCGGAAACCCTCAACATTCGTCCCACCGTCAGACACTGACATCGCTCGATTTCTCGTGAAAGTTCCGTGGGTCCGCCCCTTCGGGGAGGTGCTACGATACCGCCCCAGACGCGTGCGACATTGAACTCGACAGGAGACGCATCATGCTTCGATTGCCCAGCCTCATAGTTGCCGTTGCGGTGTTCTCGGTAGCGCTGACGGGCGTATTGCAAGGCCAGGAAGGCCGACAGGGTGGAAGAGGTCAGCAGGCCGCCGCGCTTCCCGATGGCGCAGGCAAAGACATGGTTCAGGCCAGGTGCGGTGTGTGCCACGGAGTCAACATGATCACGGGCTCCGCTGGATACACGCGTGAGCGCTGGCAGGACCTCATCAGCACCATGATCAAGCTGCCTGAGGATCAGGCGGCGACGGTGACCCAGTATCTCGCGACACACTTTCCTCCGCGACCAGGCCGGGAACCAGTCATCGTTCCGGGTCCGGTGTCAGTGACGTTCAAGGAGTGGATCACTCCAACCCTTGGTCAGCGTTCACGCGATCCGATACAGCTGGCCGACGGCAACATCTTCTGGACGGGGCAGTACGGCAGCCTGATCGGCCGATTGAATCCTCGCACCGGTGAGATGAAGGAATGGAAGCTGGCGCCCTCGGCGCGTCCGCACAGCATCATCAACGACAGAGCCGGAAACATCTGGTACACGGGCAACGCCAACGGCACGATCGGCAAGCTCAACCCCGCGACCGGCGAAGTCACCGTCTTCAAGATGCCCGATCCCAACGCTCGCGATCCGCACACGCCCGCGTTCGGCCACGACGGCGTCACGCTCTGGTTCACGCTGCAGCAGAGCAACATGATCGGCCGCATGAACACCTCGACCGGCGACATCAAGCTCGTCACCGTGCCGACACCGAGGGCGCTCCCCTACGGCATCAGGATGAACTCCAAGGGAGTCCCCTGGGTGTCCTACAACGGCTCGAACAAAGTCGCGGAGCTCGATCCGGTCACCATGGCCATCAAGGAACACGTCCTGCCGAGGCCCGAAACAACGGTGCGCCGTCTCGCGATCGACAGCAACGACAATGTCTGGTTCGTGAACTCGTCGCTCGGTGCTCTTGGCCGGCTCAACCCGAAGACCGGAGAGATCAAGGAATGGCCGTCGCCCAGCGGCGCCGACACGCATCCCTATGCGATCGAAGTCATTGACGATGTGGTCTGGTACAACGAGTCAAGACGTCGGCCGGACGCGCTGGTCCGCTTCGATCCGAAGACCGAGAAGTTCCAGAGCTGGGCCATCCCGTCTGGCTATGGCATCGTCCGCAACATGTCAGCCACGCCGGACGGCAACCTCTTGATTCACCAGAGCAGCAGCAATCGCATCGGCCTGGTGACAATCGGCAAGTCGGCGGCGACCACGACCAGCAGTCGCTGACAAGCCCAGGATCGGCTGAAGCCGAGCACTACGTGTGCGATGAGCAGCGGGTTCCAGCGGGGAACCTGCTGCTCACGTCACTGCCGCGCGCGACTCAGCGCGCTTCCACGCACATGGCGTGCGCGTTATCCCCCACGACGCTCAGCGTATGAGGCTGATCGGGGCCCGACGACGGGAACCAGCGGCCGGGTTGTTCCAGTTGAAATTCGGACTCACCGCCGCCGCCTTGTACCTGCACGACACCACTCACAACGAAGATAAGGCTCGGGTTTTGATGCACATGATTCGTCCGCGGGGTCGCTGCGTCGAGCCGGATGTCATAGACCGCGAACGATCGTGCCTCCTGCCGAAGCGTCGTCCCAGGGGCGGTCAGCGCTGCGGGCATCGTCCAGCCACGATCGCGGAGGTTCTCCACCAGGAACATCCGCAGCGGTGTCGTGCCGGTGTTCTCGACCCGGTGAGTCACGGGCGCGTCCGTGTAGGCGGTGGCCTCCGCCGACCAGGCGGCTCTCGTGCGGGGCGCCTCCCAGTCCTGCCCCACCTTCCTGGACCGCAATGTCGTGTCGCCAAAGGCGATGGACATCACGTCGTGGTCCTGCAGATAGTCGCCGGTCGATTCCCCAGGGGCGATTCGGGCTTCGAACACCCGCATGTGCCTGAGATACGTCAGTCGCTCGAAGTGCGACTCGTTGTTCATCGTCACCGGAGTGGCCGGTGCCTGTGCAAGGACGGTGGCGCCTCCCAGAACAAGGCTGCCGAGAATTTGCGATGTCGTTTTCATGGGGCAGGATTATAGTTTCAGGGTGCCGCGTCTGGCACCAGACGGCCATTCCTGAGAGGATTGGCGCGTCACATCTCTTTCCCGGAAGGACGACACCGCATGCGTCTTATGAGACTGTTGCTCGCAACGTTTGTACTTTGCGCGCCCTCTGCTGCCTTCTCCCAGGAGTGGGTGGAATTCATGAGTCCGGTTGACCGGTTCAGCATTACGTTCCCGAGTCAGCCAACTGTTCAAGAGATCAAGTGGAATTCGGAATACGGTGCCGTGTTTCCAGGCCGCGTCTATACCGCCCGGCAGGGACCGAGCACCTACACCGTCACGGTGATCGACGAGACCCAGTCCGAAAAGATCCACTCGGCGATTGCCAAGCCCGACTCCTTCACGGACCCGAGATACTGGCAAATCGACATTCAGGGTGCGATTCAGTGGGCCGCGACCACCAAGTACCGCCAGCGTGCCGGGTCAAAGGTGACCTACGACGCGTGGCACTACATCGATCTCGTCGAAGGTCACATGATCCAGCTGCTGAACTCGGACAATACCCGGACGTTCGCCTCGATCTACCTTCACGAAAACCGGCTGTACATCGTTGACGCGACGGTACCGCAGAACTATCCCCCACCCGGACTCTTCCAGCAGAACCTGAGCTTCCTGGATGAGAACGGACGGCGTGTTCGGTACAACGAGATCTATTCCAACCGTCTTCCCCCACTCCCCGCCAGAGGTGGCGGCGCAGGTCGGGGAGGCGGGCTCGGAATCAACAATAAATAGGAAACGCTGCGCGCGGCGAGTCGTTCGCCGCGCTTTCTTACTGGACGTCGATGAGATCGATGTCGAATACCAACGTGGCATTGGGGGGAATAACGCCGCCCGACCCATTGGCCCCGTAGCCGAGTTCGGGTGGGACGGTCAGCCTTCGCTGTCCTCCCACCTTCATGCCGGGCACGCCCTGATCCCACCCTCGAATGACCTGGCCGAGACCGATTGTGAACGTGAACGGCTGGCGGCCCACTGACGTATCGAACTGCTGACCTTTGTTCTCTGGCCGTGTGGGGTCGTAAAACCAACCCGTGTAATTCACGGTTACGCGTCTGCCTGTTGCGGCATCGGCACCGGTGCCCACCCGCAGATCCTGCTGGGCAAACGGAGCGAAGGGCAGAATCGGTCCCGTCGGATTCGAGTCGTTGCCTGAGCATCCGGCGGCGACGACGCCTGCCATCAGCGCGAAGAGAGAAAGAAACCGGCCGCCTCTGGATTTCATCGACATTCTCCCCTGAAAAGACGCACGACTCTCGTCACGCGTTGGGCTCCACTGTACCCGAGTGCCGACATGAATCACAGCCCCCGTACGACTACAATGGCGCCCATTCCGGTGTCAGACACGACGGGGCGAGGCGGCGCCGACGACCACATGCAGGCCGTGTACAACGAGCTGCGCCGGATCGCTGCCGCGTACCTGCGCGGTGAACGGCCAGGGCGAACTCTCCAGGCCACCGCGTTAGTGCATGAGGCTTACCTGCGTCTCGCTGGTTTGGGACAGCCCTGGGTGGATCGCAACCACTTCCTCGGTATCGCCGCGCGGGCGATGCGACAAATCCTCGTGGACGGCGCGCGCGCCCGCGGTGCGCAAAAACGGTGGGCTGGGATGGACCGGGTATCACTCACCGAAACGCTCATCGCCGCGAAGCATGAAGATGCCATGCTGTCCGCTCTCGATGACGCCCTTGTCCGTCTCGGAGAAGTGGACCAGGAGCTCGCACGTATTGTCGAGATGCGCTACTTCGCCGGCCTCAGCATCGAGGATACGGCGACCGCTCTCGACATCTCCCCTGCCACGCTCAAACGACGATGGGCACTCGCCCGGGGCTGGCTGTTTCGGGAATTGAGCGCGTCGTGATGACACCTGACGAGCGCTGGAAGCGTGTCAAGGCTCTGTTCGAGCTCGCGCTCGAGCAGATGCCTCCGAACATCGACGCATGGTTGGACCAGCAGGGTGAGACGGACGAAGACGTACGGGCCGACGTCCTCTCGCTATTGAGACACCAGGAGCGGTCCGGATCCTTTCTCAACACTCCCATCGCCGACCAGGCGCCGGATCTCATCTCCGAAAGCCACCCTCTTCAGGAGGGTCAGGTGGTCGATAAGTACACGATCGTTCGCGAGCTCGGCCGGGGCGGCATGGGGCATGTCTATCTCGCAACTGAACCGTCTCTGAAACGACAGGTCGCGCTGAAGACGCTCGCGCCGGAACTGGCTGCGAACCCTGAGTATCGTGAGCGTTTTATCCGGGAGGCTCGCGCGGCGGCTGCCCTCGAGCACCATTCCGGTATCTGTACCGTGTATTCCTACGGGGAAGTGGACGGAACCCCCTACATTGCCCATGAGTTCGTTGACGGCCGTACGCTTCGCGCCGAGATTGAAGAGGGCCCGCTTCCTTCACTCGAGGCAATTCATCAAACGGCTGTCTCCCTGGCAGACACCCTCGGGTTCGCTCATCAGCACGGCATCACGCACCGGGATTTCAAGCCCGAGAACATCATGCGGGCAACCGCAGGGCGTTTGAAGGTGCTCGATTTCGGTCTCGCCAGCGTGACAACGTCAGCTGGGGGACCCGCATCCTTTGTCACGCTGACCGGCCAGGGGACGCTGATGGGGACGCTGCTTTACATGTCGCCTGAGCAGTTGCGCGGGGAGAAGGCCGATTACCGCAGTGACGTCTTCGCGCTCGGTCTGGTCCTGTACGAATACGCGTGCGGCGTCCATCCTTTCGCTTCGGCTCAGCCCATGGGGATCATGGCGAACATCCTCAACAGCGAACCGACGCCGGCGTCCATGCATCGCGGCGACCTGCCTGCATCTCTGGTTGCCATCCTCACACGTTGCCTCGCCAAGAACCCCGAGGGCCGGTTCCCCTCCGCTGTTGAGCTCACGGTGGCCCTGACCAGCGACGCGCCGAAGCCGAGGCAGGACGCGGCCCCTGCGGCGGACCACATGGTCGGCTGGTGGAGGACCCATCAGCTGGCTGTCATTGCCTTGTATCTGACCGCATGCGTCCTCGCCTGGCAGGTCAAGGAATGGCAAGCGGGTCATGCGCGGGCGCTGTTCATGGCGTCGTGCATCGCCGCAATGATTGGCGGGGTCTTGCGGAGCCATCTCCTCTTCACGGAACGAGTCACCACCACACAACTGACCGAAGAGCGAGAACGGTGGAAGTATCCGCTGACGGCCGCCGATCTGGTCATTGCCCTTGCTCTTCTGGCCGACGGAGCCATTCTGTACTTCGGCGATCGCCTGGTACCTGCCGTCCTGACCGTCGCACTGGGTCTGGGGATCGCGGCCGGCCGGCTCGTCATCGAGCGTGTGACCACGGCGGCTACCTTCGCGCACTCGGACCGGGCCTGAGCTACTTCGACCGTGCTTTCCGCATTTCGGGTTGGAGGGCATTTCACAATGTCGCAACGTCCAGTCCGCATCGCCGGAAGTCATACCCGTGAAAATACCGGCCTTCTGGCCGCCGCCGAGAAGCGCACCCTCGTGTGGATAGCCACACGACTACCGTCAGGCATCCATTCCGACCACCTGTCATCTCTGGGCCTGGTGGCCATGGCCGCGGCAGGCGTGTCCTTCGCCTTCTACCCTCTGAGTTCCTGGGCGGTGGTGGGAGTCCTTGTGGCCCTCGCGATCAACTGGTTCGGTGACAGCCTCGACGGCACCGTTGCCAGGGTCCGCAATCAGCAGCGGCCGCGCTACGGCTTTTATGTCGATCACGTCATCGACCTGGCTGGAACAACCTTTCTGCTTGGTGGCCTCGCCTGCTCCGGCCTGATGAGCCCGCTGCCGGCGACGCTCGCACTCGCTGGCTTCCTCCTCGTGTCCGCAGAGACGTACCTCGCCACCCACGCAGCCGGAGTGTTCCGAATGTCCTTCATGGGGATCGGTCCGACCGAGCTCCGCATCCTGATTGCCATAGGCGCCATCAGGGCGGCCGTGAATCCGTGGGTCACGTTCGGCGAGTCAGGCGCCATCCGCCTCTTCGACCTGGGGGCGCTCATCGGCGCTGTCGGCATGTTCGTGGTGTTTGCCATCTCGGCGGTGCGCAACACCATCGCGCTCTCGGCCGCGGACCCACGCCCGGAAAGGAGTCACGGATGAGAACGACAGCAACGATGCTGCTATTGCTGGTGACGACACCAGCCGGCTCGGCGGAGCTCCAGCCTCACACGGTGGCGGCGTTCGATCGCTACGTCAAAGCCACCGAGGCCCGCACCGCCGCGCAGTCAGCGTTTCTGTGGGTGGACAGCTTGCCAGCGGCGCAACGGCAAAGCCGCATCGCCGATCTGCGCGCGGGCATGCTGCTCATCGAACGGCTGACGACGCTCGATGGCCGTCGAGAGATCTCGATCCCCGACGGCCTTGTCCATCATTGGGTGGGCACCGTCTTTGCGCCAGGAGCGACCGTGAATGAGGCTGTCGCCCTGCTGCAGGACTACAACCGCCACGCCGACGTCTACCGTCCTGCTGTCGTGCAGTCGCGGGTGCTCAATCGTCAGGGCGAGCGGTTCCAGGTCTTTCTCAGGTTCTCGATGACGAAAGTCATCACGGTCGTCGTCAACTCCGAGCACGACGCGCAGTTCGTGCGTGACGGCCCTGATCGCGCACGCAGCCGTATTTACAGCACGCGTATCTCTCAGGTCGAGGACGCCGGCACACCCGGCGAGCGGGAGCTTCCGGTCGGCCAGGACGGCGGGTACATGTGGCGACTCAACACGTATTGGCGGTTTCTCGAGCGCGACGGCGGGACCTACGTGCAGTGCGAATCAATCTCGCTCACGCGAGGCATTCCGTTTGGCTTTGGCTGGATGATCGGTCCGTTCGTCACGAGCATTCCGCGTGAGTCGCTCGAGTTCACGCTCAACACGACTCGCAAGACACTCAGCAAGTCCCGCTCATAAGAGAAAGGGGCATTCCTCGACAAAGGAATGCCCCTGACCTCTAGCGTCGTGAAATCGGTGGAGCACCTTCCGCAGTAGACATCATACGGAGTCCCTCCCTTCTCTCTCACTGAGGGCTTGTTTCGTGCGACCCATCTGCCCCCAACGTCGAGCGACGTTCAATGGATCTGATTTCACCTTAGACCTCGACTGCACGTTTGTCAATTTGTCCGGCGACCCTTCTATTCGAGCCCGACTGGAACCCCCATCCGTGATGTACAGTACGCTCGAGAGTCAGGCTTACTTCACTTGCAACTACGCTGAACCAGCGTGCGGTGGCGCCTATGACGAACGTGCCGTGTCTGTCCCGTGCGCATCTTCCGGCAGTCCGATGGTTCGTACGACTCATCGCCGTGCTCGCGCTCGGGCCTGGCTCAGTCGCAGCCCAGGAACGCCCTGTTCCCGGCGACTCGAGCCGCATCATCATTGCCGGATGCGCGCGTGATCGCGCCTTCGTTGTCGGAATCCCCGAGGGTCGAGAGGTGACTCAGAGCGACATTCAGCCGGGCCGCCGCTTTCGGCTGTCTGGCCCCAGGCAGATCCTGAATGACATCAAGCGCCGCGAGTTGTCGATGATCGAGGTCACGGGACTCGTGCGCAAGTCGGACATGGCTGGTCCGGGCGGAGTCACCTTCATGGGAGGCCGGATACGAATCGGCGGCACGGCCCCGCGCGACGCTGTGCGCGACCCGATGTACAACCAGGTTGTGATCGACGTTGAAGGTTATCAGCTGCTGCCCGACGCGTGCCCGTCGCGTTGACCTCGCGGGCTACTTCAAACCCAGACGCTGCCTGAAGCCAGGCCACTCGCGCTTGAGCGCGAGAAACGCGGCCAGATCCGGACACAGGAGAAATGGATTCGTCGCCCGCTCGAGGCCGATCGTCGAGCTCGGCCGGGCGCCGTAATCATGTCCAGGCCACACCGTGGCCGTGTCGGGATATCGCTTCAAGACCTTCTGAAGGCTGTACCATTCCGTTTCCGCGTCTGGATCGTTCCTCGTCCCGCCCACCTTGCCAACGAACAGGAGATCACCCGTAATCAGAATTCCCCACGACGGCTCAAAGATGGTCAGGTGATCCGGGCAATGTCCCGGCACGTGAAGGAACTGGAGACGTAAGCTGCCGACGGCAATCTCCTGGCCATCGCGCAGTCCAACATGCGGCTTCACGAGCTCCGAGTCAGCAAACGCCGCAAGCGGGGCACCGCTCATCTCGACGGCGACTTCATTGCCGTTCGTGTGATCGGGATGTCCATGCGTGTTGATCACATGGGTGACGCTGAGACCCTGATCCTTCGCACGCTGGACAAACGTCTCAGGCGCGTAGGACGGATCGATCAACACGCATTCCTGTGTATCGCGGTCCCCGAGCACGTAGCCGAAATTGCGATCGCCGCCTGGACGGATCTGTTCAAACACGAGCGTCATATCGGCACCATTCTACGTCTCGGACCCTGGGTAGCGCCGACGACACAATCCGAGCCCTTGCGATCGCCGCTACCAGCGGCTGGAGCCTCGCTTGGGGACGTCCAGCTCCCAGACGCCGCCGCACTTCTCGCACTTGAAGATGACGCGGGAGGAACTGCGAACGGTTGCACGCACGTGTGCAGCGTCGGCCTGACAGGTACGGCATTCGGGATTGGGCCGCCGGTTTCGAGCCCGGCGATCGAGCGCCATGGGTGAAATCGCCGGTCCATTGCCTCGACGGGGTCTGGAGTCGCGTGACATAGGTGTGTTTCCCGTTATCGAGGGAGCTCGCTGCGGGGAGTAGGCTACTCAGTCAGAATCCGTGCACTGGCACGCACCGCCGTGAACGCCACGGTGAGAACTGACGAGCCTGAACGGACACCTGGTCAGTGCGCGACTGTGTAGGTCCTCAAGGCCAGTCCCTTGAGCGCCGGACCACCGGTCAAGGAACCGTAGATCGTGCCCTTCGTATCAGCAGCCACGCCTTCCTGAAAGTTCTCGGCGTCGGTATCCGGGATGAACGTCGTCATCTTCCCGTCTTTGGCGCTGCCGATTCTGAGGCCTCTCTTGAACCCTGGATTCACGGTCTCGTCAGACGTGTGGTCGGCGACATAGAGCGTGTCGTTGCGATCGATGAACACGCCGCTGGGATTGCCGAACTGCTTCCACTCCTCGAGGAAGGTACCGTTCTGATCGAAGATCTGAATCCGGTTGTTCCCGCGATCGCCCACGAACAGCCGCCCGCGCGAGTCCATCGCGAGCGCATGAGGCTGCTCGAAGTCTCCCGGGGCCTTTCCCCGCTTCCCCCATGTTTTGATGAAGGCGCCGTCTTTAGAAAACTTGAGCACGCGCGCGTTCGAGTTCCCGCCGTGTCCATCGCCAACGAAGATGTCACCATTCGGTGCGACGAGCACAGCGGATGGCATGTTGAACGTGTCGGACGTTGTCCCGGCCACGCCCGCCTTGCCCAGCGTCAGGAGCAGTTTGCCGTCCTGAGTGAACTTGAAGACCTGGTGGCCCTTCCCATCCCGCCGGGGATCCTTGCCATCTGGCCCTTCTCCATCGGTGACCCACACGTTCCCGTCGCGATCGATGTGGATCCCGTGCGGTCGCACGAAGAGGTTTGCGCCGAAGCTCCGGACCAGCTTGCCCGACGCGTCGAACTTCAGCACCGGTGCGGCGTTCGACCCGACGCAGTTCATGCCGCCGCATCGTTCGAAGACCCACAGACTCGACCCGTCGCGATCGATGGTGATCCCCGCGGTCGATCCGACAATCCGGCCATTCGCAAGCGTGAAGTGACTGTCGCTCATCTGGTAGGCGTGCTGCCGGGCCATCACCGCGTGTGAGAACGCGAACAACGACATAGCCGCGACGACCACTCGGATTTGACCTGATCCTGGCATCTCACACCTCCAGTTTGCGGCTAGCAGTATACGACCGACTTCGGGTGTGCCACGTCTCAATGCTGGCGGTTTCTGGCGTCTGGGCCTGCTCTATAATCACGGCGCCTTTGACCTTCGACCGGGGCGCCCCGGAACGTGCTTCATTCACTTGCGCGCAAACAGAAGGGAACATCCTGATGAGATTTCACCAGTAACCGACGACGATAACGACACGACGACGGCCGGTACGGGCGGTCGTCCTCGCTGCCGTAGCGATTCTGGCCCTTGCTGCCGGAACCGCCGGCCGCGCACAGGTGATCGCGGGCCAGGCCATGGACGAAGGCGGCGCTCCGCAGTTTCGCGTGGATCCGTTCTGGCCGAAGCCGCTTCCCAACCGATGGAGCATGCAGCAGGTCACCGGCATCTCCGTTGACCACATGGACCACGTCTGGTTTCTGAATCGCCCCAACGCGCCGGAACAGGACGAGATCGGTGGCGACGGCAATCCGGCGCCTGTGCTGTGCTGCGTGCGTGGTCCGGAAGTGATTGAAGTCGATCAGCAGGGCAACGTGCTGAACTCGTGGGGTGGTCCGAAGCACCACCCGGCGTGGCCGCTCGGCTTGCAGACCGTGATTGCAGACAGCAAGGGCTTCGTGTGGATCAGCGGCACGAACGCGCAGGACAGCATTCTGAAGTTCACCCGCGACGGCAAGTTCGTGTGGGACTTCGGTCATCGTCCGACACCCGAGCAAGCGAAGATGCCGGAAAACAACCAGGAGACGTCGTACCTGGTGAACAAGGGACGGTTCCAGCTCGATGAGGTCGCCAACGAGCTCTACATCATTCAGCAGAAGCGTGTCGTCGTGTACGACGCCTCGACCGGCGCCTACAAGCGCGGCTGGGGCGGGCACGGCATGCCGCTCAGCGAAGTCTCGAACCAGCCGATCCCCGGATATACATGGACCGGTGGTCCGCCTCCGGAGGAAAAGAACTTTGTTCCGGAGCTGCACTTCGTAGAGATTTCAAAGGATCGACGTGTCTACATCGGCGAGCGTGGACAGAACCGGATTCAGGTGTTCACCACCGAGGGCAAGTGGTTGCAGGACATCATGGTCTCACCCAACACCCCGGCGCGCGGATGCGGTGGCGTTGCGGCGGTGAAAGGATCGCCGTGCGGCACGATGTACAAGCTGGCCATCTCCAAGGATCCCCAGCAGAAGTATCTGTTCGTGGCGGACGGACACAACTTCGTGATCTGGATGGTCGATCGCCAGAGCGGCAAGACGCTTGGACACTTCGGCGGCAACGGCCGTCTCGCCGGACAACTGCACTTCCCCAACGCGGTCGCCACGGATTCACGCGGCAACGTGTACACGGGTGAAGTTGATACCGGGAAACGAATTCAGAAGTTCGCGCCGGTGATGGCCGCACGGCGATAGAGGTCAACAGACAGGGCGACTGAAAGAACCACGAAGAGCACGAAGGACCACGAAGGGCCCTGATTACGTACCTTCGATTTCTTCGTGCCTTCGTGGTTATCGAACCTTCACGCCGAGAGATCTACCTGACAATCGCCGTGAAATACGGCGGTAAATCTGGCTTTGTGTCTCGGAGAATCTCCACGATCGCCTGGCGATCTGCGAGAGACAGGCCGCGATATCGAAGCTCGCCGACCTCCCCCGACAATACCTGCCAGAGACGCCTGTAGATCGGCGCCTTCGCGAGCGGCGGTAAGGCATCGAACGCCGGTGAGTAGATGAGGTAGCTGCACGGGTACTTCAGCAGCCGTCTGTTCAGGTCGAGCTCATACAGCGACCGTCCCTTGCGATCCCGTGGCCCACGTGCCGACATCCGCTCGGTGAACCCCGACCCGCCCGCGATGGGATTCGGCAGCAGCGCCTCATCCACAAACAGCATGTAGTCCACGACCTCGTTGGCAACAACGCTCATCGCCACTTCGACGAGCGCCATTTCTCCGGGCGCGTCTGGATGCAGGGCCGGATCGGCTGCCCGCGCCTCCCAGGACGCGCGCGTCAGCAGATTGATCATCTCCGTCTGATGAGAGAACGTCAGGAGCGCCGCGATGTCGCTCGTGGCGCCGCGATAGCCCTCGGCGTCAAACAGCCCTGTGACAGACGCGAGACTTCCCGCCGGCTGTGTTTCGAACGCCGGCACCTGGTTGCCCCTGTGGCCCGCTCCTCTGCTATCTCCCGTGACGAACCATCCTCCCCATCGCATGGCAATCGGACTTCGATGGTCTGTCGTCACAAGTTTGAGGTTCCTGCCATCGCTGTCCCGGGTCGTGCTGAACATCAGGAGTCCCGGCACACCGGACGTGTCCCCGTTCATGTGGCACGCGAGGCACTTGAACTCTCGCTCGAAGGTCGGCCGTTCGCCGGGGCGTTGCGCCAGCGTGTAAAAGACGGCGCCTTCCTTCTCGTCATGAGCAACGGCCTCGAGCACGTCACCGTCACGCACCCACGCCAGGAACACGCGGTCGTTGAAAAAGATCGATCGAGGATTGGTGGGCCCGATGAGGCGGCCTTGAAGACTCGCTTGCGAGAACACCAGAAGCTGCGAGTCCACCGGTAGCGCCAGCGCGTCGATGGCGGACTGGAGATACCCGCTTCGCCCATCGAAGGTCAGTTTCGCGGTGCCGGCTTCGAGTCTCTTGTTCAGGTCGTCGATGACGTTGCTGACCGGTGCTGTGGAATACGCGATAGCCGGGTCATCGGGCGACCCCATGAACATGCCTCCGCGTTGAGCGCCGACTGGTGTCTGCCAGACCGCCGCCGCGCACAGCATCGCCAGGCTAATGCCAGCCCACAACCCAAAGCTAGCGCGCATCGACTAGACCTCGCCGGATATAGCCTCTCAAAACGTTGCCTGGGATATTCTTGCGCATTCGAGGCCGTCAACCTCAGCGACTCCGGAGGGAGCGCACCATGAACCGCAACCTGAAACTCGTCCTCTTCGCCGTCGTGGTCTTCGCCGTCGTCCTGACACTGACCAGAATGCTGCGCCCGGCACCCGCACCAGAAGACACGGGAGAGACAGAGGCCATCGTTTCAAAACTCATCGCGAACGATCCCCTCATCGCTCCTGCATCAGCAGGCCCGGGGTCGGCCACCGCACGCTGAGTCAACCAAACGACTTCATTCTTCGATCTGCCGACATGCACATACCACGCGTGATCGTTCTCGCGCTGCTCTTTGCGCTCTCCTTTGACAGCGCACCAGCCAGCGCACAGGACTGGACCCCGCCCACCGACGCCGAACGATGCCCGTCGCGCTGGGGCGCCGCCGACGAGCGTGGCGCTGCCAATCTGATGAAGCCAGAGACGGTGCTCCGAGCCGCGCGGCTCATCAAAGCCGGCGAGGTCATCGAGCTCGGTTATCCCCTGTTTGCCGGGATGCCCTTCTACGGCGACCGCATCTTCAGCCAGCAGCTGAAGAGAACCAACTGGCCGCCCGGGTCGAATAACCGTGGCAGCAACGAGGAGGTTGTGACGACCGAGCTTGGCCAGGTCGGGACCCAGATCGACGGGTTCTCGCATCAGTCGATCGGCAACGGTCTCTACAATTGTTTCAAGATGGACGAGCTGGCCACCCGCACCGGTTTCTCGAAACTGGGCATCGAGAAGGCGGGCGGCATGTTCACGCGTGGCGTCCTCCTCGATATCGCTGGCCTGCGCGGCGTCGAGATGCTCGGTGATCGCTATGAAATCACCGCGCAGGATCTTCAGGACGCCCTCAAGCGGCAACAGATGACCCTCGAACCTGGTGATGCCGTGATCGTCCATACCGGCTACGGAAAGCTGTGGGGCAAAGACGACGTGCGGTACTACCAGACCCAGCCAGGCCTCGGCGTCGGTGCGGCCGCGTGGCTGGCGCAACAGAGCCCGATGATCGTGGGTTCTGACACATGCTGCGTCGAAGTCAACCCCAACCCCAATCCCAAGCTCAGCTCGCCCGTGCACCAGATCCTGCTCGTGTCGAACGGGATCTACCTCATCGAAAGCCTGAAGCTCGACGAGCTGGTTCAGAAAGGCGTTCGCGAGTTTGCGTTCATCGTCGAACCGCTGAAGCTCAAGGGCGCGACCGGATCAACTGTCGCGCCCATCGCGGTGCACTGATGCGGCACCGGGGCGCGGACGTCACAACCGACGAAGGGAGACACGGCCATGCCGTTCTACGAAAAGGGTAACGTCCGCATCCACTATCAGGAGACCGGCTCGGGCTTCCCACTGCTGCTCATTGCCGGCGGCGGTCTGAACTCCACGATCGCCGGGTTGAATACACCGTTCGACGTCATCGGCGAGTTCAAGGGAGAGTACCGGTGTATCGCGGCGGACTTGCGAAACGCCAACACCGGTCAGTCGTCAGGCCCGCTCGAGGTCGATCGTCCGTGGGACTCCTACACCGATGACCACCTGGGCGTCATGGACCATCTGGGCATCGACAGGTTCATGGTGATGGGCTTCTGCATTGGCGGGCCCTTCATCTGGAATCTCCTCCGACGAGCGCCCAACCGCGTCGTCGCCGCGGTGCTCGCGCAGCCGAGCGGGTTCAGACCAGAGATGCCCGATCTCTTTTATGAAAACAACATGAAGGGCTGGGGACCTGCGCTCGTCGCGCGACGACCTGAGATCACGATGGCGACCGTCGATCGTTTCATCACGAAGATGTACCGCAGCAATCCCGACTTCGTGTTCACCGTGACACGCGACTTCGTGAAGTCCTGCCGGACGCCGGTACTGATACTCCCGGACGATATCCCCGCGCATCCCTACAAGGTGGCGATGGAAGCCGCGCTGCTTGCGCCGAACGCCCAGGTCAGCATCTTTCCCTGGAAGGAACCCGCAGAGCGGATTCCCCTTGCCGTGCGGCAGATCCGCTCGTTCCTGAAGGCCAACCACCCCGTATAGCGAGTCTTAGGCCCGCGCCTTTGCGCGCTGCCGGCGGACGAACAGATCCGCGATGTCGCCGCACGCCGACGCCAGCACGGGATCCCGATCGAAGATGTGCTCCGCGCCCTCGAACGTGTGCAGTTCAGCCGGGACCTTGCTGTCGAGCAGTCGCTGAAAGAGGCGCTGGCTGCTCGCCAGCGGCACCGTGGTGTCGGCCGTGCCGTGCAGGAGCAGCGTGGGAGGGAAATTCGGGCCTACGTACGTCGCAGGCGACAGCGATCCCGGCGGACCTGCATCAACCGCCGGATAGAAAGCGACGGCCAGATCGATCTGCGTTCCGGCGCCAGCGTTGCCCCCGCTGCCCTCCATGTCTGCCTTGTTCTGGGTACCAGCGGCGGTGAGCGCCAGAAAACCACCCGCCGAATAGCCCACCAGGGTGATGCGTGCCGGATCGATGTCGAGTCTCGCGGCGTTCGCACGCGTCCACCGGATGGCGGCCTTGACGTCCTCGAGCATCCCTGGCCACGGTGACTGCCCGAGCAAACGGTACTGAGCGGCGATCGCGACATACCCGTGCGCCGCAAAAGGCAGGATGCGCTCGTTCAGGGTGTCCTTGCTGCCACCGGTGAATCCGCCGCCATGGACGTGAATCGTGGCCGCGCGCTTCGACGTCCCAGGCTTGGGCGAATAGATGTCCAGCTTCAGGTCCATCGCACCGCCCTTCCCGAAGACGACGTCCTTCTGGATCGCGACGCCGTCAGGGACGGGAACAGCGGCTGCGGGCGCGCCACCCGCGCGTCCCTGCGCAAAGGCGTCTACGGCGGCCGCACCCACCACCGCGCTACCGAGAAAGCTTCGCCGTGTCAGTCGAGACATCCGCTTCTCCTCCCGAGATACATGTAGACGCGCAGCCGCGCTACTGGAAGCTCGACGCGTCCGGGAATCCGGAGGCCACAGCGAGCTGGGCAAGTGTCAGGACTTCTCCTGCGATCGTTTGTCCACCGATAACCCAGGTCGGATAACTCTGAATACCCGCGCTGGTGCACGACGGCGCCTGTGGCGCATTCGGTCCGGCGGGGCTGCACTCGATATACGGCAATCGCACCACCGACGCGCCGAACAGCCTCTTCTGTTCCTGACAGTGCGGACACCACGAGGCGCCGTAAAAGATCACGCCTTGTTCGCTGAGGTGCTCCGCGAGGGCGCGAATCTTCGGATCCTCGGGCCCGATCGGCTCAGCCTGTGGAGCGGCATAGCTCGAATGCACCACGAAGATCACCACGGCCGCGAGCGCTGCTCTTCCCGCTGCCAGACCCACCCACGACCGATGCGCCAGCTCCGGGGGCCGCTGCCACACCACGAGCGCCAGTGCCGCGCTCATCAGCGTGAGTGACGTCAGGCAGTAGGGGCACGCGGACTGCAGAATCGTCAACGACACCACGGTGAGGTACAGGCTGAAGCACACGCCCACCAACGCCACGGTCCAGGCGTACAACCAGTGGGTCTCTGCCTTCCTGATGAACGCAATTGCCGCCAGGCTGATGTAGGCGAGGAGTCCCCAGAACGCCGTCGGCAGACCGAACAGCGTCGCCCACTGGCTGTTGAGAACGACGTCGCAGCCGCCACCGGCCGAACATCCCCGTACACCGCCGCCGCTGAAGGCAGCCCAGGACAAATACGCGGTCAACGCGATGCCCACGCCGCTCACGGCCAGGAGCGGCCAGTTCGGCGATGATCGAAGCGAGGATGCTGACGCGGAACTCCTGGATACCCGACGTGCTTTTGTCTTTTTGCTCATGTCTGATCGTCCGACTGTCCTTCTAGAGCAGATTGCACTTGTGCGTAGTGTCCGGCTTTAGCCGGACAATTTTACAGTCAGATAGAGGCCGGCACGATCCGCGGCGGATCCCGCCCGCTACCCGGCGCTGCGAGGACCCTTCGGCGCGGACTCGGCGCCCGGCGGCGCCTTGAAGGGCTCGACGGGAATTCGTTCGTAGCGCACATCGAGGATCTCCAGCTCCTCGGTCGTGCCAGGGGCGCGCAGCACCACGGAATCTCCGGGCCCCGCCTTCGTCAATGCCTTCGCGAGCGGCGACATCCAGCTGATGCGGTTGAGGTCGAGATCCACTTCGTCCAGGCCGACGATACTCACGACGCGTTCGGTGCCGGCGGCGTTCGCATACCGCACCGTGGCCCCGAAAAACGCGTGGCTCGCTGCACGGCCACTCCGGGGCGCTTCGGGATCCACCACCTCCGCGGCATCGATTCGGCGGGTCAGAAAACGGATGCGCCGGTCGATCTCGCGCAGCCTCCGCTTGCCGTACTGGTAGTCGGCGTTCTCACTGCGATCGCCGTTGCTGGCCGCCCAGGCCACCACCTGTGTGACCGCCCGGCGTTCACGCGTGAGGAGGAACCGCAGTTCGTCCTTCAGCCGTTGCAGACCGGCTGGCGTGATGTAGTTCTTGACGCCCGCGAGCGGCGCATGTGCGGCTTCGTCAGCCGCCTCATCCTGCTCGTGGTCGTCGTCTTCGGTATCGGATTCCTTCGTGAAGGCCTTGCTCATGTCGCTCCAGTCATTCAACCACGACTGGAGCATTCCGCCCCTTCTTCGTGCGATCCTTTGACTCCGTGTCCAGAGGAAGGATCCCCGCGTGAGCTCTTCGCCCCCCACCGCTGACAACCTCCACCATCATTCGCGTCGCATGGGAGGCCGCGATCTGCACGAGGCCCATCGTGTCGCCACTCCCCTCGAATTGCTCTTCGATCTGACCTTCGTGATCGCCTTCGGCCTCGCGGCGTCCCAGCTCGCTCATGCGCTCGCCGAAGGGCACTACGGCGTGGGCCTCCTGGGCTTCGGCTTCGGGAGCTTCGCCATCTGCTGGGCCTGGATCAATTTCTCCTGGTTTGCCTCTGCCTACGACACCGACGACTGGATCTTCCGGGTCGTCACGATGCTGCAGATGATTGGCGTGCTCGTGCTGGCACTCGGTCTGCCGCGGATGTTTGCTTCGATCGAGCATGGTGAGCACCTGGACACCTCAATCCTGGTGCTTGGTTACGTCATCATGCGTCTCGCCCTGGTGTTTCAATGGCTGCGCGCGGCCCGGCAGGATCCCGCGCGGCGGCGTGCGTGCCTGACGTACGCCACCGCTATCTCGCTCGCGCAGATTGGATGGATCGCGCAGATGTTTGCCGACCTGCGGGTCGCGGCATCGTTTGCCGTCAGCGGCTTGCTCATCCTCGTCGAACTCGCGGGCCCCATGATCGCGGAGCGTCGCGACGGAGGCACACCCTGGCACGCCCATCACATCGTCGAACGCTACTGCCTCTTCGCGATCATCGCGCTCGGTGAAGGAGTGGTAGGCACGGTCGCCGCCCTCTCGGCCATCGTGGAACAACAGGGCTGGACGCTGGATGCGGCACTCGTCGGGATTGCGGGCACGGGTCTCACCTTCGGCATGTGGTGGGTCTACTACATGCTGCCGTCTGCGCCCGTGCTGCATGCGCACCGCGAACGTTCGTTCGTCTGGGGCTACAGCCAGATGCTGCTCATCGCAGCGATCGTCGCCACCGGCGCCGGGCTGCACGTCGCGGCCTACTTCATCGAGGGTCAGGCGCACATCAGCCCGCTCGCGACCGTCCTCGTCGTCGCTGTACCAGTGACCATCTTTCTCGCGTTGATCTACGGGATCTACTACTACCTCGTGCGGCGCTTCGACCTGTTCCACATCTGGATGATCAGCGCCACGGGAGCTGTTGTCGCCGCTGCCGTTGCCGCGGCGATGTCGGGTGTCAGCATGGCTGTCTGCCTGGTGATCCTGATGTTTGCGCCCGCGGTGACAGTCGTGGGCTACGAGACGCGCGGTTACCAGCATCAAGCCGCGGCGCTCACCCACTAGGGACCGCGCACGGCTCTGTCGTGGGGTCCGGCTTTCCTGCCCCGAGCGTAGTCGAGGGAAGCCGGACCGGACTGGACCCCACGACAGAGTGATTGGGCTATAGTCCGGGTGCACCGGCGGCATCGCACCCCGACGACGAGGGAGTCTCGTCCGCGAGGTGCAATGCCCAGCCGGGAGGAGGACTTGATGGTGGACGAACTGAGACGCAAGATCCTGCAGACCGGCGCCGCCGCTGCGGCGGCCATGGCCGCCGGGCCTGCAGTACTCGCACAGCAGGCCGGTGGCGGAAACGCAGGAGGCGGCAAGTTCTATCAGAAGGGGAACGTTCGCATCCGCTACGACGAGACCGGCTCCGGCTTCCCGCTGTTGCTCATTGCTGGTGGCGGGTTGAATGGCTCGACGATCGAAGGCATCCGTGGTGGCAATCCCTTCAACGCGATCGAGGCGCTCAAGGGAGAGTTCCGGTGCATCTACTCTGACCTGCGTAACTCGGCCGGTCAGTCCACTGGACCACTGGAAGTCGATCGGCCGTGGGATTCATACACCGACGACCATCTTGGCCTGATGGATCACCTCGGCATCGACAAGTTCATGGTGTTGGGCTTCTGCATCGCCGGGCCGTTCATCTGGAACCTCATGCGCCGCGCGCCCAACCGCGTCGTCGCCGCCGTGCCGGCGCAGCCGGTCGGGTTCCGGCCGGAACTGCCGAACGCGCTGTACGACAGTCAGTTGACCGGATGGGCTGCGCCACTCGTGAAGCGGCGCCCAGAGATCACGACCGCAATGACCGAACAGTTCCTGACGAAGATGTTCAAGAACAATCCTGACTTCGTGTTCACCGCCACGCGCGAGTTCGCGAAGACGTGTCAGACGCCGGTGCTCGTGATGCCAGATGACACCGCGGGGCACTCACTGGCCGTGGCGTTTGAGAGCGCGATGCTCGCGCCCAAAGGTCAGTTGAGCATGTATCCGTGGAAGGACACGCCGGACAAGATCCCGGTCGCGGTCAGACACGTCCGCAGCTTCCTGCTGTCGAACCGGACGACGTAGCTACCGCAACGTAGTGTCCGGCTTCAGCCGGACTCGTGCATCACAAAAAAAACCGGCGGACACCGTGAGGTGTCCGCCGGCATTGTGCGATTCGCTAAAGACTTACTTCCAGGCCGAGTACGTCATCTTGCCGACGAGCAGTCTGGGATTCGCGCCCGGGCGCGGACGGAACTTCTGCACGCCGCCACGTCCGACGGCCGCGAGGTACAGGTTGTTCTCCTGGTCCACGGTGATCCCGTGCACGCCAAACAGCGCGCCCGGCCATGCACCCAATCCGCCCCAGGCATAGATCAGATTGCCCTGGCGATCGAGCTGCGCCAGCTGCTGGGTGGTCTGGTCGAACACCCACACCTTGCGCTCGGAGTCGAGATACACGAAGTGCAGGTCGATCCCCGAGGTGCCGGGATTCATGTTCCACATGCGGACGAACTTGCCGTCCTTGTCGAACACCTGGATGCGACGGTTGCCGCGATCGTTGACGTACACCTCTTGCGTCTGAACGTCCACGCCAACGCCGTGCACGTTGTTGAAGTAGTTCGGACGCGTCTCCGGCTTGGCGCCCGGGCCCGCGTTCGTGCCTCTCTCGCCCCACGCCGTCACGTAGTTGTCGTTCTTGTCGAACTTCACCACGCGCGTGTTGGCGTAGCCGTCTGAGTTGTACCAGCTACCGTCGGTGTTGAACGCCATGAACGTGGGACGGTAGAAGTGCGTCGAGTCGCTCCCGTGCACGTTGGGCGTGCCGATCGTCTTCACCAGCTGCTTGCCGTCGTTGGTGAACTTGAAGATCGCGTGGCGATAGTCGTCCACGACGTAGACGTGCTTCTGTGGATCGTACGGGCTGATGTACACCGAGTGCGGCCGGCGGAGCATCTTGTCCCACTGGTTCCAGTTCTCGATGATGTCGCCGTTGCGGTTGATGACGAGGATGCAGTTCTCCCAGAGGAAGTCCACGCCGTTCATGCCGCTGTCGGAATCGTCTCCGGCCTCTTCCGTGCCCGGCTTGAAGAGCGCTCCGGGTGGGCTGGCGCCCGTGGCGTTGCGCCACAGATTTGCCACCGGGAACGTGAGATTCGGGGCCACCCACGGTGCCTCGATCGGTTTGCCGCCGCGACCTTGCGGTGGGATCACCGGGAGCGAGCCGCGTTGAATGTAATAGACGCGATCCGGGCTCTCAGCGAAGACGCCCTGGCCGGCACCCCATGTCCACTTCTCTTTTCCGGGGACCGTGCTGAGATCCTTCGGCCAGTTCGGCACGACCTCGTATGGTCCAGTTGGTTCAAGCGAGCCCAGGTCGTTGGCGATGGCAGCATACGTTTGCTGACCGCCACCCTGGGCCTGTATCGGAATGTAGCGGTCGATGGCGAGATAACTCACCACGAGCGCCGTGCCTAACAGAATAGGCGTCGTGAACTGACGCATAAGCCTCCTCCTCATGCCCACCAGCGCGTAAGACAGAGCGTCCCTTCGCTGCCGGGCCCGTGCAGACGCCGCGAATTGTAGTCCGAATGTGGTCTGGACCGTGACGCCTGAAATTGGTCTACCAACGGGGATACCACACGCGGGGTATGGGCCGTGCAGGTCCTCTGCAGCGAACAACGCTGAAGATCGATGTTGCCGGTTCGGTCTACTCTGACGTGAGACAGCCGGGAATCGCGAACGGTTGTGTCACAATGGGTGTCTTCACTTAGCGGTCCCCATCGTCCAGAGGCCTAGGACGCGGCCCTTTCAAGGCTGAAACCAGGGTTCGAATCCCTGTGGGGACGCCAGATTCCAAATCTGGAATCTGGCTGCCCCCACTCGTCTTCAGTCACACCGAGTCTCGCCCCTGGCTCGACTCGAGCGGGCGCGAATCCCTGTGGGGACGCCATCGCCATTCCGGCGATCGCTGTCCTCACCGCATTTCAGGCGACTCATTCAGGCGATGGTACGATTGGCCGGCCTGAGGGGCGACGCGATGTCCCTGGCCCAGTCCGGAAGGAAGAATTTGAATGTGTGGAGGTAGAGGCACCGCCTGTGCGGTGGTCCTGACCGTCTTTGCAGGCCTCGGCCTTCTCCCCGCACCAGTCGAGGCGCGGCAGGGAGCGCCCTCCGTCAACTATGAAACGGCTCGGTCGGAACGTCGTCTGCCGGCAGTGCGTACTGGCGGTGCGATCAGCATCGACGGTGCGCTCGATGAACCGGCATGGAGCGCCGCGCCCGTGGCAGAGCGCTTCATCCAGAGCGACCCTCGCGAAGGAGAGCCGGCGAGCTTCGACACCGAGGTGCGTGTGCTGTATGACGACGACGCGCTGTACTTCGGGGTGTTCGCCAAAGACGAAGAGCCCGGACGTCTGATCGTCAACGACCTGAAGAAGGACTACAACACCGACGGCAGCGACGGCTTTCGTATCCTCCTCGACACCTTCCACGACGAACGCAATGGCTACCAGTTCGCCACCAATCCCGCGGGCGCGAAATGGGACGCCCAGATGTCGAACGAAGGACGCGAGACCAATGCGAACTGGGACGGCATCTGGGACGTGGCAACGCGGATTACCGAGACAGGGTGGATAGCAGAAATTCGGATTCCGTTTCGGACCCTCAAGTTCAATGGCGCTGAGACGCAAACCTGGGGATTGAACTTCGAGCGCAAAGTGAGGCGCCTCAACGAGGACAGCTTCTGGTCGCCGATTCCTCGAATCTACGACATCTCGCGGGTATCGCTGGCAGGCACGGTTGAAGACCTGCGAGGCCTGCGGCCAGGCAGGAACATCCGTGTCAAGCCGTATGCGCTCGGCAGTTCCAATACTGTCGGGCGCGCGAGCACGGATGGCGACTTCGATGCCGGGTTCGACGTGAAGTACGGCGTCACAAGTGGCCTCACGTGGGATTTCACGGTCAATACCGATTTCTCTCAGGCCGAGGCCGACGAGCAGCAAATCAACCTCTCTCGATTCAATCTCTTTTTTCCGGAGAAGCGAGACTTCTTTCTCGAAAACTCCGGCATCTTCCTCTTTGGTGCGGGCGGCGGCGGATTTGCCGCCGGCGGCGGTGGAGGCGGAGGAGGCGGGGGTGGCCGGCAGAACGCGTCTGGCGACACACGACTCTTTTTCAGCCGGCGCATCGGCCTGTCCGATAGCGGAGCGGAAGTGCCGATCCTCGCCGGCACGCGGTTGACCGGAAGAC